>ONQT01000015.1 GCA_900320045.1 uncultured Prevotellaceae bacterium | reverse complement strand
AAGGGCGTGTTCTACAAGGTTATTTGAGCTTCTTGAGCTTCTTGGTAACGCTGTCTTCAAGTTTCTTGGTGGAGAGCTTGGCGTAAAGCTGAGTTGTTCTGATATCTTTGTGTCCTAACATCTTCTTGACCTCTTCCAGTGAAAATCCATAAGAGAGCATCAGGGTGGCGAAACTGTGTCGGGCAATGTGACAGGTCACGGGCTTGCGAATCTGACAGAGGGTTTCCAGAAGATGGCAGTACTCATTCAGTTTCTGATTGGTGATGGGAGGGAGTTTGTAGTTGTACTTCTTCAGTACTGCCATAGCTGGAGGCAGGATAGGAGTGAAAAATTTGGAACCAGTCTTTAGACGCTCGCCATCGATATAGGTGTAGTCTTCACGCTTTTCAGTCATGGTCTTGAAGTCGAACAGTTCCATATCGCAGTAGGCAAGTCCTGTGTAGGCCATAAATACAAAACGATCACGCGCGCGCTCGAGATAGCCTTTACATTTTATTTCGCGGAGTTTGAGAAGTTCTTCCTCATCGAGAGGATTGCGCTCCTTGTTGCTTCCCTTGGGGAATTTGACATACTGATAGGGGTCAGACTCAATCATCTCCAGCTGCCACAGAATCTTGGTGTACTTCTTCACCTTCTTGTGATAGCCGTTGATGGTGTAGTCGCTGCGCTTGTTACCCAGACGAAGCCAGGCATCCCAAGCCATGACGTTAGCCTTTGTAAGGTCTGCGAAGGTGTTAAGACAGCCACATGCTTCGAGAGCGTAGAAGACAACGGTGAAGTCCTTGACTGTATTAGGGGCAAGGCCTTCATTCTCGAAACGGTTACGGCAGAAGTCAATAAAGCTCTGACGAAGGTCGTTACCTTTGAAGAGAACCTTCTCTTCGGGTTTGGTCGGAGCCTGGGCAGTGAAGACATGCTTGTTGAAGTTCTCGATGGTCATATCCTCATTGAGCATCTTCATCGCATTGACGATTTGCTCATAGTGCTTGACCTTGGCTACGATAGCTTTGTCCTGAGCAGCCACCTCCCAATTCTCTAAACCAGTTCCCACTTTCGCTGCCTTCTTACGGCGGTCGAAGATCACTTTTACGTGCTTTGTCATAACTTTAACTTTTTTTTGCGCGGAAAAGGGCCTTTCTAGGATGAAAAAGTGCCGAATCTTGGCATTTTTACATGATTTGTAGCATTTTGTGGGAGATGTCATGTATCAAAAATCAGGGCCTAGTGATACCATGTATCAAAATGTGTATCAAAAATTGGCTCCAACAAGCTCTAAACACTTCCATTCAGTTCCACGAAATTCCACTTAATCCGCATTGTTTAACAATTAGTGAAAATCCCTAAAACTGGTTCAAAATGAGAGGGTTAGAACGCTATCTACCTGATTTATAACGAAAAAGTGACAGACTTTTTGAGTCCATCACTTCTCCTCTAAAGTACACCCGCAGGGGCTCGAACCCTGGACACCCTGATTAAGAGTCAGGTGCTCTACCAACTGAGCTACGGGTGCATCATTTTTTGTTGCTTCATTCAGTACTCTTTCTGAATTGCGGGTGCAAAGGTAGTTACTTTTTTGGAAACTGCCAAATATTTTGGGCTTTTTTTTGCAAAAAAGATGTTTTTTGTTGAAATCGATGATTTTTTTGGAAAAATGTATCAACAATTAAAAAAAAGTTTGTATATTTGCAGTTGAAATGTATTAAAAACTTGTTCAAAGAGGGTATGACAAAGTACAACATTACCGAAAAGAAAGAAAAAGAGGCCCACTACAGGACTCTTGTTAGCCCTAAGTTGATGGACGAGATGAAGGATAGAATCCTTGAAATCATCGTCATGCAAAAGAAGTACAAGGACAAAGATTATTCAGCCAAGAAACTAGCCGAGGATTTAGGAACAAACACGCGTTACATTTCAGCGGTTGTGAATGTCAAGTTCCACATGAATTACACTTCTTTCGTCAACAAGTTCCGAATTGAGGAGGCAATGGCCATCCTTGTAGACCGCAGGTATCAGGAGCTGCGCATGGAGGAGGTGAGCGACATGGTAGGGTTTGCGAACCGCCAGTCGTTCTATGCTTCGTTCTACAAGCTGATGCGGATGACTCCGCGCGAGTATCGTCTGCAGCACGTGCAGCCTGTGAAGAAGGTGGCCAAGAAGGAGAAGCCCGCATCATGAACTATTCGGAAGGGAGTGCGTCGCACTTCGGCTATGTGGCCGAAGAACGCTTTGCTGACATCCAGTTGCTCAGATACCGTCTCAACGGGTTTGAGCAACTGTCGTTATTGCAGAAGACACTGGTTTATTATCTGTCTCAGGCTACGCTGTATGGGCGTGACATCACCTTCGACCAGTTCGGCAGGCACAACCTGCGCATACGTAAGGTGCTGGAGGTGGTTTATACGGACCTGTCCGTTGACCATGAGTCGGAAGACTTTCACGCGCTCGATACCTATATTAAACGCGTATGGTTCTCCAACGGAATCTATCACCACTATGGATGTGAAAAGTTCAAGCCCGACTTCCACGAGGATTGGTTCAGACGGGTGCTGCACGAGGTGGAACCTCAAAGGTTGCCCTTGCGACCAGTTGAGACGATTGACGACCTTTGTGCCGAGCTGTTTCCTGTCATCTTCGACCCGACGGTGTTGCCCAAGCGTGTGAACAAGGCCGACGGTGAAGACCTGCTGCAGACATCTGCCTGCAACTTCTACCAAGGTGTTAGCCAGCAGGAGGCGGAGGCGTTCTATGCCCGGCAGAAGGAAGCCGACAGCGGAAATCCGTCGCCACGCTCGTATGGACTGAACTCGACACTTGTGAAGCGAGACGGCGAGGTGAGGGAAGAGGTCTGGTCGGCCCATGGCCGCTATGCCAACAGCATCCGCCACATCGTCTATTGGCTAGAAAAGGCCAAGACGGTGGCAGAGAATGAGCACCAGCGCAAGGTGATAGAGCTTCTTATACAGTATTATAATACGGGCGACCTGCAGGTGTTTAACGACTACTGCATCGCATGGGTGAACGAGCATGAGGGCAGGGTAGACTTCGTGAACGGTTTCATCGAGGTGTATGGCGACCCGCTGGGGCTGAAAGGCTCATGGGAGGGTATCGTGGAATACAAAGACCTGGAGGCTACCAAGCGCACACAGGCCATCAGCCGAAATGCCCAGTGGTTTGAGGACCACTCGCCGGTGGATGCCCGTTTCCGCAAGCCACACGTCAAGGGTGTCGTGGCCAATGCCATCTGTGCAGCTATGTTGGGTGGTGACGAGTATCCGTCGACCGCCATTGGCATTAATCTGCCCAATGCCGACTGGATCAGGGCCCGCCACGGTTCGAAGAGCATCACCATCAGCAATATCACTGATGCCTACAACAAGGCAGCTCACGGTAGCGGATTCAAGGAAGAGTTTGTCATTGACCAGGAAACGCTGCAGTTGATTGAGCGCTATGGCGACGTGTGCGACGACCTGCATACCGACCTCCACGAATGTCTGGGACACGGTAGCGGCCAGTTGTTGCCCGGCACCGACCCCGACGCGTTGAAGGCCTACGGCAACACCATCGAGGAAGCACGTGCCGACCTGTTCGGACTTTATTATATTGCCGACCGCAAACTGATAGAACTGGGACTGGTGCCCGACGAGGAAGCCTACAAGTCGCAGTACTACTCCTACATCATGAATGGTCTGATGACACAGCTCATCAGGATTGAGCCAGGCAGACAGATAGAGGAAGCCCACATGCGCAACAGGGCGCTCATTGCCCACTGGTGCTATGAAAACGGGACAGCAATCGAGCTGGTGAAGCACGAAGGAAAAACTTTTGTGCGCATCACGGACTACGAGCAGCTACGCAAGCTCTTTGCCCGTCTGCTGGCCGAGATACAACGCATTAAGAGCGAGGGTGACTATCCTGCTGCGCGAGAACTGGTGGAGCGCTATGCCGTCAAGGTAGACAAGTCGCTGCACGAAGAGGTTCTGGAGCGTTATCGGAAGCTGAACCTGGCACCCTACAAGGGATTTATCAATCCGCAGTTGATACCTGTCTATGACGAGCATCACGAGATTTGCGACATTCAGGTTGTCTACGGAGAGAGCTATGTGCATCAGATGTTGCGATATGGACACGAATACGGGACGTTGTAAGTGAAAGCCTCAGAAGTGAAAGGTCAGAAGTGAGATGGAAATAGACGAGAGAATAAAAGAGATCAAGCAGTCCTTCCGGCAGATGATGGACGGAGCTGTGGCACAGTCTATGCGCGACAAGGGTGTTGACTACAAGCTGAACTGGGGTGCCACGCTGCCTCGTCTTAAGGAAATGGCTGAAGAGATCAAGGGCGAACCAAATATGTCGACAGACGATTGCTACCACTTGGCCATTGCCCTGTGGAAAGAGAACGTCCGTGAGTGCAAAATACTGGCTACCATGCTGATGCCTGCTGAACGCATGCTTCCTGAGGTTGCTGACATCTGGATGGAGGAAATCCCCTCGCAGGAGATTGCCGAACAACTGGCGTTCAACCTGTGGCAGCACTTGCCGTACGCTGCGGAGAAAGCCTACCAGTGGATGGCCGGTGAGCAGGAGTACTATCAGCTTTGCGGATTCCATGTGTTGAGCCGTTTGTTTATGAATGGACAAGAGCCCAATGAACGCGGCATCAATGAATTCATCGACCAGGCATTGTCTGGCATACAGGGACCTTTCCCGTCAGTACGAAAAGCAGCTTTCCGGAGTATGCAGCATTTTGCCGAGTTGGGGCTGGTTTATGAACGCATGGCTCGCAGTGCCCTGAAGACTGTCGGCATTGAGTTATTCTGAACAGGGAAGCGTTTTTACGGAAATAAAAAAGAGAATGGCGTTGAACCATTCTCTTTTTCTTGGCGGAAGGTGAGGGATTCAAACCCCCGATACCCGAAAGGGGTATACCGGATTTCGAGTCCAGCGCGATCGATCACTCTGCCAACCTTCCAAATCCTTCCGATTTTGCGACTGCAAAGGTACAACTAAATTTTGATTCCACCAAAAAAATACCTAAATAATTTGGCTGCATTCTTATTTTTCTGTAACTTTGCATACTCGATAATCAAGTAGTATATAACGATGAAAAGATTCAGAATCATCATGATGGCATTTACCCTACTGACGGCAATAGCCCATGCTGGCAAGCCGCTGGAGCTGAAAGACGTGGCCAAAGGAGCCTTCCGTGGAGAGACGATGGGACAGGTGCAGCCAATGGTCGACGGGGAGTCGTATGCACAGTTGACGGCCGACGGCAAACGTATTGTCCAGTATGCCTTCAAGTCAGGCAAAGAGACGGCAACGCTCTTTGACGTTGCAACCGTTCTGGGGGGCAAACTGGAGGATATAGACGGTTTCCAAATGAGTTCGGACGGTCGTCGCATGCTCATCAGAACCCAAACAAAAATGGTTTATCGCCGTTCGCATACTGCCACCTATTATATATATACGCGTAAGGACAACCGCATGGTGCCTCTTTCGGCGGGTGGACCGCAACAGGCACCGCTGTTCTCGCCTGACGGACAACAGATAGCCTTTGTGCGCGACAATAACATCTTCCTGGTGAAACTCTACCAAGGCCATACAGAAGAACAGATTACCAACGACGGACGGCGTAACGAGGTGATTAACGGCATTCCCGACTGGGTGAACGAAGAGGAGTTCGGTCTCAGCAGGGCTATGGTGTTTACTGCCGATGGCAAGCAGTTGGTGTGGGTGCGTTACGATGAGAGCAAGGTCAAGGAGTTCAGCATGCCGATGTTTAAAGGTTTGAAACCGGAGCATCAGGAGTATGCCGAATACCCGGGAAGCTACACCTATAAATATCCTGTGGCAGGCGAGGTGAATGCCCGTTGCACGCTGTGGAGCTATGATATTCAGAGTCGTCAGACACGACAGTTGCAAGTGCCGATGCAGGAGGAAGAATACATTCCTCGTATTCAGACTACCAGCGATGCCGCTAAGATTGCCGTCTTCACGATGAATCGCCATCAGGACTGTCTGCGCCTGTATATGGTAAATCCGCTGACCACGACATGCCAGTTGGCCATTGAGGAAAAGGTTGACAAGTATGTGCGTGAAGAGGTGATTCACGGCACCCAAATTACCGACCGCCACATCCTGTTGCCAAGCGACCGCGACGGCTATATGCACCTCTATCTTTATGACCTGAACGGAAAGTTGTTGCGACAGATAGACCAAGGCAACTATGAGGTCAGTGCCGTCTATGGTTACGATGAAAAGACCGGCCATGTCTACTTTGCGTCGCACGAGTCCTTGCCTGGTCAGCCCGCATCCGTCGTGAATGCTACCGAGCAGCATGTGTGGGTGGCTTATAAGAACGGCAAACGCGAGTGTCTGACACCAACGGCAGGATGGAACACGGCGACATTCAGCTCGAACCATCAGTATTTCATCCATTCGTGGAGCGACAGGAACACCCCTGCCGTCTATGAGCTTTGTACTGCTAACGGAAAGGTTCTGAAGGTGCTCATTGACAATAAGAAATTGCAGGAGGAGCTGAAAGATTACCAGCTGGGCACGCGAGAGATGTTTACGCTGACAACCTCCGAGGGAGTCACGCTGAGCGGCTGGATGGTTAAACCTGCAGACTTTAACGCTGGCAAGAGATATCCAGTCATCATGTATCAATATGGCGGACCCGGCAATCAACAGGTGCGCAATGCCTGGGCCATCGGTATGTCGGCACAAGGTGCTATGATGGAGCAGTACCTGGCCCAGCAGGGATTCATCTGTGTCTGTGTGGACAACCGAGGAACGGGAGGCCGTGGCGTAGACTTTGAGAAATGCACCTATTTGAAATTAGGACAGTTGGAAGCCCGCGATCAGGTAGAGACGGCCCTTTGGCTTGGACAGCAGCCATTTGTCGACAAGGACCGTATCGCCATCTGGGGCTGGAGTTTTGGAGGCTTCAACACACTGATGTCCATGTCAGAGGGCAGGGGAGTGTTCTGTGCAGGAATCGCTATTGCGCCTCCTACGTCGTGGCGCTACTACGACACCATCTATACCGAGCGATATATGCGTACTCCGCAAGAGAATGTCGAGGGTTATGACGACAGTCCAATTACCCGTGCAGCCCATTTGCATGGTGCTTTGCTGTTGTGTCACGGAATGGCAGACGACAACGTGCACTACCGCAATACGGCAGAATACACGGAGGCGCTGGTGCAGGCAGACAAGGACTTCAGCCAGTTGGTATATACCAACCGCAATCATGGTATCTCCGGCGGAAACACGCGCAATCATCTTTACCGTCAATGCGTGGCATTCTTTAAACAACAGCTGCTGAGATAACGGATATAAAAAAGCTCCCGATTTCGGGAGCTTTTGTTTTTAATAGTTCTCGGCCTTGACCTGGAAGTAAGACTGCGGATGATTGCACACCGGGCACTCCTCGGGAGCTTTTTTGCCAACGACGATGTGACCACAGTTGCTGCACTGCCAGATGACGTCGCCATCCTTTGAGAATACGCGCTCCTTCTTGACGTTGTCCAGCAGCTTGCGATAGCGCTCCTCGTGAGCCTTCTCGATGGCTGCAACGCCCTCGAATTTCTCGGCAATCTCGTCAAAGCCCTCTTCGCGAGCCTCCTTGGCCATACGGGCATACATGTCCGTCCACTCGAAGTTCTCACCACCGGCAGCAGCTTCCAGGTTGCTGGCTGTGTCCTTGATGGCGCCACCCTCCAGGAGCTTGAACCACATCTTGGCGTGCTCCTTCTCGTTGGCAGCGGTCTCTTCGAAGATGGCGGCAATCTGCACGTAGCCGTCCTTCTTGGCCTTCGATGCCCAATAGCTGTACTTGTTGCGAGCCATTGACTCACCTGCAAATGCCTCATGCAGGTTTTTCTCTGTCTTTGTTCCTTTTAGTTCTTTCATAGTTGTTGTATTTGTTTAGTGAATAAATGGGTTTTTCTTTCTTTTGTCAGCGGGTGAACCGCTGACGGTGAGTGGCGTTAAACCGTTATTTCGCCGCGAATGCTCCGGTTCATGAAGTAGCGCACCTGTTCAGGGTCGTCATAGTGTGACTGCAGGAACATCAGCTTGGTGACGGCGCTCTCCACGGTCGAGTCGTAACCACTGACGATACCAGCCTCCTGCAGATGGACTCCCGTGTCGTAGCGTCCCATCTCAACCTTACCCTGCATGCACTGGCTGATATTGACTATCACTTTTCCGTGCTGTGAACCCTCCTTGAGGGCTTGTAGGAGCCATGAGTTCTGAGGGGCATTGCCGGAGCCGAAGGTACGCATAACGATAGACCGTAGGTTCGGCGTGTGGATGATGTGACGAATCAAGTCTTCGCGAACGCCAGGGAACAGCGAGAATATGATGACGTTGTTGTCCAAACGGAAGTGAGGAGTCATCGGTTTGTCCCAGTCGGGCTTCAGAATGCGCTCCTCGTGATATACAATGTTGACACCGGCTTCCACCAGATGAGGATAGTTGAACGACTCAAAAGCGTTGAATTCCTCGGCGCTCTGCTTGGTTGTACGATTTCCGCGAAGCAGATGTCCGCTAAAGTAGATGCCGACCTCTGGCACCTTGGCATGTCCGTCGGCGTCTTTGGCTGCTGCAATCTCAATGCTGGTGATGAGATTCTCCTTGCCATCGGTCCGCAGTTGTCCTATAGGCAATTGCGAGCCCGTGAAAATAACCGGTTTGGTAAGATTCTCCAACATATAGGAGAGGGCAGAGGCGGTGTAGGCCATCGTGTCCGTTCCGTGAAGCACCACAAAACCGTCATATTCGTTGTAGTTATCAGCAATGACGTGGCTGAGGTCAGTCCATAGGCGTGGAGACATATCGCTGGAGTCTATAGGCGGCGTGAACTGGTAGGTGGCAATCAGCGTGTCAAACTGATTGAGTTCGGGCACATTTTGTAACAGGTGCTCGAAGTCGAAAGGCTCCAGTGCACCCGTTTTAGGATTGCGGTTCATGCCGATGGTCCCACCTGTATAGATTAGCAATACTTTACTTTGCATGTTGCAAAGATACAATTTCGCCGGCAAATAGCAAAATATTTCCTGTTTTATTTTTGTTTTTCGAAATAATTGCCTATCTTTGCCCAATGAAAGTTAGGCAATGTTAATAAAGGATATGATATCTAAAGACCATTTGCAATTTCTTCTGCGCCATTCTCTCATTACGGTGTTGGCATTTGCCTTGATATCGTTTATGGCTGCCATTGCCTTGAATGTGTCCTTCCTGAACCCATTGTCAAAAGCCATTTCCGACTTCAACTTCACCGATGTCTACTACCAGATTCTGCAAGAGTCTGGCGACAACGAGTATAACGACGACATTGTCCTTGTCGACCTGACACCTCTGCAGAATCGGCAGGAGATAGCCACAGCCCTTCAGCAGATAGAGGAGCAGCATCCGAAGGTGATTGGCGTTGACTGCGTCTTTGAAGGACTGAAAGAGGACACCCTTGGTGATATCATGATCAGTAATGTAGCTGCTGAGTACCAAAACATCGTATTCTCGTGCAAGTATCTTGACTACACCAACGACAGCTTGGGTTATACGGTAGCAGTCCGTTCTTTCTTTGCAGAGCCTTTGGAGGTGGAGCAGGGCTTTACCAACATGCAATATTCGCTTTATGGCAGCATGGCACGACTGGTAAGTCTCGGCCGTAAATTCAACGGTGAGCTTCAGCCTTCGTTTATTGCCAGAGTGGTAAACCACACCCTCGACAAACCATTGCCTATAGAAGACAAGGACCTGCGAATCAATTTCACGCCGACGATATTTACCGTTGTTTCTCCAGACTCCATCAGCGAGTATGCCGACAAGATCAAGGACAAGATTGTGCTGTTGGGCACGATGACCGATGAGTACGACATGCACATGACTCCGATGGGTAAGATGCCGGGAGTAGAGTTGCTGGCATACGCCGGACAAACACTGCAGAACCGGTTGGAGGTCGGCACGTTCCCTGTCTGGCTGGAAGTCATCGTATCGTTCCTGATGGTGCTCCTGACACAGATTCTGCTCACCAAATGGGGCGACTATACCAGCAGCCGTAAGAACAAATACTGGCGCAACACCGTATCGTTAGTGTTCGTCAAAACCCAGTTGCTCATGTACTGGATGATATTCCTGATGTATATGTCATACCTCATCTTTTATCTGTTGCGCTTCGACATCGGCCTCGGCTATGCTATGTCGGCGATGGCCTTCCTGACGATGGCGACAGATTTCTACACTAAGGCAAAAAACATGTTAATTGAAGATTAATACAGATGAAAAAGCTACTATTCCTCCTGACACTACTGATGCTGGCAATGGTTTGCGAGCCGGCATTAGCACAGCAGAATAAACCAAAAGACCAAAAAGAAAAAGAGAAAGAAAAGGGCAAGTCGGTCAAGCAGCTTACCAAGAGTTTTATAGACTATATCGGTAAGAACAACAGCCAGACGTCCAATCTGGCTCAGAAGCGTTCCAGCAGACCCGCTACCGTCACCCGCGACTCCATCAGCGCCGAAGACGAGAACTCTTTCGAGGACGAGTTCGAGTCGTTCCGCAAGAGGTCGTTCCGCGAATTTGAGAACTTCCGCGATGAAGCCAATGCCGAATATGCGAAGTTTATGGAACAGGCATGGAAGGTGTTTGACTCTTCTCCTGCCAAGCCCCAGCCGGAAGAGAAGGATGTTCCTCCTGTAGAAGTCAAGGACGATGACCAGAAACCCGCAAACGACAATTCCATTGCTGTCAAGGAAATGGTTGCACCTCCCGTTCCTGAGCCCCAGCCTGTGCCCATTGCGCCAGTACCTGCCCAGGATTCTACCGCTCAGGTTAAGACCTTCACTTGCTTTGGAACGCAAATGGGTGTGCACTTCAGCGACGACCTCTCGTTCTGGCTTCCTGCCCTTAACGAGAAGAATGTAGCGAAGGTATGGACGACGCTGGCTTCGAAGGAGTACAACAATCTGATTCGTGACTGTCTGCAATTACGCGTCGACTACCAGTTGAGCGACTGGGCCTATCTCAATATGCTCTTCCAGATGGCTAAGGCTTGCATGGGAGACAGCAACGAAGCCACCTTGTTGGCAGCCTTCGTCTATTGTCAGTCGGGATACAAGATGCGTCTGGCCTTTGCCAATAATCATCTCCGCTTGCTGTATGCATCCAAGCATTTTATTTACGGACAGTCTTACTTCTACATAGACAACGACTACTATTATCCGTTTAATGGTGGTGGCGAAGAGCAGATGCAGGTCTGCGAAGCCAGTTTCCCGCAGGAGAAACCTCTCTCGTTGTGGATAACCACCAGCCAGAAGTTTGCGATGTCGCCTACCAAGGAACTTCAGTTCCAGTCCCGTCGCTACGAGGATGTGCAGGCAAAGGTCAGCGTCAACAAGAACCTGATAGACTTCTACGAGACTTATCCGACGTCTTCTTTGGGTGAGAACTTCATGACGCGTTGGTCCATGTATGCCAACACTCCGTTGGATGCTTCGTTGAAGGAGCAGCTTTATCCTGTTTTGCGCGAAGAGCTCAAGGGCTATTCCGAACTGGAGGCCGTTGAGCGGTTGCTGAACTGGGTGCAGACGGGATTTGTGTACGAATACGACGAGCAGGTATGGGGACACGACCGTGCCTTCTTTGCCGAAGAGACACTCTACTATCCATCCTGCGACTGCGAGGACCGCTCCATCCTGTTGTCACGCCTGGTGCGCGACCTGTTAGGACTGAAGACTGTACTCGTTTATTATCCTGGCCACCTGGCTCTGGCGGTTCGTTTCAATGAAGATGTCAAGGGCGACTTCCTCACGCTTAACGGCAACCGCTTTGTGGTGTGCGACCCCACTTATATCAATGCCCGAGTGGGTCGTACGATGCCGGGATTGGACAACTCCGAGGCAACGGTTATCATGCTGGAGTGACCCCGTTACGTTAATTTTTCTTCAAAATAAGTGTATTATTGCACGTTTGTGGATTTAATTTGCTATATTTGCAGTCCGAAAGTTGAACGATTTATACTAAAACAATTATAACTTAAGAATTATGAAGCAATTCAATGACAAGAACTTTGTGCTGGACAATGAGGTAGCACAAGACCTGTTCCACAATCATGCGGCTAAGATGCCCATCATCGACTATCACTGTCACCTGATTCCTGAAATGGTGGCTAACGACCACAAGTTCAAGAGCATTACCGAGCTGTGGCTGGGTGGCGACCACTACAAGTGGCGTGCCATGCGTACCAATGGCGTAGACGAGAAGTACTGCACCGGTAAGGACACTACCGACTGGGAGAAGTTTGAGAAATGGGCCGAGACGGTTCCCTACACCTTGCGCAACCCGCTGTATCACTGGACACACCTGGAGCTGAAGACAGCCTTCGGTATCGACAAGCTGTTGAGCCCCAAGACGGCACGTGAGATTTTCGACGAGTGTAACGAGAAGCTGAAGAGCCCCGAGTTCTCTGCTCGCGAACTGATGAAGCACTACAATGTAGAGTGCGTTTGTACCACCGACGACCCTGTCGACGACCTGCACAACCACATTGAGTATGCTAAGCACAAGGCTGCCGACGATCCCATGATGATTCCTGCCTGGCGTCCTGACAAGGCCATGAACATTGACGCTCCTGAGTTTGCCGACTACGTGCATCAGCTGGAGCAGGTGAGTGGCGTTACCATCACGAAGTTCGCCGATATGATTGACGCACTCAAGAAGCGCCACGACTTCTTTACCGCTCAGGGTTGTAAGCTCTCTGACCACGGTATCGAGGAGTTCTACGACGAGGAGTACACAGACTCGCAGATTGAGACCATCTTCGAGAAGGCTATGCGTGGCCAGCAGCTGTCAGTTCTGGAGGCTCGCCAGTACAAGCACTGCTTCCTGACCATGATGGCCGAGATGGATGCCGACGCCGACTGGACACAGCAGTTCCACTATGGCGCTATCCGCAACAACAACACCAAGATGCTGAAGCAGCTGGGTCCCGACACCGGTTTCGACTCTATCGGTGAGTTCAATACGGCCAAGGCTATGTCGAAGTTCCTCAATAAGCTGAATATGGAGGACAAGCTCACGCGTACCATATTATATACATTGAATCCTTGCGCCAACGAGGTTATTGCCACTATGTTGGGTAACTTCCAGGGTGGCGAGCCCGGCAAGATTCAGTTCGGTTCCGGCTGGTGGTTCAACGATCAGAAGGACGGTATGGAGCGCCAGATGAACGCCTTGTCAGTACTGGGTCTGCTGAGCCGCTTCGTAGGTATGCTGACAGACAGCCGCTCGTTCCTGAGCTATCCGCGTCACGAGTACTTCCGTCGCATCCTCTGCAACATGCTGGGTAACGACGTGGAGAAGGGCTTGCTGCCCGACGACCGCGAGCTGCTGGGTAAGATGGTTGAGGACATCAGCTACAACAACGCCCGCCGCTACTTTAAGTTCTATTGATTTTCCGGCCGATTAAAGGCATAAGGAATAAAAGTGTAAACCACGACGAGGATTTATCGTTCCACGTCGTGGTTTTATTGTTTCTCGTCGAGGATTTAACGTTCCTCGTCGAGGATTTAACTTTAGAACGGCCTTCGCGACGTTTTAAAACGTACTTCAAGAATAAAAAACACGTTTTCCTTTTGTGTTTTGCTCACTTTTTTGTACCTTTGCACAGATTTTCGAAAATATATCAAACATTGCAATGAATATATCTTATAAATGGTTAAAGGAGTACGTGGACTTCGACCTGACACCGCAGCAGGTGTGCGACGCACTGACGTCAACAGGTCTTGAGGTCGACGCACTTGAAGAAGTACAAAGTATCAAGGGTGGCTTGAAGGGACTGTATGTCGGTAAGGTACTGACATGTGAGATGCATCCTGACAGCGACCACTTGCATGTCACCACCGTTGACCTGGGCAAAGGCGAGCCGCAGCAGATTGTCTGTGGTGCTCCTAATGTAGCTGCTGGTCAGAAGGTGATCGTTGCCGACTTAGGCTGTGTGCTTTATGACGGCGACAAGGAATTTGTCATCAAGAAGTCGAAACTGCGTGGCGTTGAGTCGCTGGGCATGATTTGTGCAGAAGACGAGATAGGCATCGGCAACGACCATGCCGGCATCATCGTATTGCCCGAGGACGCCGTCGTCGGCACACCTGCCGCTGAATACTACCATCTGGAGAGCGACTGGCTCATCGAGGTAGATATCACAGCCAACCGAGCCGATGCCCTGAGCCATTGGGGTGTAGCGCGCGACCTCTATGCCTGGCTGAAGCAGAACGGCTACCAGACTGCCCTCCACAAACCAGCGGTCAATGGTTCCCCCGTTGACAAGGCCTTCTCCGTCGACAATCACGACCTCCCCATCGACGTGGTCATTGAGAACACAGAAGCCTGCAAGCGCTATGCCTGTGTCAGCATCACCGACTGCGACGTCAAGGAGTCGCCGGAATGGCTGAAGGAGAAGTTGAACGTCATCGGCTTGCGTCCTATCAATAACATTGTCGACATCACCAACTACGTCATGATGGCTATGGGACAGCCCTTGCACTGCTTTGACGCCGATATGGTGAAAGGCCACAAGATTGTAGTGAAGACCATGCCTGACGGAACGCCCTTCCAGACACTGGACGGTGTGGAGCACAAGCTGAGCGACCGCGACCTGGCTATCTGTAATGCCGAGGAACCTATGTGTATCGCCGGCGTCTTCGGCGGAAAGGGTAGTGGTACCTACGAAACCACTCGCAACGTTGTGTTGGAGTCGGCTTATTTCCATCCTACATGGATCCGCAAGTCGGCCCGTCGTCACGGACTCTCTACCGATGCTTCGTTCCGCTTTGAGCGTGGCGTTGACCCCAACATCACCATCGAGGCACTGAAATATGCTGCCCTGTTGTGCCGTGAACTGGCCGGTGGCAAGGTGTCGATGGACATCAAGGATGTCTATCCCGAGCCCATGAAAAACCCCGTTGTTGAGTTGCGCTATGACTACGTGCACTCACTGGTAGGCAAGGATATTCCCTTGGAAACCATCAAGAGCATCTGTCAGTCACTGGAGATGAAGGTGCTCAAGGAGACTGCCGAGGGCTTGACACTTGAGATTCCTGCCTACCGTGTGGATGTGCAGCGTCCCTGCGACGTCGTGGAGGACATCCTGCGCATATATGGATATAATAATGTGGAGATTCCCACCCAGCTCAAGTCTAGCCTTGTCATCAAGGGCGACGAGGACCAGAAGCACAAGTTGGCCAATCTGGTCAGCGAGCAGCTGGTGGGTGCAGGCTTCAACGAAATCCTCAACAATTCGTTAACTAAGTCGGCATACTACGACGACATACAGAACTTGACGCTGGTACACATCATGAACCCGTTGTCGAGTGACCTCAACGTCATGCGCAGCACCTTGCTATATGGCGGTTTGGAGAGTATTCAGCACAATGCCAACCGTAAGAACGGCAACTGCCATTTCTTCGAGTTCGGCAACGTGTATCACTTCTCTCCAGAGAAGCAGAACGACAACGACCCCATGCAGGCTTATAAGGAGCAGTACCACCTGGGACTGTGGATTACCGGTAAGCGCGTCGAGGGCTCTTGGGCTCATGCCAACGAGGAGACGATGTTCGCTGAACTCGACGCCAACGTACAGAATGTGATGGCACGTATCGGTGTGCAGCCGGGTATGGTGGTTCGCAAGAAGTCGGAGAATGCCGTATTCTCAGCTGGTGTGTCTTACGAGAACCGAGGTGGCAAGCAACTCATCGAGCTGGGTGTCATCAGCAAGAAGTTGCAGAAGCAGTTCGGCATCGACACACCCGTCTACTATGCAGAATTGAACTGGACGGCATTGATGAAGGTTGTCCGCAAGCAGAAGGTTGAGTTTACCGACATCCCCAAATATCCTGCTGTCAGCCGCGACCTCGCCCTGCTCATCGACAAGAACGTAGAGTTCGCACAGATTGAGGAAGTAGCCCGACAGACGGAGAAGAAACTTCTGAAGAAAGTGGAGCTGTTCGATGTCTATGAAGGCGACAAGCTGCCGGCCGGCAAGAAGTCGTATGCCGTCAACTTCATCCTGCAGGATGCCGAGAAGACCATGGGCGACAAACAGATTGACGCCATCATGCAGAAACTCATCACCAACATCAAGCAGAAGCTCGGTGCCGAGTTAAGATAATCTCGGAATATCGAAACCTCTACATATCGGCATATCGAAATACTATCATACCGAAATATCGAATAAACAAATAAATTATGGGAAGAGCATTTGAATATCGCAAAGCTGCGAAACTGAAGAGATGGGGCCACATGGCCAAGACGTTTACCAAGATTGGCAAGCAGATTGCCATTGCCGTAAAGGCTGGCGGCCCCGAGCCCGACATGAACCCCGCACTGCGTGCCTGCATTGCCAACGCCAAGCGTGAGAACATGCCGAAGGACAACATTGAGCGTGCTATCAAGAACGCAATGGGTAAAGACCAGAGCGACTATAAGGAGGTAACCTACGAGGGATATGGCCCTCACGGAGTTGCTGTCTTCGTTGAAACCCTGACCGACAACACGACACGTACCGTTGGTGACGTGCGTTCAGTGTTCAATAAGTTTAACGGCAACCTCGGCACACAGGGCTCACTGTCGTTCCTGTTCGACCACAAGGCCGTATTTACCTTCAAGAAGAAAGACGGGCTGGATATGGACGAGCTGATTCTGGACCTCATCGACTATGGTGTAGAGGACGAATACGACGAGGACGAGGAGGAGAACAGCATCACCATCTATGGCGATCCCTCATCGTTCGCTGCTATCCAGAAGCATCTGGAGGAGAACGGTTTTGAGGTGACGGGAGCAGAGTTTACACGTATCCCCAACGATCTGAAAGACGTAACCGCCGAGGAGCGCGAGACCATCGACAAGATGATTGAGAAGCTCGAGGACTTCGACGACGTGCAGACCGTCTATACCAACATGAAACCCGAGATGGTCGAGGAGTAGTTTGCTGATAGCTGTTAGTCGGCTTATGGCTGTAAACCGTTAGCTATCATTGGTAATCCTTTTCATGGAACGTAGCTTGAAAGAGCTGCGTTCCTTTGTTATGGGTCGACAGGTAAACATAACGGAAGCTGTAGCCGGCCTCTTTGTAGAGTTTCAGATGGGCGGAGTTTTTCACCTCGATAAGCAGGCGCTCTCGGGGATTGTTGCGCTGAATCAGGTCTGCATCGTCCAGAATACCCTTTACATCATAATAGTAACTGACGGTATGCGACGTCTTATCAAACGTCATACTGTCCAGAATAATATCGTTGGCAACCTGTACGGGACAGTTCTTCTTGGTGTATTCTCTTACTTCACGCTCACAACGCTCTTCCAACGTCTCCTGGCAGGAAGCCAGGAACAGCATGCCCAAGCCTATTATAATAATAAGGTATAGTTTTCTCATATTTCGTATCCTTTTTTTCGCTAATTATGACGTTAAATCATTACAGAGTGCAAATTTAGTGAAAAAAGTTGGTAAATAATTCTTTTTCTTGAAAAAAACTTCGTAACTTTGCAGAGATTCTGAATAATCCAAGAGAACTACTATAACTTTAAATATTTAACTGCTTATGTCACAGATTATCGGACACATTTCCCAGATTATCGGTCCTGTTATTGACGTGTACTTCGATACCAAAGGTCTGGATGCTGAGAAAGTGCTGCCCAAAATCCATGAAGCCCTGAAGATTGTACGCCCCAACGGCAGCCAGCTCATTGTCGAGGTGCAGCAGCACATCGGCGAGGACACAGTACGTTGTGTGGCTATGGACAACACCGACGGTTTGCAGCGTGGATTGGAGGCAACGCCGACGGGCTCACCCATCGTGATGCCTTCAGGCGAACAGATTAAGGGTCGTATGCTGAACGTGATTGGTCAGCCTATCGACGGTATGGAACAACTCGACATGAAGGGTGCCTATCCCATTCACCGTGAGGCTCCGAAGTTCGACGAACTGTCTACCACTAAAGAGATTCTGGCTACGGGTATCAAGGTCATTGACCTGCTGGAGCCCTATCTGAAGGGTGGTAAGATTGGCCTCTTCGGTGGTGCCGGTGTAGGTAAGACCGTGCTGATTATGGAGCTTATCAACAACATTGCCAAGGGTCACAACGGTTTCTCAGTCTTCGCTGGAGTAGGAGAGCGCACCCGTGAAGGTAATGACTTGATTCGTGAGATGATTGAGTCGGGCGTTATCCGCTATGGTGACAAGTTCCGCGAGGCTATGGACCAGGGTAAATGGGACTTGTCGCTCGTCGACCCCGAGGAGCTGAAGAAGTCGCAGGCCACGCTGGTGTATGGTCAGATGAACGAACCCCCCGGTGCCCGTGCATCAGTAGCCCTCTCCGGTCTGACCGTTGCTGAAGGCTTCCGCGATGGTGGCGGTAAGGACGGTGGTGCGGCCGATATCCTGTTCTTCATCGACAACATCTTCCGTTTCACCCAGGCTGGCTCTGAGGTGTCTGCTCTGTTGGGACGTATGCCGTCAGCCGTAGGTTATCAGCCGACACTGGCATCTGAGATGGGTACCATGCAGGAGCGAATCACTTCTACCAAGTCTGGTTCTATCACCTCTGTACAGGCCGTTTACGTGCCTGCCGACGACTTGACCGACCCTGCTCCCGCCACGACGTTCACCCACCTGGATGCTACCACGGTGCTTGACCGTAAGATTGCCGAGTTGGGTATCTATCCTGCCGTTGACCCGCTGGGTTCTACCTCGCGTATCCTCGACCCGCTGGTGGTTGGCAAGGCTCACTACGATTGTGCTCAGCGCGTGAAGGAGATCCTGCAGCGCTACAAGGAGTTGCAAGACATCATTGCCATTCTGGGTATGGATGAACTGTCCGACGAGGACAAGCTGACCGTGAACCGTGCACGTCGTGTGCAGCGTTTCCTCAGCCAGCCGTTCTCTGTGGCTTCACAGTTCACTGGACTGCCTGGCGTAATGGTGCCCATCGAAGAAACTATCAAGGGCTTCAACGCCATCCTCGATGGTGAGGTCGACGACCTGCCCGAGCAGGCATTCCTCAATGTGGGTACTATAGAAGATGCTAAGGAGAAGGCCAAGAAACTGCTGGAAGCTGCTAAGGCATAAATTGTAAATAGTAAATTGTCAAATTGTAAATTTACAATATGTTAAAGCTGAAGATAGTTTCTCCCGAAAGGATAGAGTTCGAAGGTGACGTGGACAGCGTGCTCGTTCCGGGTACGATGGGACAGTTTGAGATACTAACCAACCACGCTCCCATCATCTCGTCGCTCGATAAAGGAACGGTACGATATGCCGTTTCCGGAGGCGAGAAGCAGTCAATCGACATTTCCGGTGGCTTCGTGGAAGTCCAGAAGAATGTCGTCAGTCTCTGCGTAGAACTGCGAGAGGAGTAGCCTTTTCAAGAAAGAAGAAGAGATGGAAGTCAACAGAAAGTGTATCAACTATATCGCACAGACGGTCATCATGGTGGGCCTGCTCAACATGCTTGGCTTGCTGGCCATGCGGCAGTGGGGACTCGACCTCGTGTTCGCATTAAGTGCCAGCATGATGTTTGTGCTGATAGTTGACATTGCTACGATTCTGATTTGGCGCTGGGTAGTATTGAATCACAAGGACATGTTGCCCTCGTTCTTTACAGGAGTGTCGGGTTTCCGTTTCCTGGGAGCCCTCCTGATGCTTCTGATAGGGTATTTGACGATAGGACAGTCTGGAATGCAACATTTCATCGTGGTGTTCTTTGTCTATTACTTGGTTTCTATTATCCATCACTCCATCTTCTTTTCGCGAGTATCCAATCGAGTATAATAAGTTAAAAGCCAACTGATTATAATGAAACGACTAAAGTCAATATGCATCCTTCTGATGATGGCACTGCTCTCTTTGCCAACGTTGGCTAACGAGCAGCAGGAAGGTGAGGCGCTGAACATCCCTGAGATTGTGCTTCATCATCTGGCTGATGCCTACGAATGGCACATCGTGTCGGACGTGAGCATCCCACTACCTATTATTATACGTAGCAGCCAGACTGGTGAGTGGCACTTCTGCACGGCTCATTCGCTGCCAGACGGGTTCTTCTTCAACGAGGAGGCACACGGCAAGATTTACGAGCGTATGGCAGACGGTACGACTGAGCGTCCATGGGACTTGAGCATCACACGCAACGTGCTACAGATATGGATAGTCGTCGCCTTGTTGCTGACGGTGTTCCTCTGTTGTGCCCGCTGGTACAAGAAGCACGACAAGACGAGCGATGCTCCAAGTGGTTTTGTTGGTGTCATAGAGATGCTAGTGATGATGATTAACGACAGTGTCATCAAGTCCAGCATCGGTGAAAAGCATTACAGGAAGTATGCACCCTATCTGCTTACGGTGTTCTTCTTTATCTTCTTCACCAACCTGTTGGGTCTGCTGCCCATCTTCCCGGGCGGTTCCAACGTAACGGGTAACATCAACATCACGTTCTTCCTCGCTATTTGTACGTTCTTGGCCATCAACCTCTTTGGCAACAAGGAGTATTGGAAGGATATCTTCTGGCCCGACGTGCCCATCTTCCTGAAGGCTATTCCACTGATGCCCGTCATCGAGATATTCAGTGTGTTCACCAAGCCTTTCGCACTGATGGTCCGTCTCTTTGCCAACATGATGGCTGGTCACGCCATGATACTCTCCTTTACCTGCGTCATCTTCTTGGGATGGACGTTAGGAACGGGAATGGGCGCCGGCTTGAACGCTTTCAGTATCATCATGCTGTTGTTCTTCAACGCATTGGAGCTGCTGGTAGCCTTCGTTCAGGCTTATGTGTTTACTATGTTGTCGGCAGTGTTCATCGGTCTGGCACACAAGGAGCACGAACATTAAACATTAGAGTTTAGAAATCAAATAATAATATTAACAACTTAAAAACATTTTAAAAGCTATGATTACATCTTTGTTATTAGCCGCTGAAGGCCTGGCACAGCTGGGTTGCGGTCTGGGAGCTGGTATCGCCGTTATTGGTGCAGGTTTGGGTATTGGTAAGATTGGTGGCAGCGCCGTTGACGCTATCGCCCGTCAGCCGGAGGCTTCCGGTCAGATCTTTACCCAGATGATTCTGACCTCAGCATTCGTTGAGGGTTGTGCTCTGTTCGCTATTGTTGCCTGCGCATTCTTGATCAAATAAAGTCTGTTAGCAAATGGATTTCACTCAATTACCAGCAATCCTGACGCCTGACGTAGGACTCCTGTTCTGGATGTTCTTGGCGTTCTTGGTTGTCTTCTGCATCCTTGCCAAGTACGGTTTCCCGGCTATCACCAACATGGTAGACGAGCGCAACCGCTTCATCAACGATAGCTTGAGCAAGGCGAAGGAGGCTGAGGAGCGTCTGGCCAATATCCAACAGGAAGGTGAGTCCATCTTGCAGGAGGCACGCGAGAAACAGGCTCAGATACTGAAGGAGGCTGCCGAGTCGCGCGACGCCATCGTCGAGCAGGCTCAGCAGAAGGCTCGCAGTGAAGGTGCTCGCCTGTTAGAGGAGGCTAAGGCCACTATCGAGCAGGAGAAGAAAGCCGCTATTGCTGACATCCGTAAGCAGGTAGCTATTCTGAGTGTCGAAATTGCCGAGAAGGTGCTCCGTCAGAACCTCCGTGACGACAAGTCGCAGATGGACTTGATTGACCGCATGCTGGATGATGTTGCTGCTAACTAATTATTAATAAGGTACACGCGTATGGATATCGGAGTAATATCGACGAGATATGCGAGAGCGTTGCTGCGTACGGCCACCGACGCCAAACTCGAAGACAAGGTCTATCAGGACATGATGACCGTGGCTCAGAGTTACATCGAGGTGCCTGCGCTACGCCATACCATTGCCGGCCCTATGCTTCCCAAGGAGCAGAAGCAAGCACTGCTTGAGACTGCTGCCGGTGCGAAGCCTGCAGACCTGACGCGTTCGTTCATCAGCTTAGTGCTGAAGGAAGACCGCGAGACGGTGATGCAGTTTATAGCCAACTCGTATGTGACGCTCTACCGTAAGCAGAAGAACATCATTCGTGGCAAGCTTACCACTGCTGCCCGCGTCTCTGCCCAAACTGAGCAGAAGATGCGCCGCATGGTGGAGAGCAAGACTCAAGGTACCGTAGAGTTTGAATCCGAGGTAAACCCCGACATCATCGGCGGCTTCATCCTCGAGTACGACACGTTCCGCATGGATGCCAGCGTGAAGACCAAACTCAACACGATTCTACAAACACTAAAGAAATGACGTTATCACGCATATCGTATAACGTACTAACGCTAAAAGAACAGAAAACATGTCAGATAAAATTAAACCAAGCGAAGTCAGTCAGGTGCTTATCGACCAGCTGAAAGGTGTGCAGAACGCCGAGCAGTTTGATGAGGTAGGTACCGTGCTTACCGTCAGCGATGGTGTGGCCCGTATCTACGGTCTGCGCAACGCCGAGGCCAACGAGCTCTTGGAGTTCGAGAACGGCACGATGGCTATCGTGATGAACCTGGAGGAAGACAATGTCGGCTGCGTGCTGCTGGGTACTACCTCGGGCATCAAGGAAGGCATGGTGGTGAAGCGCACCAAGCGCATTGCCTCTATCCGTGTCAACGACAACATGCTGGGCCGCGTTATCAATCCGCTGGGTCAGGCTGTTGACGGACGTGGCGATATTGACCTGACGGACGCTTTCGAGATGCCCCTGGACCGCAAGGCTCCTGGCGTTATCTATCGTCAGCCCGTGAAGGAACCGCTGCAGACCGGTCTGAAGGCTATCGACTCGATGATTCCCATTGGCCGCGGCCAGCGTGAGCTTATCATCGGCGACCGCCAGACGGGCAAGACGGCCATCGCCGTTGATACCATCATCAACCAGAAGAGTTTCTACGAGGCTGGCAAGCCCGTCTATTGTATTTATGTGGCTATTGGTCAGAAGGCCAGTACCGTGGCTACGCTCGTTCAGACGCTTAAGGAGCATGGTGCCATGCCTTACACCATCGTTGTGGCTGCTACCGCTGCCGACCCTGCCGCTATGCAGTACTACGCACCATTTGCCGGTGCTGCCATCGGTGAGTACTTCCGCGACCGTGGCCTGCCCGCACTCGTCGTCTATGACGACCTGTCCAAGCAGGCTGTGGCCTATCGTGAGGTATCGCTGATTCTGCGCCGTCCCTCAGGTCGTGAGGCTTACCCCGGTGATGTCTTCTACCTGCACTCCCGTCTGTTGGAGCGTGCTGCCAAGATGAACGAGCAGCAGGAGGTTGCCGAGCAGATGAACGACCTGCCAGAGTGCATGAAGGGCCATGTCCGCGGTGGCGGCTCGCTCACCGCTCTGCCTATCATCGAGACACAGGCAGGCGACGTGTCGGCCTACATTCCTACGAACGTGATTTCCATCACCGATGGTCAGATATTCCTTGAGAGCGATCTCTTCAACCAAGGCTTCCGTCCCGCCATCAACGTCGGTATCTCCGTATCGCGTGTCGGTGGCTCGGCTCAGATCAAGTCTATGAAGAAGGTGGCCGGTACACTGAAGATTGACCAGGCACAGTATCGTGAGCTGGAGGCCTTCTCTAAGTTCTCCAGTGATATGGATGCTGTGACGGCCATGACGCTTGACCGCGGTCGTAAGAACAACCAGCTGCTGATTCAGCCTCAGTATTCACCCATGCCCGTTGGCGAGCAGATTGCCATCCTGTATTGTGGTGTCCACGGTTTGATGCGCGATGTTCCCATCGACCAGGTGCGTCAGTGCCAGGACCAGTTCCTGGATAAACTGCGCTCGTCGGCTCCCGAGGTTATCGAGACGCTGGCTGCCGGAAAGATTGATGACGACACGACCGCCAAGATTGAGGCTGTAATGGCCGACATTGCCGGAACGTTCAAGAAGTAAACGCCTATGCCATCATTAAAAGAAATCAAAGGTCGCATTGCCTCCGTCAACTCGACGCGCAAGATAACCTCTGCCATGAAAATGGTGGCCAGCAGCAAGTTGCACCATGCACAGGTGGCCATCCAGAACATGCTGCCCTACGAGACCATGTTGGAACACATCCTCAAGTCGTTCCTCGCCTCTGAGGCCGAGGCACAGACGGTGTTCGACCAGGAACGTCCCGTACGGCGCGTGGCACTGGTGGTGTTCTCCAGCAACTCGTCGCTCTGCGGCGGTTTCAATGCCAATATCATCAGGCTTATGCAGCACACTGTCGATGCCTACACTGCCGAGTTAGGCGAGGGTAGCGTAGAGGTTTATCCCATCGGTCGTAAGGTGGCAGACAAAGCCCGCAAGTTGGGCTATGATGTCAAGTGCGACTGTGCGGAACTCATTGACCATCCCAAGGTACAGAACTGCATTGACCTGGCTATGGAGTTAGGCACGAAGTTTGCCGAAGGCGAGATAGACCGCGTGGAGATTATCTATCACCACTTCAAGTCTGCCGGTTCGCAGGTGCTCACCAAGAAGCAGTTCCTGCCCATCGATTTGGAGAGCGAACTGGAGCGTGATCATGAGCGCGACCTGACGACCAACGTCGTCACCAAGAAGGCACAGGACTATCTGAAGAAGAAGCGTCGTGGCCAGCAACCCAAGAAGGAAGGCGAGGCTGCCCCGTTGAACGACAACTTCATCGTTGAGCCCGACATGAACACCGTGCTCTCCCTGTTGTTGCCGAAGTTGGCGCACCTCATGCTCTATACTGCGTTGCTTGACAGCGTCGCTTCCGAGCATGCTGCCCGCATGGTCGCCATGCAGACCGCTACCGACAATGCCGATGAGTTGTTGCGACAGCTTAATCTGCAGTACAACAAGTCGCGTCAGCAGGCTATTACCAACGAACTGCTTGACATTGTTGGAGGTTCCGTCAACAATTGACGCCACATCCCCATTGTCCTTATACAATGCGCCCCGAAAGCCGTCGAGACTTTCGGGGCACATTTATTGTGCAGCAAAAGAAAACTTGATTTTATTTGGTTTTCTTCTCACTTATTCGTACCTTTGCATGTGGAACGTATGGAAAAGCAAGCAAGTTTCCTCATAGCAGCACCCACCAGTGGCTCAGGCAAGACAACTATTGCCCGGGGGCTGATGGCGTTGATTAGGCAGCAAGGCTATACGGTGCAGCCCTTCAAGTGCGGACCGGACTATATTGACACGAAGTTTCATGCGGAGGTCTGCGGACGCCCTAGTGTCAACCTCGACACGTTTATGGCGACGGAAGAGCATGTGCGTGAACTCTTTGCACATTATGGCAACGATGCCGACGTCTGTGTGGTGGAGGGCATGATGGGACTGTTCGACGGCTACGACCGTGAGCGAGGGTCGAGCTATGAGATAGCCCGTGTGCTGGACATTCCCGTGGTGTTGGTGGTCGATTCCAAAAGCGCTGCCTATTCGATGGCGGCGCTATTACAGGGCTTTCTGACGTTCCGCCAGGATGTCCGTATCGAGGGCGTCATTTTTAATAAGGTTGGTTCAGAGCGCCACTTCCAGATGCTTCAGCAGGTATGCGACGACTTGAATATACGCTGCTACGGCTACCTGCCCAAGCGTACAGAACTGGAACAGAGCAGTCGCTATCTCGGTCTTGACTTCAGTTCTCGGCCTGAGACAAAAGCACTCGTCGAGTGTCTGAAACAACATGTCGATTGGCAAGCACTCTTTTCGTTGGTTGCTCCAATCGCTGGAGTAAGTTGCTCCAATAGCTGGAGCAAATCGCTCCAAGGGCTGGGGCAAATCGCTCCAGGGACTGGAGTAAGAGCCCTCGTTGCCCACAATGCCGAAGCGTTCTCTTTCTTCTATCAGGAAACCATAGATTCATTCAAAACCGTGCGCTACTTCGACCCTGAGCAGGATGTTCCGTCGTTCGAAGGCGTTGACTTGCTCTATCTGCCTGGCGGCTATCCCGAGAAGCATGTAGAGGCTCTCGTGCGCAACGAGGCTTGCCGCAAGGCTATCAAGGCGTTTGCCGAACAGGGTGGGCGAGTGGTGGCCGAGTGCGGAGGCATGATGTACCTGTGCCAGTCGATTATCGATGACGAGGGTGAGCATCCTATGTGCGGCGTGCTGCCTTACAGCATTACAGCCTGCAGAGCCGACCGCAAACTGTCGTTAGGCTATAGGCGTTTCGTACTGGACGGAAAGGAATATCGCGGTCACGAGTTTCATTATACGCAGCTGGTAGAGCCTGCTAATGGCCCCTTCCAAAAGGAAGTGGAGTGGTTGGGAGCGCAGGTGTATAATGCTAAGAATGAGCCTGTTGACACACGGATATTCAAGTATAAGAACGTGCTGGCGAGCTATACGCACCTGTATCCTATATGAATAGACTCCACCCCATCATGTTTGCCGGAACGGGTAGCGATGTCGGAAAGAGCATTGTCGCCGCAGCCTTCTGTCGCATCTTCCGTCAGGACGGTTACCAGCCTGCTCCTTTTAAGGCGCAGAACATGGCCTTGAATTCCTACGCAACCCCCGAGGGTCTGGAGATTGGTCGGGCGCAGGCTGTTCAGGCCGAGGCTGCCGGCATTCCCTGCCATACGGACATGAATCCGCTACTGCTGAAGCCCAACTCTGACCATACGTCTCAAGTGGTGCTTCATGGCAAGCCCATCGGCAACAAGAACGCCTACGACTTCTGGCGCGAAGGTCGTTCCCAACAAGCCGCTACCCATGTTCAATCGGACGCGGACGATTGTGCGCAGCAAGGTTCTGCCTCGCTGTCCTGCCCCGACTTTCGCCGCGAGGTGTGCGACGCCTTCGACCGCTTGGCAGCTAGATACAACCCTATCGTCATGGAGGGTGCGGGGAGCATAGCCGAAATCAACTTGAAAGACCGCGACCTGGTCAACATGTCCATGGCCAGACATGCCGGAGCAGACGTGATTCTGGTGGGCGACATCGACCGCGGTGGCGTCTTCGCGTCCGTCTACGGTAGTATCATGCTGCAATCGCCAGAGGACCGTCGACTTATCAAGGGCATCATTATCAACAAGTTCCGTGGTGACATGAGGCTCTTTGACGAGGGCCGCCGCATGTTGGAAGAACTTTGCGGGGTTCCCGTACTGGGTGTTATACCTTATTATAAAGATATCTATATCGAGGAGGAGGACAGCGTCAGTCTGGAGCAAAAGCATCGCCAGCGGGCTGAAGGCAAAGTAAATGTGGCTGTGGTACTGCTACGCCATATCTCTAACTTCACCGACTTCGACATGTTGGAGCGCGACCCACGCGTGAACCTCTTCTATACCAATAACACCAAGGACATCGAACAGGCGGACATCATTATCCTGCCAGGTACGAAGTCGACGCTCGACGACCTGTTGGAACTGCGTCGCAACGGTTGTGCGCAGGCTATCCAGCGCGCTCACCGCAACGGCAAGACGGTGGTGGGAATCTGTGGCGGCTATCAGATGCTAGGCCAGACCGTCGACGATCCTGAGGGTGTCGAGGGTAGCGTCAGCTCATTGCCAGGACTGGGACTGCTGCCCATCCATACCACGATGACTGCAGAGAAGAAAACCGAACAGGTGACGTTCCTGTTCGATGGGCATGAGTGTCAGGGTTATGAGATACACCAAGGCGTAAGCGATACCACGGAGACCATTCTGCAGACGGACCATTGTATCGGTACTTACATCCACGGCTTCCTGGACAACCCGCCCGTGGTAGAGCATCTGTTAAAGGACAAGTGCAAAGGCCAAAGTCCAAAAGAGACGGTCGCCCTTAGCTATGCCGACTTCAAAGAAGAGCAGTATGACAAATTGGCAGCTCACGTTAGAAGGTACGTAAACATGGAGCGTATCTATCAGATAATCAGTTGTTAAACCAAGAAACCGTCAAGTTGTAGACAAATGATCAAAGGACATGGTGACGATGCATATCAGTATGCACATATAGCTTCCGACTTCTCGTCGAATATCTGTGCAGGCAGAGGCCATCAGGCGTTGATGGCTCATCTGGCGATGCACCCGGAGTTCATTGGACACTATCCTGAACCTGAGGCGTGGTCGCTGGAACGGATGATAGCCGAGCAGGAAGACCTGATGCCCCAGAATGTGCTCGTAACCAATGGCGCTACGGATGCCATCTACCTGATAGCGCAGGCTTTCCCTTTCCAATTAGACATTCCCCGTCCGACGTTCAGCGAGTACGAGGATGCCTGTACCATATTCTCCCGAACAGACATGAACCATCGCATGCTGTGGCTCTGCAATCCCAACAATCCCACAGGCGATGTCTATGACCAACTGGTCATTGACCGCATGATGTCGCGCTATGATATGGTCGTTGTCGACCAGTCCTATGAGCATTATACAGACCACTTCGTGATGAATGCCCGATGGGCTGCGCGACTGCCGTATATCATTCAGATTCACTCGTTTACAAAGACCTACGGAGTGCCTGGGTTGCGATTGGGATACATCACTGCCCATGAGTCACTCATCGAACTCCTTCGTCAGTTTTTACGTCCTTGGAGTGTGTCTGCCCTTGCCATCGAGGCTGGCAAGTTTCTGCTGAGTGACGACAGCCTGCGCTGTAAGCCCGACCTGAACGAAGCTCGTCGGTTGCGCGATCAGTTGCAGCAGATTGATGGCATACTGACACAGGAGACGCACACCAACTTCATGCTTTGTCAGTTTGAGGACGAGAAGTTTAGCGCTGCAGACCTGAAGGACTATCTGGCTCGCGAACACCATCTGCTGATTCGTGATGCCTCTAACTTCCGCGGACTGACGCCGCGCCACTTCCGCATTGCAGCCCAGACGCCTCGCGAGAACGATGCGTTGCTGGAAGCGATTAAAGATTATGTAAGGACCAAGAGAAATGCCCGATAGTCTCATTGCCATATTGCCTTTGCTGATAGGCTGGATGCTCGACCTACTGTTGGGTGACCCGGCATGGTTGCCGCACCCTGTCGTAGGTTTCGGAAAGATGATAGCCTATGGTGAGCATCGTCTTAACAAAGGCTGTCACCGGAAGGCAAAAGGAGCTGTGATGGCCGTGGTACTCATTATTTCGGTACTAGTGACAACCGCATGGATACGTCACTGCCTCTATTTACTCCCTTCGCTCTTTGGAGAGGGGATAGGGGTGGGGGTGCTCTTCGATTCCCTTCTTGTATTCTGCTGCTTGGCGGGAACAACACTTATCCGCGAAGTGCGACAAGTCTTTCTAGCCCTTGACCGCTCGTTAGAGGACGGCCGAAAGCAAGTGGCTCGCATCGTAGGGCGCGACACCTCCGAACTTTCCGCCCAGGAGGTGCGCACAGCAGCATTAGAGACCCTGGCGGAGAACCTCAGCGACGGTGTCATTGCCCCGCTGTTCTGGTATGCGCTGTTAGGAGTGCCCGGCATGGTGGCATATAAAATGGTCAATACTTTAGATTCCATGATAGGCTATAAGACCGACCGCTACAAGGACTTTGGCTGTTGGGCGGCACATATCGACGATATCGCCAATTACCTTCCTGCACGTCTCACCGCACTACTGATGGTTATTGTTGCTGGTAAACCGCAACTGGCGAGTTTTGTGTGGAAGAACGGTCGCCGTCATGCCTCACCCAACAGCGGCTACCCCGAGGCGGCTTTGGCCGGCATCCTCAACTGCCGTTTCGGAGGCCCGCATCACTACTTCGGCCAACTGTTCGACAAGCCCTACATCGGCACCAACGACCGGCCATTGACGACGGCGGACATGAAAACTTCCGTACGGGTGAATCGCACGGCAGAAATACTGATGGTCCTTTTAGTGGTCGCATGCCTTGTCGCATGCCACTAACCTCATACATCATACATCATACATCTAACATCTTCCCTCTAAAAGTACTTCGTAATCTTTGCATTGTCGAAGTTGTTCATCTCGTTCATCATGCGGACGGCGGAGTCAACGATGGGGAAGGCACAGAGTGCGCCTGTTCCTTCGCCGAGGCGGAGGCCTAAAGACAGCAACGGCTTGGCATCCACGATGTCGAGCATACGTTTATGACCACTCTCGTCACCGCAATGGGTGAATACCATATAGTCCTGTGCAGCGGGATATAGTCGAATGGCGGCAATAGCACAAGCTGTCATAATGAAGCCGTCGACTAATATAATAAGGTGTTGCTCGGCAGCGCGCAGCATGGCACCGATGGCAGCAATCATCTCGTAGCCGCCGAAGTATCTGAGGGGAGCAACCTGCGACTGGTTCTCACTCCAATGGTGGTAATGCTCAACAGCCTGCGATAGCACCTCATACTTATGACGAATACCGGGTGTGTCGAGTCCTGCTCCGGCACCGATACATTCTTCCAGCGGGATATTGCCGAAAAGGTGCATCCAGATGCTCGATGGTGACGTGTTGGCAATACCCATTTCGCCAATGCTCAGCACGCGGCAGCCTTCGGCAATACAGGCGTCGACCAAATCGACGCCCACAGCGATGGCACGGTCGAACTCCTCTTCCGACATAGCTGGTTCGTATAGGAAGTTCTTGGTGCCACGGGCAATCTTCCGATTGATAATCCCTGACACGTTCGACAAGTCATAGTCAACTCCCACATCGACAATGCGTAGTTTGAAGTCGTGTTGGCGGCAGAACATATTGACGCCGCCACCGCCACGGGTGAAGTTAATCATCTGCTGCCACGTCACCTCACGGGGCGACACGCTGACACCCTCACGCTCAATGCCATGGTCACCGCCCAGCAGCAGGTGACAAGGATGTGCCGTGCTGGGCTCCATTGTTTGCTGGATGAGACATACCTGCATAGCCAACTCCTCCAGTCTGCCCAGTGAACCCTTCGGCTTGTTCAGATTGTCAATCTTCTGTTGTATCACTGCCTGCATCTCTCTGTTGACAGGCTGTATATTAAACTCTTGCATTCGTTATAATCAATTATTTCACTCGCATCGGTATTCCTGAAACCATGAGTATGACTTCGTCGGCCTTCTTGGCAATATACTGGTTCATCCATCCCTGCAGATCGCAGAAGTGCCGTTGCATGGCATTGTCGCTTACTCCGCCCAATCCAATCTCATTAGTCACGAAGATAAACGTGGCGTCCTGAGCCGTAAAGCAGTCTAACTCTGCTTTGGCAGCTTCCAATGCACGGTCAGTATCCTCGCCGTTCTGGAAGAAGATATTGGTCAGCCACAGCGTTACACAGTCTATCAGCACCACACGGCCCGTGACGTCATGACGACTCAGTGCAATCTCCTCCTCGATGTTCATCCATTGAGGTCCTCGACGTTCCTGATGGCGGCGCACCCGTTCGCGGAATTCGTCGTCCCACACTTTTGCCGTTGCCATATAGACAGGACGCTCGCTCAGACTTAAAGCCCTACGTTCGGCCTCTTCGCTTTTGCCCGAGCGTTGTCCGCCCGTTATCATGATGATGTGTTTCATATTATAAAAGAGGTGTTGAGTGTTATGTGTTGGGCAAGGACGACCAAGTAGACTGTCAGTTCCACCAGCAGACACACCGCACCGCAGCAGTCGCCTGTGTATCCGCGTAGCTTATTCCAGATGAGCAGGTAGAGCAGATACATCACCAGGCAGGGGATGAAAACCAAGAGTTCCCATGCCACATTCGTCAGCCAGACATATGCCACGACGGGCAACAGTCCCTGGATAGCCAGACTGATACTCGCCTGCCAGTTCATCTTACGATAGACGGTTTTGTTCTTGGCCTCTTCCTCGTTGCGGGCATAGGGCATCATCATGATGAGCTGTGCCGTCACCATCTTGCTAAATGGATCTGCCATAAGAATGGTTAGCGCGGCCAATTCAGGCGACAGGCTGCAAAGTGTTGTAAAGAGCAGCAGTTCGTACATCAACAGTCCCAGTACGCCATATGTACCGATGTGCGAATCCTTCATGATGCTGAGGATGCGACTGCGGTCAGAACCACCGCCGCCAAAGCCGTCCAGGAAGTCTGCCAGTCCGTCTTCGTGCAATGCTCCCGTCACCAGTAGTCGGACTATCATGGCCAGCACTACTGCTACCATGTAGGGCATATAGAGACTGCCCACATACAGCGTGGCAGCCATTACACCGCCTGTCAGCCATCCGGCCAATGGCCAATGCTCGACCACCGTCTGATAACAAGCTCGAGGAGGTTCGTGCAGTCGCCAAAACGGCAGACGGGTAAAGAAGATGAACGCCGCCCAAATTCGGTCGTACCAATGTGTCTGGTCTATATTGATTTCCATAATTTATTGCTTTTAGTGTGCAAAGTTACAAATTTATTTTGTACTTTTGCAAGCAATTAAGAGAAAAGAAATGAAGAAAGCAGTATGGATATTAGTGGCAGCCGCAGTTCTGGTAGGCTGTCAGACAAGGAAAACATCGTCGCAGACTACTGACGGAGAGGGCGTTTCCGACTCTGTAGTAGCCGTTACCGTCAAGTATGCAACTGGGTTCAGCGTTCGTGACTCTGCCGACGTGCGACTGGTAAGTGTAGGCAAGAAAGACCGTTTTGCACTGGTACGCAACCAGGAGGTGCAGGTGCCCGAGGGTTATGTCAAGGTGGTTGTGCCTATTCAGCGCACACTTTGCATGACAGCCCTGCAACTGTCTAACTTCACGGTGCTCGACGCCCATGATGTTGTGAAAGGCATCACCAGTACCAAGAACCTCTTTAATAAGGATATACGCCAACGGGTGAAGGACGGCCGCATCGTGAAGATTGGTATGGAGGGTGAGTTTGACACCGAACTGGTTCTGGCTGCCAATCCCGATGTCATCTTCATTTCGCCTTTCAAGCGTGGTGGCTACGAGCCTATCAAGGAGACGGGTATCACGCTCATTCCCCATTTGGGTTATAAGGAACTGTCACCGCTGGGACAGGCCGAATGGGTGAAACTGGTGGGCATGTTCATTGGTAAAGAACGTGAGGCCAATGCCGTATTCAGTGGCATCGAGCAACGCTATAACGCTTTGAAGGAGAAGGCTGCCGCGGTGGCTCAACGGCCTACCGTCACCAGTGGCGAGATGCACTACGGCACATGGCGTGCTGTCGGCGGCAAGAACTATCTGGCGCAGATATTCCGTGACGCAGGCGCCGACTATGTTGTCAATGACGACGAGACGGCCGGTGAGAACCTGGAGTTTGAAAAGATGTATGCCCTGTCGGCCAATGCAGACTACTGGCGCATATTGAACAGCTATCCCGGACAGTTCGATTACGATGCACTGAAGGCTTCGGAACCGCGCAACGAACTCTTTAAGGCCTTCCGTGAGCGTAAGGTTATCTATTGCAACATGAAGCAGACGCCTTACTACGAGATATCGCCTGTAGAACCCGATGTCTTGCTGAAGGACTTCGTGGCCATCTTCCATCCTGAGCTGGTGGAAAAGGACTATGAGGGCAAATATTACCGCTTACTCAAGTGAAAAGTGCCAAGATATTGATGTTGTTGGCAGCTATCGCTGTGCTGCTGGTGGTCAACGTGCTGATAGGTACGGTGCACATCCCTGTTGGCGAGGTGTGTCGCATCTTGATGGGCGGGGGGCACAATGAGATATGGACTAACATCGTGCTGAGTAGCCGATTGCCACAGGCGCTAACGGCTATCATGGCAGGCGCAGGACTGGCGGTTAGCGGTTTGCAGATGCAGACCGTATTCCGCAATCCATTGGCAGGACCCTCGGTGCTGGGCATCAGTAATGGTTCGGCGCTCGGCGTTGCCATTGTCGTATTGTTGTCCGGGCAGTTGGGTGGTGTGGCTTTGTCGCGCCTGGGCTATTACGGTGAGGCAGCGATGTCTATTGCCGCCATTGTCGGTGCAATGGCTGTGCTGCTGCTCATCATGTGGGTGGCGCAGAAAGTAAAGGGACACGTCACACTGCTCATTATCGGTGTTATGATAGGCTACTTGGCCAATGCCGTCATTGGCGTCTTGAAGTTTCTGGCCCCCGAGGAGGATGTTAAAGCCTTTGTGGTATGGGGATTAGGGTCTTTTTCACGTGTCAGTGGCGACGAGATGTTGCTCTTTATCCTGCTGATGTGCATCCTGCTGCCCTTAGCTTGTCTTCTGGTGAAACCCATGAACCTGCTGCTGTTGGGCGACCGCTATGCCGCCAACTTGGGACTGAACATCAAGCGCAGTCGCATGCTGGTTATCATTTCATCGGGCGTTCTGGTTGCCATCGTTACGGCATATTGCGGACCTATCATGTTTATTGGATTGGCTGTACCACATTTGGCCCGTGCCATCTTCCGCACTTCCGACCACCGCATCCTGATGCCTGCTACGGCTTTCTGCGGCTCGGCCTTGGCGCTGCTTTGCAACCTCATTGCCCGAATGCCGGGCTTCGAAGGTGCGCTGCCTGTCAATAGTGTGACGGCATTGGTAGGAGCTCCCGTTATTGCAATGGTGATTTTCCGTCGCCGCAAGGATGGGATAGGAGAGTAGGTGTCGACCGTTCCTTGAAGAACAGGAAGTTCTTTCCCCTTACAGAATCTCTATGATGTCGCGTAGCTTATCGACTACAAAGGTAGGTTGTGGCGTTACGCTACTGACGTCAACCTGCCAGCGATTGAAGAGCATGGCATCCAGTCCTGCGTGGAGTGCACCAAGGATATCGGTGTTTAGGTTGTCACCTATCATCAGAACGCTATCACTCTGTGCGCCAGCTATTTTTAACGCATAGTCAAAGTAAGCCTTTGAGGGCTTGTTGTACTTGGCATCCTCGCTAAGGATGATGTTGTCGAAGTAGTCTTTCAGTCCGCAAGCGGCCAATTTCTTGTATTGTACCTCGTGGAAACCATTGCTTGTCATATGTATGCGGTACCCCTTCTTTTTCAGATAGTCCATTACCTCGTGTGCTCCGTCGACGACGCCTGGCTTGTTGGAACAGAAGTCCAGAAAGCGGTCGCTAACCTCAAGGCAAAACTCCTTGGTGACTTCTATGCCTTTGCCTTCAGACAATGGACGGCGGAAGCGTTCCACAATGAGGTTGTCGCGCGTAATCTCGCCTCTTGAGTAACTGCTCCATAGGTCGATATTGGCTTCCCAGTAACTGTCGTAGAACAATTGCGGGTCGCTGAAATATCGCTTCAGCTGGAAATAGTCGAAGGTTTCGCGCAGGGCGATGACGGCGTTGCCATAAGTGTCGTACAGCGTATCGTCGAAGTCAATGAATAGGTCTTTATACTGTTTCATAAATCTTTCCGTTGTCGTTAATTAGAAAAATGGTGAGTTCGTTGTTGGGGATGAGTGGTTTGCAATGCTCATAACAGTGGGCTATCACCGTCTGGGCGAAAGTTGCTTGTTGCTCCTCGGGGATGTGTTCCCAAAGTTCTCTGGCCAGCGTGAATGTGCTGATATCCAGGGTAATACCGCTCTCACTGAGCAGTTGTCCGACAAAGTCCTTATCCATTGTAGCCCGACGGCTATGTGTGTCCAAGTGGCCTTGTGCCAGTTTAACGGCTTTGCCCAGCATGACACCAAGAGTTATCTTGGGGATATCCAACTCGCGGGCCATATTCAGCGTCTCACCGATGTAGTTGCCGTATTCTACGAAAGCCTGCTTGGGCAAGTCGGGATAGCGTTCCTTGACAAAGCGCTCGCTCTTGCCGCCGCTGTTGATAACCACCCGTTCGGAGCCGCTCGCTTTTGCAACGGTCATGCATTTGCGGATGCTCTCAATGAAGGCTTCTTCGCTGAAAGGCTTCACAATGCCACTGACGCCGATGATTGAAATGCCACCCTCAATGCCCAAGCGTGGATTGAAGGTGCGCTGGGCAATCTCGGCACCGTGGGGCACAGATATGGTGATGGTCAGCGCATCGGGAACAGCGGACTGCGCTTGCCGTAAAAGGCGAAGATTCTCCCTGATCATTTCGCGCGGCGCCTTGTTGATAGCGGGGGAACCTGGCGGATAGTCAAACCCCGGCAGGGTAAAGGTGCCTACACCTTCTCCGCCTTTTATCGTGATGTCGGCGGCGTTCTTTCCATGCTCCTGCGATACTGTTGCCCTCACCTCGATGCCGTTCGTTACGTCGGGATCGTCACCAGCCTCCTTGATGCAGTACGCATAGTTGTCGCCGTAACCTACTGTTACAGAAATGGTTTCGCCATTAGGCAATCGGACGGGCACTTCGGATGGAAGGACAGATTGGCTTTCGCCCTGCTGTCGTAACCATTGCATCGTAGCGGCCATGGCCGCTGCAGTAGCGCAAGTTCCTGTGGTCAGTCCACTATGTAACGGGAAGAATTCGGGCAACAGCTTCTCCACGGCCCGGCGAAGACCATAGGGTCCGTTAACGCTATAGGCTTCGGCATGCGGATAGGCAGGACGTTTCAAGACAATAATACGCATGCCGTGTTCTTTGGCCACGTTGACTTTCTCTATAAATCCACCGCTTAAACCACTCTCTTTCAGCAGGATAGCGTCTGCATTCGTGTCTATCTGACTGCTGCTTTCATAATAGCACAACTGGTCTGTTGTTGCTCCCTGTGCTTTTGCCAAAGCCACAGAAGACTCGCGAGGCAAGATGCGGTAATAGACTTTAATCCCTAAATCTTCCAGCGGCTTGAGCTTGCCGATGCTTTGCACACCAGTGGTGGCAAGTAGGGTGGAAGAGGGCGTTAGAAGTGCCGGCAGTTCGCTGTAATCGTCTATCCACGTAAGCTCAGAGGCTCGTTCGGGATAGATGCGCTCGTAGCGGATGACTGGTATCTGGAGACGGACGGTAACTGTTGCTATCGTCTCGTGAAGACGTTGGGCAAAGGGATGGGTAGCATCGACGATGAGCCGCACACCATGATGCACGCAGAAATCCTGCATGGCATCAGCATCCAAGGCGCCGTCAATGCGCCTGCCGTGATGCAGCACCAGGTCTTGTTCGCCAGTCTTCGTGGAATAGAAGTAGCTGGCGCCGGCTTCTTCCAGCACCTCGGCAGCCTTGCGTCCTTCGGTTGTTCCTCCAAAAACCAGTATCATGGATGAAATCAATATCGCCGCCCGTCCGATAAATGGACGGACGGCGAGTCCTGCGATAGAATGGTCAGATAATTACTTGTTAACCTGGAACTTAGTGTCGCCGTCCTTGAAGAAGGCATTGATCTGACGTGCAGCAGCAATACCAGCATTGGTATTAGCCTCGGCCGTCTGAGCACCCATCTTCTTGGGGGTAGAGAAGTAACGGCCCTCGAACTTCTGGAAGTCGGCATTGGCATCGGGCATGATGTCGGTAACAAACTTCAGGTCCTCACGCTCGGCCATCAGCTTCAGCAGTTCAGGCTCGTTGATAACCTCCTTGCGGGCGGTGTTGACCAGAATGCCACCCTTCTTCATCTTACCAACCAGCGCATAGTTGATGCTCTGCTTGGTTTCGGGAGTGGCGGGGATGTGCAGTGAAACGACGTCGCACTGCTCGAACAACGCATCCTGATTGGCTACGGCGTGAACACCAGCCTTCTCAATGACATCGGCAGGGCAGAAGGCGTCGAAGGCATAGACCTCCATGCCAAAGCCCTTGGCAATACGGGCCACATTGCGGCCTACATTACCGAAAGCCAAAATGCCTAACTTCTTGCCTAACAGCTCCGTACCGGCCTTACCGTTATAGAAGCCGCGAACGGCCATTACCAGCAGACCGAACACCAGCTCGGCTACGGCATTGGCGTTTTGACCCGGTGTGTTCTCAGCTACGACCTTGTGAGCGGTAGCGGCTGCGAGGTCGATGTTGTCGTAACCTGCACCGGCACGAACCACAATCTTCAGCTGCTTGGCAGCGTCAAGTACCTCGGCATCAACCTTGTCCGAACGGATAATCAGAGCGTCGGCATCCTTCACAGCGTCCAACAGCTGAGCCTTCTCCGTATATTTCTCCAGCAGGGCGAGCTGATGGCCGCCTGCTTCTACCTCTTTGCGAATGCCCTCGACAGCAGCTGCTGCGAAAGGCTTCTCTGTTGCAACTAAAACTTTCATTTTGGGTTTATTTCTGTAAGAAAACCAATTAACACGAATTAACGTAAAATCTAAGACGGCACGAACCGCTGCAGGATATTGGTGTTAATTTGCGTTAATTGGTTTTCGACTGTATTTTAGTGATTCTTCTCGAACTCTTGCATGCAGGCAACGAGGGCGTTGCAGCCTTCGATGGTCTGTGCGTTGTAGCAGCTGGCGCGGAAACCACCCACCGAGCGGTGACCCTTGACGCCAACCATTCCCTTGGAGACTGCGAAGTCGAGGAAGTCCTTCTCCAACTCCTTGTACTCGTCGGCCATCACGAAGCAGAGGTTCATGACCGAGCGATCCTCCTTAACGGCAGTACCGCGGAACATCTTGTTGCGGTCGATCTCGCCGTAGACGATTTCTGCACGCTGCTGGGCCAGCTTGTCCATTGCCTCAACACCGCCGTTCTTCTTGATCCAGCGGAGGGTCTCCAAAGCAGAATAGATAGGAACCACGGGAGGCGTATTGAACATAGAGCCCTTGTCGACGTGTGTGCGATAGTCGAGCATGGTGGGAATCTCACGGGGAGCACGACCCAGCTTCTCGTCCTTCACGATGACGATGGTGACACCAGCCATAGCCAGGTTCTTCTGAGCACCGGCATAGATGGCGTCATACTTCTTGACGTCCACGGGACGCGAGAAGATGTCTGACGACATATCGGCAATCAGGGGAACATTGACGTCGAGGTCCTTGCGAATCTCGGTACCGTAGATGGTGTTGTTCGTGGTGATGTGCAGGTAGTCAGCATCAGCGGGAACAGTCCAGTCCTTGGGGATGAAGGTATAGTTGGCATCGGCAGAAGAAGCCACCTCAACGACTTCGCCAAACAATTTAGCCTCCTTCATAGCCTTCTTGGCCCAGACACCGGTGTTCAGGTATGCGGCCTTCTTAATCAGGAAGTTGTAGGGAATCATGCAGAACTCGAGGCTTGCGCCACCACCGAGGAAGATGACTGAATAGCCCTCGGGAATGTCGAGCAACTCCTTGACGAGTGCTACGGCCTCGTCGACGACGGGCTGGAAATCCTTGGCACGATGGCTGATCTCCATCAGAGAGAGACCTGAGCCGTTGAAGTCTAAACACTGCTGTGCGGTCTTCTCAATCACCTCGCGGGGAAGCATCGAAGGACCGGCGTTAAAGTTGTACTTCTTCATAATAGCATTTGTTATTTTAATTGGGTTTGTATGTTCTTGTTTTGCTAAGACGGTGCGAATTTACACTTTTTTATTGAATTGGGCAAATATTTGAGCAAGAATTTAGCATATTAACTATTTTACTTGCTCTATGATAGTTTTGATACCTTTAATCTTTTCACCTTGAGCACGTCGTATGACCTGTTGCAGTTTCTCGCGTCGAACGGCCACGTAACTGTAGCGGTCCTTGACGTCGATGCGTCCGATTTCGTCGGATTGCAGTCCTCCGGTCTTGCAGAGGAAGCCCACGATGTCGCCTTTGGAAATCTTGTCCTTCTTGCCCTTGCCGATGTAGAGTGTGGCCATGCGGGGAAGGGGTGGTTCAGTTTGTTGACAAGGCATGTCAACATACGGGACAATATCGCCATTCACGTAGTCGGGGATGCGCTCGCCGCTGCTGAGGATGAAGAAGGTGCGGCCTGTAGCATCCCAGCGGGCAGTGCGCCCCACGCGGTGGATGTAGCCGTCCTCGCTTTCGGGCAGGTGGTAGTGAACGATATTCTGAATATTGGGGATGTCCAGTCCGCGCGACGCCAAGTCGGTGCTGACCAGCACGTTGGCCGAGCCGTTGCTGAACTTGTAAAGCGCATCCTCGCGCTGTTTCTGTTCCAGTCCGCCGTGAAAACAACTGGTGACGAAACCTTGCTCCAACAGATAACTGTTGACGCGTTCCACCGAGTCGCGGTAGTTCAGGAAGACGATGCTGCTCTCGTCGCCAAACGACAGCAGCAGCTGGCGCAGCGTGTCCAGCTTGTCCTTCTGCGGACTATGGACCTCGTAGAGCGTGACGCGTTCGGAGGTCTGTTCGTCGTCATCGAGGAAGTCGATGAGCGTACCTTTCTTCGACATGTTGACGAACTGCGGAATCTGTTCGGCGTTGGTAGCCGACAGCAGGATGCGGCGCTTCAGGCCCGGCAAGGCCTTGATGAGTCGCTGCATCTCGTTATGGAATCCCATTTGCAGGCACTTGTCGAACTCGTCAATGACCAGGTACTGAATGCCATAGCGCGAGATGTTCTCCTTGTCCAGATGGTCGTTCAGGCGTCCTGGCGTTCCGAAGACCAACTGCGGTCGGACTTCTTTCAGCACCTTATGTTCGTCCATGGCCGTCCTTCCTCCGTAACAGGCGGTTGAACGGATGCCACAAGCCATGCTCTTGAGCACATGGTCGGACTGGAGTGCCAACTCGCGTCCCGGGGTGATGACCAATGCCTGCACCTGTTCGCTGCCGTTGTCCAGCAGCTGCAGAAGGGGTAGGAGATAGGCCAGTGTCTTGCCGGTGCCGGTGGGTGACAGTAATACAACATCACCGTCGGAGCCTAAAACGGCTTCGGCGGTGTGCTGCTGCATCTCGTTGAGTGCAGTAATTCCCAGTTTCGACAGTGCTTTCTCGATGTCCATTACTTCTTCTCGTCCTTCTTGGCCTCGGCCTTCAGAGTCGACTTGTAACCCTTGTTCAGACCGTTGATGACATCATTGGTGATGTCAAAGCGCTTGGCGGCATAGAGGATGTTGTCGCCCTGCTTGGTGAGGATGAGGTCGTACTTCTTGTCCTTGTTGTATTTGTCCAGGAAGTGCATCAGCGAGTCGCGCAGACCTTCGTTGTACTTCTGCGTCTCGTTGGCCAGCTCGCCCTCCAGACGTGCCTGCAGGTCCTGCAGACTCTGCTGCTGGCTTGTTCTGCAGCTTCTGCTGGAAGTTGACCATTGCACTCTGAAGCGCCTGGCCCTTCTGGTTCAGCGTGTTGCGGGCATTGTTGCTCTTCTTCTGCAGAATCAGGGTGAAGTCCTTGCAGAACTCATACTGAGTCATCAGTGAGTCAACTTCCACATAAGCAATCTTCAGACCGCCTTTGTCTGCGTTCTCTGTTGTGGCGTCAGCCTTTTCGTCCATCTTGGGGCTTGCATTGTTGCAAGATGCCAGCAGTGCTACGGCAGCTGCGGCCATCATCATGTACTTTTTCATTGTTGTTACTATTTTATTCTTTTGTGATTTTCTCGTTGACGGCAAATCTGCTCTTGCGACGCATCTCTCGGTCTTGGTCCATCACGCAATGTATGCCTCTGTCCTTCATGGCCTTGCTGTCGTGTATGTGCTGCGAGGAGAACCTCCCGTTCTTTTGCATCAGCACTTTTACGAGCAGCAACAGCATGCCTGCGGCGATGATAACAATACTGATCAATAGCGTCTCTACCATATTATATTTTATATAAGCGACTGCAAAAGTAAACAAAAAAAGTGAGTTGACCAAAACGTCTGCCTACCTTTTAGCATTTATTAGGCCTCTTTATTTATATAAAAGGGTAGTTTATTGATATAAATGGGTAGGCTCGGAGATACGGCAAAAGCTAAACATCTAAACAACTAAACTTCGAAACAGAAGCACATGTAAAAGTATTTCAAATCCTTCCAA
>ONQT01000063.1 GCA_900320045.1 uncultured Prevotellaceae bacterium | reverse complement strand
GCACTCATCGACAGGGAACTGATAGAGTTTGTTTGATAACAATAACCAATAAACAATAACGGATTATGTTTTGCTATCAGAAGAATTTCAGTAATCCTACGTTGCCCGTTGACGAAGCGCAGTTCTATGCGCTCGTCAGGGCTGCGCAGTGGAACGAGAACATAGACAAGTATCGTGAGACTCACGAAGCCTCGCTGAAGCGCAAGCTGCCGGCCTTCATTTTCCAGGCTACGTTTGACGAAACCACCTCGAAGAGCGGTAAGACGGGGGCATGGCGCAAGCAGAGTGCGACACGACTGACGGGACTGGTGGTGATGGACGTTGACCATGTCGAAAGTGAAGAGTTAAGAGTGAAAAGTGAAGAATTTGCTGCCGCCGATTTTAGGCAGCGAGCTGCTGAACTTGGCATCCTCCTCATCTACATCACACCGTCGGGACAAGGACTGAAAATCGTGTTCAAGGCACGTACGGAGTGGGGCAACCTGATTGACAACCAACACCGGATGGCAGAGATACTGGGCGTGGAGGTGGACGAGAGTTGCAAGGATGCCTCGCGCATGTCGTTCATCTGCAAAGAGTCGGACATTCTATTTATTGACAAAGAACTGTTTACCTATGAGAACAAGGAGTTTGCTGAGAAATACAACAGTGAGTATAGGGCTGGTCATAGTGCTGCTGACAATACTGGTCATGTGGCCTGTGCGAGTGATAAACAAAGGGCAGAAGACGGCAGCGTGGTGGCTGCTGACGCAGTTCCGATAACCTGGCGAGGATATGATGTACAGTCTATTATTGATGCTCGCTATCGAGACAAGCTGCCCTGCAAGGACGACTCTAACCGTCATACCGAGTCGCTCAAACTGGCTACCGACCTGCTGCTTATGCTCGACGGCGACAAACAACAGGTGCAGCGCATGGTGGAACGACAGCCGTGGGTGCAGGAGATTATCGAGGAAAGGGGCGAGAACGTCAGCCAGACAGTTTCCTCAGCCGCTGACTGCATGGCACAAAAGGAGAAGAAATATACCTCTTCTCTTCCTTCCAAGGCTATGCAAGAAGCAATCCAAAAAGCCACGGGTAAGACGTTTCAGGAAATCACGAAAACGAAGACGGCGGCGGTGGTAACCAGTGAGGACGACATCAGCCGACAGCTGTGGGAATGGGGTGCACAGATAGAGGCGCTGTTCGATGACTTTCCCGTACTGCGTGACATCTGCAAGGGGTTGAAGCGTAACCAGTATCCGGCAGCCCTGTTTGTGGCAGGGGCCTTCGAAATGACGCTGATGACGCGCTGTACCTACCGCTTCTACCACCGTCCCGAAGAACTGCGAAGGCTGAACAGCTCAGCCCTGATCATCGGCGACCCTGCCTCGGGTAAGAGCTTTGCCACCCGACTGTTCAAACTGCTGGCAGCACCCATCGTAGAGGCCGACAAGGCAGGGCGTGACGCCATCAACGCCTATCGTGAGCAGATGCGCACCAAGGGGGCTAACAAGGAGAAGCCCAAGAAACCCAAGGTGGTAGTCAGGGTGCATCCGGCACGTACCTCCAACGCCCAGTTTATACAGGACATGGTAAACGCCGTGGAAACGGTGGACGGCGAGGAGATGCACCTGCACATGCTGACCTTCGACACCGAACTGGACAACACCATGAGCGTGCAGAAGGGCGGTTCGTGGATAGACAAGCAGAGCCTGGAACTCAAGGCCTTCCACAACGAAGAGGACGGACAGGCCTACAGCAACATGGACTCCATACTGCAAGACTTCAACGTCTATTGGAACTATGTCTATACAGGCACACCCATAGCCTTGAGGAAGAAGGTGAACGAGCAGAACTTCGGCTCGGGACTTGCCACCCGTCTGACGGTGATACCCCTGCCAGCCACCAACTTCGAGATGATGACGCGTGATGCCCAGGTGGACTACGAGAGCGACGCCCGTCTGAAGGAGTGGGCCGTGAAGCTGGACCGTACGAAGGGCGAACTCTCCGTGCAGAAGATCGTGGACGAGCTGTACGACTGGACGGCACGCCGGATGGCTGACGCTGCCGAGAACGAGTCGAAGGCCGACGAGATGCTATTGAAGCGCTGTGCCTACCACGGGCTGAACTTCGCTGCGCCCTTTATCGTGATGCGTCACTGGGACAAGATGCAGAAGGACGGTGAATTCTGGTGTGGCACCTTTGAGACGGACGAGGTGGACTGGCGACTGGCTGAACTGATAGTGAACATACAGTATGCCTGTCAGCGTCACTACTTCGGAGCCATGGCAGAGGCCTACTTCGACAACAAGCTGAGGGATGCCAGCGTCAATCTGCTGCGCAAGCAGAAGACCTATGAGGCCTTCCAGCGACTGCCCGAAGAGTTTACTGCAGAGGATGTGATGCGATGCTTCAACCTTTCCAGTGAAGGAGCTGCACGAGAGTGACGGGCGAGGCAATATAAAGGCACAGTCAATATTCCGAAAAACGGGGAATATCATGTTATAGGAAGACGTTGTGCACCAGTGCACCAGTGTACCGTTTGGAAAATGAGTAATTAGGACTCGAGCTTTGCTCGCTTGCCTAAGCAAGAATGAGTAATTATGATTACAGAGATAAACACAAATATGAAACTCAGCGAGCATTTTTCGCTCCGAGAGTTAACCAAAACAAGAGTGAATATTGAGAACGTACCTAACAAGGCACAAGTGGAGAACTTAAAGCGGCTGTGCCGTTGGCTGGAGCAGTTGCGCAGGCGGTGGAATAACCTGTACGGCGAGGGTAACGACCCGATTATCATTAACTCGGGATTCCGAAGCCCGGAGGTAAACAAAGCGGTAGGGGGCGTCGCTACGAGCAACCACCTGACGGGCTGTGCCGTGGACATCCGCTGCATCGGGATGGAACAGGCGTTGCGCTATGCAGCGATTCTATTGGACATCAGCGACCTGAACCATGAGGACTATGACGAACTGCTGATAGAGAAGAAGAGCACCGTCGTCTGGATTCACTGTCGAAGGTACTTCCATTCGACAATAAAACTAAAAAAAACTTTATTTGTTTTGTATTGTTCTCACTTATTCGTATCTTTGCAAGCTAAAAGTGTAATGCAAAGAAACAAATGGCTTGTATACTACATATAGAAACCAGTACGAACGTCTGTTCGGTGGCGGTGTCGGAAGACAGTCACGTCATCTTTGAACAGGCTGAACACGGCGAGCACGGAGCCGGTGCCGAGCGCCTGGGAACGATGGTGGACGAGGCATTGTCGTTCACAGACAACCACGCCATTCCCTTCGATGCTGTCAGCGTCAGCTGCGGACCGGGGTCTTATACCGGACTGCGCATCGGCGTGTCGATGGCCAAGGGGTTGTGCTACGGTCGCGACCTGAAGCTGTTGGCCGTGCCGACGCTGGAACTGCTCTGCGTCCCCGTTCTGTTGCGCGAAATAACCTCTCCCGACCCCTCCCACGGAGGGGAGGCTGAGCCGCTGCTCTGTCCGATGTTGGATGCCCGTCGCATGGAGGTGTATTCGGCCTTGTACGACCGTGCGCTGAAGGAGGTGCGTCCCGTCGGTGCCGACGTGGTGACGGCAGAGACCTACAAGCAGTATCTGGATGAGCGTCCGGTGTACTTCTTCGGCAATGGTGCCAAGAAGTGCATGGAGGTCATCAACCACCCCAACGCCCACTACATCGACGGCATTGAGCCGCTGGCCAAGTGGATGCAGCCGCTGGCCGAGAAGCGTTTCCTGCAGGAACAGTTTGAAGACGTGGCTTACTTCGTACCCTTCTACCTGAAGGACTTCGTAGCCATCAAGCCCAAGAACTTATTATAATACGATATGGATATCAAAGGATTAGACTATAACACCCAGCGCGAGAAGCTGGTGATGTCTGAGTACGGACGAGAGATACAGAAGATGGTGGAGGTGGCTGTAGGCCTGCCCACCAAGGAAGAACGCATGCGCTGTGCACAGGCCATCATCCGACAGATGGAGAATAAGAACCCGCAGGTCCGCGAGAGCACCGACTATGAGCAGACGCTGTGGGATCACTTGTACCTGATGAGTCATAAGCAGCTGGACATTGACTGGCCTTTCGACGTCAGCGATGCCGAGCGCATTCTGTCGAAACCCGCCCCGATGGCTCACCCCACGAAGGACGGTCAGGCTCATCTGCGCCACTACGGACACCTGATGGCCGAGGTCTTCGAGAAGCTGAAGACCATGCCCGAGGGTGAAGAGCGCGACGAGCTGGTGCGCCTGACGGCCAACCAGATGAAGCGCGACCTCATGACGTGGGGGCACGGTTCTATGGACGATGAGAAGGTGGCTGACGACCTGGCACGCTTTACCGACGGGAAGATACAGCTGGACCTGTCGTCATTCCGCTTCGGCAAGGTGCAGGCTATCAACACCGCTGAGCCCAAGCGCGGCAAGCGCAAGAAGTGAGGGACGGAAAGTTTCAAGATTCAGGTTTCAAGATTCAGGTTTCAAGATTCAGGTTTCAAGTATAAAGTTTCATGGCATCATTCAAGATTGAAGGCGGACACCTGTTGCGCGGTACCATTACCCCGCAAGGCGCCAAGAACGAGGCACTGCAGGTCATCTGTGCTACGCTGCTGACGGCAGACGCAGTAACCATCAGTAACATCCCCGACATCCGCGACGTCAACAACCTCATCCAGTTGTTGCGCGAGATTGGCGTGAAGGTGTCCGGAGGAAACGGTACCTATACCTTCCAGGCCGACAGCTTGGACATGGCATTCCTGGAGAGCGACGAGTTCGTCAGAGAGTGTGCCGAGTTGCGCGGTTCGGTGTTGATGATTGGTCCGCTGCTGGCGCGTATGGGCAAGGCTGTCATTACCAAGCCTGGTGGTGACAAGATTGGTCGTCGCCGACTGGACACTCACTTCCTCGGTTTCGAGAAGCTGGGTGCCGAGTTCCGACAGATTAAGTCGCGCAGCGTCTATGAAATCAGTGCCGCAGAGCTGAAGGGAACCTACATGTTGCTGGACGAGGCGTCGGTGACCGGTACGGCCAACATCATTATGGCTGCCGTCATGGCGACGGGCGTTACCACTATCTATAACGCTGCCTGCGAACCGTACGTGCAGCAGTTGTGCCACATGCTGAACCGCATGGGTGCCAAGATTCAGGGCATCGGCTCGAACCTGCTCACCATCGAGGGCGTCAAGACGCTCGGTGGTACGCAGCACCGTCTGCTGCCCGACATGATTGAGGTGGGTTCGTTCATCGGTATGGCGGCCATGTGTGGAGGCGGCATACGCATCAAGGACGTGTCGCTGAAGGACCTGGGCATCATTCCCGATGCCTTCCGCCGACTGGGCGTGAAGGTGGAGGTGGAGGGCGACGACCTGTTCGTGCCCCGTCAGACACATTATGTCGTCGACTCGTTTATCGACGGCACCATCATGACGCTGGCCGATGCACCGTGGCCCGGACTAACGCCCGACCTCTTGTCGGTGCTCATCGTGGTGGCCACGCAGGCACAGGGCTCGGTACTCTTCCATCAGAAGATGTTTGAGAGCCGTCTGTTCTTCGTCGACCGACTCATCGACATGGGTGCACAGATTATTCTCTGCGACCCCCACCGCGCCGTAGTGGTCGGACACGACCGTCAGCGCCAGCTCAGGGGCAGTCGCATGTCGAGCCCCGACATCCGTGCAGGTATCGCCCTGCTCATTGCAGCCATGAGTGCCGACGGCGTCAGCACGATCAGCAATATCGAACAGATAGACCGAGGCTATGAGCGCATCGAAGAGCGTCTGCGTGCCCTCGGAGCACATATTGAAAGAATTGAAAATTGAGAATTGAGAATTGAAAATTTTGCTACCGCAATAGATGATTAAGAAAGAAGAGGTATTTAAGATAGGTCGCCTGGGCAAGGCGCACGGCGTGAAGGGCGAGGTGTCCTTCCATTTCGACGACGACATTTTCGACCGCGTGGAGTGCGAGTATCTGGTACTGGAGATCGACGGCATCCTGGTACCTTTCTTTATGGAGGAATACCGCTTTCGCAACGGCTACCTGGCCTTTGTCAAGTTCCGCGATGTGGACACTCAGGAGCGTGCCAGCGAGCTGACGGGATGCGACGTCTATTTCCCCCGCGACCTCGCCGCTGCTGAGGACGAGATGCCGATTCTCTCCATGCTGGTGGGCTTCAGCATCATCGATGCTGCCACCAACAAAAGCATTGGCGTGATTGAGGACGTCAACGACCAAACGGCCAACATCCTCTTCGAGCTGGACAACGGCGCACTGATACCCGCCAGCGACGAGCTGATCATGAATATTGATACGGAACACGAGGAGATTGTCATGAACATCCCAGAAGGACTGTTGGAGATATAAGTGAAGAGTGAAAAGTGAAAAGTGAAAAATTTGCTACCGCGATGATGAAGAAAGAAACGATACGGGCCAACAACCGGGTGGAACTGCTGGCTGAGCAGGCTCACCGCTTCCGTCCTGCCGCTGTGGTCATTGCCAACGAGCAGCGCTACGACGAGCTGCAACGATTGATGAGCGACCTGCCCGACGTGAAGGTCTATGCCGGAAAGCAGGCCCTCGACGAGATTGTGGAGGCCGGACCCATCGACATGGTGCTGACGGCTATGGTCGGTTTCGCAGGACTGTCGCCTACCATCCATGCCATCAAGGCCCGCAAGGCGATTGCGCTGGCTAACAAGGAGACGCTGGTGGTGGCCGGTGAACTGATAGGACAGTTGGCCAGCGAATATCATACACCCATCCTGCCCGTGGACAGCGAGCACTCGGCTATCTTCCAGAGCCTGGTGGGCGAGGACGACAACCCCATTGAGAAGATTCTGCTCACGGCCAGCGGAGGTCCCTTCCGCAACTTCACTATGGAGCAGTTGCAGACCGTCACCAAGGACGATGCCCTGCGCCATCCGACG
>ONQT01000026.1 GCA_900320045.1 uncultured Prevotellaceae bacterium | reverse complement strand
TTACCCCTCGACTTGCATGTGTTAAGCCTGTAGCTAGCGTTCATCCTGAGCCAGGATCAAACTCTTCACGTTAAAATTGTTATCTTCGCCGGAACGCCGCGGCAAAACCACGGCGAACACGACATATACTCTGTCTCAGAACGCTCTATCCGGTAGTTAAAAGAAATCAAACGGTTTGTTCAATTACCCAAGAGATAAAAAAATCTCTCGCTTCTTGTACTACTTTCTTCTCTGTTTATGTAACTCTTTCAAAGAACTCTGTCTTATTATCGCTAACAGGTTTCCCTGAAAGCGGATGCAAAGGTACGAAGATTTTTCGAAACACCAAAACTTTTGCAGGGAATTTTTCGTTTTTGAAAGAAAAAAGTTTCCGGCATTGACCTACATCAACACCGGAAACTCTTATACCTTTATTATATATTATAAGGGAGAGGATTACTTGCCCTCTTCGGGAGCCTGACCAATCAGTTCCATGAACTCGTCAAGCTTCGGGGTGATGATAATCTGGGTACGGCGGTTGCGCTGCTTGCCCAGCTCGGTGGTGTTAGGCTGCAGCGGGTTGTACTCGCCACGGCCACCGGCAGTAAGACGCTTGGGATCTACACCGTAGTCGTTCTGCAGGGCCTGTACCACACTGGAGGCACGGAGACAAGAGAGGTCCCAGTTGTTGCGGATATTCTCGCGCTTGATGGGTACATTGTCGGTATTACCCTCGATGAGCACGTCATAATCCTTGTAGTCCTTGATGATCTTGGCGATCTTCGACAAGGTCTCGTTGGCGCGCTTGTTAATCTTGTAGGTACCGCTCTCGTACAGCATATTGTCGGCCAGCGAGATATAGACGACACCCTTCAGCACCTGCACGTCAACCTCCTTCAGCTCTTCCTTAGAGAGCGAGCGTGTCAGGTTGTTGGTGAGCACCAGGTTCAGCGAGTCGCTCTTGGTCTTCACCTCTACGAGGTGACGGATGTAACGGTTAGACTCGTTAATCTGGTCGACGAGTTTCTCGATGCTGATGTTGTTCTGACTGGAATTAGAGAGGCTCTTATCCAACGACTTCTGCAACTGGCTATTGGTCTTTGAGAGGCCTTGAAGCTGTTGTTCCAGACTGGATACACGTGCGGTAGAGGCAGCAAGCTGCTCTTTGGTCGAGCCCAACTGGTCCTTCGTCTCCTGGATATTTGTCTGCAGAGCCTTGTTCTGCTCCTGACATGCCACTAATTCTTTCTTTGACACACAGCTGGTTGTCAGCATGGCTGCCACCAGCGAAATAACGAATACACTTTTCTTCATATCATTATCTCCTATAATAAATAATACATGTAAATCGCTGCAAAGATACAAATAAATAATAAATTAGTATCAAATGACTGCAAGAATTAAGATTTTTTTCGTACCTTTGCGCACAAATTCATCAATATTTAAGGTATAAAGGATATGATTCTCTTTTTCAAGACCCCACAGCAGAGCATTATTGCTACGCAGGTGGACCATCAGCTCAATCAGGAAGAAGTAAAGGAACTATGCTGGCTTTACGGTGAGGCCACGTTGCTTAGCGACGAGGTGCTCAGCGGCTATTTTGTCGGTCCTCGCCGCGAAATGGTGACCCCGTGGTCGACCAATGCCGTTGAGATTACTCAGAACATGGGTCTCAGCGGCATTGCGCGTATAGAGGAGTACTTCCCCGCCGCATCGGAGGATGCTGAACACGACCCGATGCTGCAGCGCATGTACAACGGACTGAACCAGGACATCTTCACCATCAGCATTCAGCCGGAGCCCATCAAGTATGTGGATAATCTGGAAGAATACAACGAACAGGAAGGCCTGGCCCTGTCGCCCGAGGAGATTGCGTACCTGCACAAGATTGAAAAGGAGAACGGCCGTCCGCTGACCGACTCTGAGATTTTCGGTTTTGCCCAGATTAACTCGGAGCACTGCCGCCATAAGATTTTCGGTGGCACGTTCATCATTGACGGCCAGGAGATGGAGTCGAGCCTGTTCGCCATGATTAAGAAGACGACACAGGAGAATCCCAACAAGATATTGTCTGCCTATAAAGATAATGTGGCCTTTGCCCAAGGGCCTGTGGTGGAGCAGTTTGCTCCCGCAGACCAGTCGACGAGCGACTACTTCCGCGTGAAGGACATAGAGAGCGTAATCTCGCTGAAGGCTGAGACGCACAACTTCCCCACGACGGTAGAGCCATTTAATGGTGCAGCTACTGGTACTGGTGGCGAGATCCGCGACCGAATGGGCGGTGGCGTAGGCTCATGGCCGATTGCTGGTACCGCTGTGTATATGACGGCGTATCCCAGATTAAGTGAAGAGGGAATAGTGAATAGTGAAAAATTGGCTACCGCCAAAAGGGACTGGGAGGATATCCTGCCGGTTCGTCAGTGGCTGTATCAGACACCAGAGCAGATACTTATAAAGGCTTCGAACGGTGCCAGCGATTTCGGTAACAAGTTCGGCCAGCCGCTGATCTGCGGTTCGGTGCTGACGTTCGAGCATCAGGAGAGATGCAGCGGGGGAACCGCTGCAAGCGAGGCAAAGCAAAGCGGGGGCACAGCCACAAACGCGACGAAATACGCCTACGATAAGGTCATCATGCTGGCTGGCGGTGTAGGTTACGGTACCAAGCGCGACTGTCTGAAGAAGGAGCCCCAGAAGGGTAATAAGGTTGTGGTGGTCGGTGGTGACAACTACCGCATCGGACTCGGTGGCGGCAGTGTATCATCGGTAGATACCGGTCGCTATAGCAATGGCATTGAGCTGAATGCCATCCAGCGTGCCAACCCCGAGATGCAGAAACGCGCCTACAACTTGGTTCGTGCCCTCTGCGAGGAAGACAACAACCCTGTGGTCTCTATCCACGACCACGGTTCTGCCGGACACCTGAACTGCCTCTCCGAGCTCGTTGAGGAATGTGGCGGCGAGATTGACATGACCAAGTTGCCTATCGGCGACAAGACGCTGAGTTCCAAGGAGATTATTGCCAACGAGAGTCAGGAGCGCATGGGTCTGCTCATTGACGAGAAGCATATTGAACACGTCCAGAAGATTGCTGAACGTGAGCGTGCTCCGATGTATGTGGTCGGTGAGACCACAGGCGATGCCCACTTCTCGTTCAAGCAGGGTGACGGTGTGAAGCCCTTCGACCTGGATGTGGCCCAGATGTTCGGCCACTCGCCCAAGACCATCATGAAAGACAATACTGTAGAGCACCACTATGAGGACGTGACCTACAGTCAGGATAAGCTCAACGAATACCTGGAGCGCGTGCTCCAACTGGAGGCCGTAGCTTGTAAGGACTGGTTGACCAATAAGGTTGACCGTTCGGTGACGGGCAAGATCGCACGCCAGCAGTGTCAGGGTGAGATTCAGTTGCCATTGAGCGACTGTGGTGTCGTAGCCCTCGACTATCGTGGTGTGAAGGGTATCGCCACAGCACTGGGCCATGCACCTCAGGCCGGACTGGCTGATCCCGCTGCTGGTTCAGTACTGTCTGTGGCCGAGGCCCTGACCAACATCGTTTGGGCACCGTTGGCTGACGGCATGGACTCGTTGTCTCTGTCAGCCAACTGGATGTGGCCCTGCCGTAGTCAGGAGGGTGAGGATGCCCGTCTGTATGCCGGTGTCAAGGCCCTGTCGGACTTCTGCTGTGAGCTGCATATCAACGTACCCACCGGTAAGGACTCGCTGTCGCTGACTCAGCAATATCCCAACGGTGAGAAGATTATCTCTCCGGGAACCGTCATTGTGAGTGCTGGCGGTGAAGTGAGCGACGTCCGCAAGGTGGTGAGTCCTGTGGTGAAAAACGACAAGCATGCCTCCCTTTACCATATCGACTTCTCGTTCGACGAGCAGCGCTTAGGCGGTTCAGCCTTTGCCCAGAGCTTAGGCAAGGTAGGCAGCGACGTGCCAACGGTGAAGAACGCCGAGTACTTTGCCGATGCCTTCATGGCTGTTCAGCAGATGATTGAAAAGGGTTGGATCATGGCCGGTCACGACATCTCTGCCGGTGGTCTGATCACCACCCTGCTGGAGATGTGCTTCGCCAACACCAAGGGCGGTATGCACATCAACCTGCACGATATAACCTCCCCCAACCCCTCCAAAGGAGGGGAGCCTGATGTAGTGAAGGCTCTCTTCGCAGAGAATCCTGGTGTGGTCATTCAGGTCAGTGACGACCACAAGCAGGAGTTCAAGGACTTTTTGGAGGAACAGGGCGTGGGCTTTGCCAAAATTGGATATACCGTTGAAGACAGCCGCTGCATTGAGGTGGTTGCTGAGGGAGGAAATGGCCAAACCATTTCCCACAAGTTCGACATCGATGCGCTGCGTGACGTCTGGTACAAGACCAGCTACCTGCTCGACCGCAAGCAGAGCTTCAACGGTAAGGCCAAGGAGCGCTACGAGAACTACAAGAAGCAGCCTATCGAGATGAAGTTCAACAAGGACTTCACGGGTATGCTCAGCCAGTACGGACTTTCTGCTGACCGCTGGAAGGAGAAGGGTTGCTGTGGCACAGCAACAAACACAACACCGAAGGCAGCCATCATCCGCGAGAAGGGTACCAATGGTGAGCGTGAGATGGCTTACTGCCTGTATCTGGCCGGTTTCGACGTGAAGGACGTGATGATGACCGATTTGATCAGTGGTCGCGAGACCCTTGAGGACATCAACATGATTGTGTTCTGCGGCGGTTTCTCCAACTCCGACGTGCTGGGTTCTGCCAAGGGATGGGCTGGTGCCTTCCTCTTCAACCCCAAGGCTAAGGAGGCCCTCGACAAGTTCTATGCCCGCAAGGACACCCTGTCGCTGGGTATCTGTAACGGTTGCCAGCTGATGGTGGAACTCGGTCTGACTGGTGCCAAGGGAGCCAAGATGCTGCATAACGACAGCCACAAGTTCGAGAGTGAGTTCATCACGCTGAGCATTCCGCAGAACAACAGCGTGATGTTCGGAAGTCTGAGCGGCAACAAGCTGGGCATCTGGGTAGCTCACGGAGAGGGCAAATTCTCTCTTCCTGAAGCAGAGAGCACGTATAACGTCATTGCCAAGTACAATCATCACGGTTATCCCGCTAATCCTAACGGTTCCGACTACGATGTAGCCGGTATCTGCTCTGCTGACGGTCGCCATCTGGCTATGATGCCGCACTTGGAGCGCGCCATCTTCCCCTGGCAGAACGCGTGGTATCCCGAGCGCCGCCGCATGGACGAGGTTACTCCGTGGATCGAGGCCTTCGTCAATGCCCGCAAGTGGGTGGAGGCGCAGAAGTGAAAAGTGAAGAGTGAAGAGTGAAGAATGAAGAGTGAAGAGTGAAGAGTGAAGAATATCTATTTTGAGTCATTCAAGACCTTCTTCAAGATTGGGTTGTTCACCCTTGGCGGTGGCTATGCCATGATACCGCTGATAGAAGAGGAGGTTGTCAACAAGCACCGCTGGGTCTCTAAGGACGAGATGCTTGACCTCATTGCCATTGCGCAGAGTTGTCCGGGGGTGTTTGCCATTAACATCGCCGTATTTATCGGTTACAAACTCAAGAACACACGCGGTGCCATTGCTACAGCAGCAGGCACCGCCCTACCCTCGTTCCTGATCATTCTGCTGATAGCGATGTTCTTCCATCAGTTCAAGGACAACAAGGTGGTGGCAGCCATGTTTCGCGGCATCCGTCCTGCTGTCGTAGCGCTGATTGCCGTCCCGACCTTCAACTTGGCCAAGCGAGCTCAGCTGAACCGGTTTACGCTGTGGATTCCCATCGTCTCGGCACTGGCCATCTGGCTATTAGGTGTTTCACCTATCTGGATTATCATCGCGGCAGGATTAGGCGGACTGGCGTTGGGAAGATTAAAGATTAAAGATTAAAAATTAAAGATTAAGATTTAAGAATTAAAGATTAAAGATTAAAGATTAAGATTTAAGAATTGGAGAATTTAATATATTAAGAGAATATGATTTTCTTTCAATTGTTCGTCACGTTTTTCCAGATAGGGCTCTTTGGCTTTGGCGGCGGCTACGGTATGCTGTCGCTCATCCAGCATGAGACGGTAGAGCACTACCACTGGTTGTCGAGCAGCGACTTTACGGACATTGTGGCCATCTCGCAGATGACACCGGGACCTATTGGCATCAACTCGGCCACCTACTGTGGCTATACGGCCATTACCAACGCCGGCTATTCTGTACCGATGGGAATATTAGGTTCCGCCACGGCCACTTTTGCCTTGGTATTGCCGTCGCTCATCCTGATGATTCTGATTAGCAAGATGTTCATGCGTTACATGCACCACCGAAGCATTGAGAGCATGTTTCAGGGACTGCGCCCTGCCGTCGTAGGATTGCTGGCTGCCGCCACCCTGCTGTTGATGACACGTGACAACTTCTCCACGCCCATAGAAAACCCGTGGCAGTTTGGCATCAGCTGTTTGCTGTTTGCCTCAGCCTTCGTTGGTGTTTATCTGATGAAGATCAATCCCATCCGCATGATATGCTATTGTGCTGTTGCGGGACTCATCCTACTATACTAACAAAGAGCGCTTCCGTAAGTGGAAGCGCTTTCTTTTTGACTTTTTATACCTTATTTACTTGTTCTTTTTGTAATAAGCGACGGCGCGCTTCACATTTTCCTTGATAGCTTCTGAGGTGAACGTAGCTCCAGTCACGGCATCCACATCCGCAACCGTTCCTTTCTTGACATTCATGCCCTCGTACTTGGGCAGCATGCCCTTCTTCACCTTGGCAACGTACTTGGGGCCCTCCTGACTTTTCAAAGGAACGACCTTTACTATTTTATTCTTCTTGATATACACTTCGACGGGTGTCGTACCGTTATAGCCCTCTACGTCCTTGGCCAGTGTGGTAGTGTTTACAACGTACGTTCCATCTTTCTCCTTCTTCATGACGTCCTGAGCGTCAGCAAAGCTAAAAGCTGCCAAAAGCAGCGCTGTCAATAAAATCTTTTTCATTTCTTTTTATTATGTGGTTATTGTTAAACGCCTGCAAAGGTACAAATAATATTTGAATTAGTGACAAAAAAAATGCCCTTTCGTCTTATATATAAATATAATAAGGTATATGAAAAGGCTTTTTCTCCTGTTGACAACCCTTGTTGCCACACTCAGCATGTCGGCACAGCGTGAAGTTTATATCTCCACTTCGTTCCACGAGCCTGCTACGGACGGGCTTCGGTTTATCTACAGCTACGATGGTTGGCAGTGGGACTCCATTCCCGGCACATGGCTGAAACCAGAGGTGGGCAAGCAGAAAGTGATGCGCGACCCCAGCATCATCCGTACTCCCGACGGTGTGTTCCATCTGGTGTGGACATCCTCATGGCGTGGCGACCTCGGATTCGGCTATGCCTGTTCAAAAGATTTGAAGAACTGGAGCGGGCAGCGTTTCATCAAGGTGATGACGGACACGACGACGGTGAATGTGTGGGCGCCAGAGCTGTTCTGGGACGACGAGCGCCAGCAGGCTGTCATCATCTGGGCATCGTGCATTCCAGGGAAATTCCCTGATGGACAGGAGGACCACAAGCACAACCACCGCTTGTATTACACCACCACCAAGGACTTCAAGACCTTTGCACCCACAAAACTGATGATTGACCCGGGATTCTCATGCATCGACGCTACGCTGGTGAAGCGAGGCAAGAAAGACTATGTGATGGTGCTGAAGGACAATACCCGTCCTGAGCGCGACATCAAGGTGGCATACAGCAAGTCGCCATACGGACCGTGGTCGAAAGCCTCGGAACCCTTTACCGGCAAGATGATGGAAGGTCCTACGGTACTGAAACTTGACGATAAAACAGTAAATGGTAAATTGTCAAATAGTAAATCCGGCTGGCTTATTTATTACGACCGCTATCGTCTCAAGGACTTCGGAGCCCACTTCACCAAGGACTTCGTGAAGTTCGAGGACGTTTCGAAGCAGGTGAAAGTACCTGTGCTGCATAAGCATGGAACCATCTTCAAAGCCCCAGAAAACATCATCTACGGACTGCTTCACGCCAAAGACCGCATCCACTATACAGGGAAAACACTCAGCAACCCCTATCGCCATGATGGTGGGCTGAGTCCTGTCGTTGGTGTGCACAACATCCAGATACTACGAGCCAATCGTGAGTACCCTGCCAAAGCCAACAATGACGGGTGGACCTATAACCACCAGCCCATGATGGCCTACTGGAACAACCAGTTCTATGTGCACTTCCTCTGTGACCCCAAGGATGAGCACGTGCCCCCCTCTAGAACCATGTTGCAAACCTCCAAGGACGGATACACATGGACCGACCCCGAGATTCTGTTTCCTGAGCTGATGGTGCCTGAAGGTTTCCAAAAGCCTAACCGTCCTGAGAAGGCCCACAACCTGATAGCCATCATGCACCAGCGTGTAGGCTGGTATGTATCGAAGAGTGGACAGCTCTATGCCATTGGCAACTATGGTGTAGCCTTCGACAAGAAGGACGACCCCAATGACGGTAATGGTATTGGACGTGTGATTCGTGAGGTCAGGAAAGACGGCACCTTCGGACCTATCTACTTTATTTATCTGAATGGGGCATATAAGACCTATATGTCCAATAAGGCTAATAAGACCAATTGGCCCTTCTACACCAAGGCTCCCAAGGATGTCCGTAAGGCCTGCGAAGAAATTCTGGCCAATCCCCGCTACAGAATGCAATGGGTGGAAGAGGCAGACCGCAACGACCCGCTCATTCCTCTGCACAAGGAATACAAGGCTTATTGCGACTATACCCTGCCCGACGGACGCATCGCCTCACTCTGGAAACATGCACTGACCAGCATCAGCGACGATGGAGGACAGACGTGGGCACAACCCGTAGAGCGTGCCAAAGGTTTCGTGAACAGCAATGCCAAGATATGGGGTCAGCGACTGACAGACGGCACCTATGCTACCGTCTATAACCCCTCAGAATACCGTTGGCCACTGGGTATCTCGCTGTCAAAGGACGGCTTGGAATATACCACCCTCAATCTGGTGCAAGGCGAGGTGCCAGCCATGCGCTATGGGGGCAACTACAAATCGTACGGCCCACAATATGTAAGAGGCATCCAGGAAGGTAATGGCATTCCCAAGGATTCCGACCTGTGGGTGACCTATTCGATGAACAAGGAGGACATGTGGGTAGCGCATATTCCTGTGCCTGTACGCACAAAGGCACAAAGCCACGCAGATGGCAAGGAATTCAAAGTGGCTGGACTTTCCGAACTTGTCAACTGGAACATCTATTCACCCAGACGTGCCGAGGTCAGTTTGAAAGACGGATGGCTTACCCTGTCTGACAGCGACCCCTTCGACTATGCCCGCGTAGAACGTAAGATTCCGGCTGCCAAGGAGTTAGAGGTGGAGTTCGACCTCTGTGCTGCACAGAACAATACAGGATTGTTGCAGATAGAATTCCTGGACGAACACGGAACGGCCTGTTCACGAATCGAACTGACGGACGAAGGTATTATGCGCTGCAAGGGTGGTGCCCGTTTTGGCGGACTGGGGAAATACGAGGCTAACAAGACTTACCACGTGAAGGCTGTATTGAGCGTCAGCCGTCGCCTGATTGAAGTCTATATCAATGACAAGAAGGCTGGCCAGCGCATGTTCTTTGCTCCCGTGGAGAGCATTGAGCGTATCATGTTCCGCACAGGAGAGCGTCGCACCTTCCCTGATATCGACACCCCAGCCGACTGGGACGGCACGCTGGACAATGCTGGCGAGGACGCTCCTCTGGCTGTCTATGCCATCAGCAACGTAAAGACCAGCAGTTCAGACATGGACGGAACAGCAGCCATTCTGAAGTATGACAACTACAAGCACTATGTGGACTATTTCAACACAATGGAGGATGAGAACATCGTGCAGACCATCCCCAATGCAAAGTCGTGGGAGTGGATGACGCAGAACGTGCCTCTCTTCGACTGTCCGAACAAGGATTTCGAGGAAATGTGGTACTTCCGTTGGTGGACACTCAGAAAACACATCAAGACCACTCCTGTAGGCTATGCCATGACGGAGTTCCTCGTGAACAGAAGCTATGCAGACCAGTACAACCTCATTGCCTCTGGTGTAGGACATCATATCCACGAAAGCCGTTGGCTGCGAAATCCCATGTGGCTCGACCAGATCATGAACACCTGGTACAAGGGCAACGAGGGGCAACCTATGAAAAAGATTGCCAACTACTCGTCGTGGATGCCTCACTCACTGTGGGGACGCTACTTGGTGGATGGTCGAAAGGAGTGGATCACCTCCATGCTTCCCTCACTGGAATGGGAATACAACCACTGGGAGAGTACGCATACCCGTGACGGAGGCTACTACTGGCAGGCTGACGTGCAGGACGCTATGGAGGAGACCATCAGTGGCGGACGAAAGAAAAAATACCTGCGCCCCAGCATCAATGCCTATATGTATGGCAATGCAAGGGCTATTGGCAACATAGCCCAACTGGCAGGCGACAAGGACAAAGCCAAGACCTATTTCGATAAGGCCGACAAGCTGAGCGAGTTGGTGCATGCCAAATTGTGGAACGAGCAGCATCAGTTCTTCGAGACCCATCGCATCGACTCGTCTGCCAACGTTCGTGAGGCCATCGGTTTCATGCCTTGGTACACCCACATGGCTAAGGACGACGCAAAATATGGCGTTGCCTGGTTGCAGGCTGCTGACCCACAAGGCTTTTCGGCTCCCTACGGACAGACTACTGCAGAGCGTCGCCATCCTCAGTTCCGCACCCATGGTGTAGGAAAATGTGAGTGGGACGGTGCTGTATGGCCCTTTGCCACCAGTCAGACGCTGACAGCTATGGCGAACTACCTCAACGATTACAGCAATCCAGTTATTGGCGATTCCCTGTATTTCGCAGAAATGGAAAAATACATGCAAAGCCAACACATGCGTGGCAAGCCCTATATCGGAGAATACCTGGACGAGACGACAGGCTACTGGCTGAAAGGCGACCAGGAGCGCTCTCGCTATTATAACCACTCGACGTGGAACGACCTGATTATCACAGGTCTTTGCGGATTGCGTCCCCGTAGCGACAACAGTATTGAGGTGAATCCCCTGTTGCCTAAAGACAAGTGGGACTACTTCTGTCTCGACAACATCCTGTATCATGGTCACAACATCACTATCCTCTGGGATCAAGACGGTAGTCGCTATCATCAGGGCAAGGGATTGCGCGTGCTAGTTGACGGCAAATGCGTAGGAGAGCGTAAGGACTTGGGCAAGTTGGTGATTCCAAATGCTTTATAAGATTACTGATCATCCTTGATGCCGTATGAGAATTCTGCTGTTTGTCTTCTGTTCCCTTTGGGCCCTCTCTACGCTGGCTGACGACTTTGCCGGTGCTGAATGGATAGGACACATGACAAGACAAGAGGCCAACATTCCACAAGGCCGCAATTTCACGGGTGCCAAATTGAAGGAGCCTGCCGTCAAGGCGGCATGGGCTGCGGTAAATCCTGAGTCAGACCGCAGCATCTGCCTCCGTCGCGACATCCGACTGCAAGGAAAGGTCAAGCAGGCCACGATCTACATTTGCGGGCTGGGCTTCTACGAGCTGACTATGAACGGCCAGAAGATAGGCGATGCTGAGTTCGCTCCGCTCTGGAGCGACTATGACAAGTCGGTGTTCTACAACACCTACGATGTCACCTCGCACATCTCGCCTCGTACGACACATCTCTACATGAATGTACTTCTTGGCAATGGGTTCTATAACGAACAAGGCAAGCGCTATGCCAAGATGAAGGTATCGTTCGGTCCTCCGACCTTGCTGTTCCGGCTCCATATTATATATAGGAACGGGCGCGAGGAAGATATTGTCAGTGACGACCAATGGCAGTGGGCATACAGTCCCATCACCTTCAACAGCATCTATGGCGGCGAAGACTACGATGCCCGATTGGAGCCTACCCCCAACCACTCCCGAAAGAACAGCAGGTGGAATCCTATTGTCATCCAAGAGCCACCACGTGGTATCTTACGCAAACAGATAGCTGATCCTGTCAAGATCATGGAGCGCTATGGCGTCAAAGATACCTTACGCAAAGATTCAGTCCTTGTGCTCGACATGGGCCAGAACCTGAGCGGTTTTCCGGAAATCACGGTCTGCGGCAAGGCTGGTCAATGGCTGAAACTGACTCCCGGCGAGACACTGACAAAAGAAGGACTGGTGAACCAAAAGCAGACAGGACGTCCGCATTTCTACACCTATATTCTTCGGGGCATTCCCCATACTCCAGAAACATGGCATCCGCGGTTCAGCTACTACGGCTACCGTTACCTGCAAGTAGAGGGCGACATAGAGGTGCTGAAGGATGTCAAGTCGTGTTTTGTGTATAATTCAGCTCGCAAAACCGGCGACTTTGAATGCAGCAACCAACTCTTCAACGATGCCTATCGCCTCATCGACCGTGCCATTCGCAGCAACTGGCAATCGGTATGGACGGACTGTCCGCATCGCGAGAAGTTAGGATGGTTGGAACAGGACTGGCTGAACGGTGAAGGCCTGGTGAGCAACTACGATTGCAAGAGCATGATAGAGCAGACCATGCAGAATATTGCTGATGCACAGTTCCCCAACGGCAGTCTGCCCGAGATAGCTCCCAACCTCTGCGTCTTTGAGGGATCATGGGCACCTCCCTTTCTGGAGTCGCCTGAATGGGGCGGGGCCTTCATTGCACTGCCGTTCCTGTATCAGGAGTATTATGGCGATGACCGAATCATCGCCCGCTATAGAGAACAGATGAAGCGCTATGTGGATTATCTGGCGACACAGGATTCAGCCTATATCCTGAAGCAAGGACTGGGTGACTGGTACGACTTTGGTCCCGGACGCGCCGGTTTTGCCCAAAACACACCGATGCCGCTGGTGTCTACCGCCCATTATTATTGGTGGAACAAGCTGATGGACGAACCACGTGCTGACAGCATCAAAGCCGCATTCATCCGTGAGTTTTACCATCCAGAGACGCATCAGTTTGGTACAGGCAGCCAGTGTGCCAATGCTATTGCCTTAGAGATGGATCTCGTTCCGGAGGGTGACCGCGAGGCTGTCTTGCAGAACCTCATCAGCGATATCCATCAGCATGGCAACCGTCTGACGACAGGTGATGTCGGAAACCGCTATCTCTTCAATGCCCTTATCCACAACGGCCAGCAGGAGTTGCTCTATCAGATGCTGAACCACTACGATGTACCGGGCTACGGCTATCAGATTAAGCTTGGCCATACGACGCTGACAGAACAGTGGAACCCCGAGCATGGCGCTTCCATGAACCATTTCATGATGGGGCACCTGAACAACCTGCTTGTGCCTTATATTTTAGGCATCCAACGACAAGGTGACCATATTACCATTGCCCCCCACCCCTTAGGCGACATGACATGGTGTCGCGGCTCGCTGGAGAGCGCCCAGGGAGAGGTGGCTGTCGAGTGGCATGTAGACTATACAAAAGGAAATAACGCCAAGAGTATCACCCTTGACGTTACTATTCCTCATGGCGGTTCAGCACTTGTTGTGATGCCCTATTCCGGACAGGAGCAGACCATCGGTGCCGGTCACCACACGCTTACTGACGATTCTCTGCGTCAATAGCCTTGATCTTGTCGCGCACCAGCTGCACCTCGTCCTTCAGCTTCTGCACCTTGCGGTTCATCTCGTCGATGAGCGAGTTGCCCTTCTTGGAGGAAGCATTCAGGAATCCGAGGTTGTTCTCGTAGGTCTGCACCTCCTGCTTCAGCTGTTCGTATTGACGCATCAAGCGAGCACGCTCGTTGTCCAATGCATTCTCACCACGCTCAGCCACCTGCTTCAGATTGTCCTTGAACTTGGACAGGCGACGCTTGGCAACGGAAATGTTCAGTTCCTTATAGAGTTTGTCGAGCACGGCATGGTACTCCTCATACAGTTTATCCTTTTCCTTGAAGGGTACGTGACCTACCTGCTGGTATTCCTCTACCAACTGCTGCACACGCTGCTGCAGGTTATCGCCAGCCTCTTCGGCAGCAGCCTTCAGCTGCTCAATGATGCTGCGCTTCTTCTCCAGATTCTCACGCTCGTCGCTTCGGTTGTTGGCACCAGCTGCGTTACGAGCCTCGAAGAACTTGTTGCAGGCAGCAAGGAACTCTTCCCACAACTGGTCGCCCAACTTCTTGGGAACCATACCGATGGTCTTCCACTCCCGCTGCAGGTTGATGAGTTTGTCGCTCGTTGACTTCCAGTCGGTAGAATCCTGCAGCTCTTTGGCTTTCTCCACCAGAGCACGCTTCTTGTCAGCATTCTCCTTGAAAGTATCCTTCAGTGAGCGGAAATACTGAGCCTTGCGACCAAAGAAGTCGTCGCAGGCTGCACGGAAACGCTCGAAGATCTTCACATTCATCTTCTGCGGAGCAAAACCAATGGTCTTCCACTCCGTCTGAAGCTCCATAATCTGCTTGGTATGACGCTCCCAGTCGCCCGAGCCCTTGTTCTCCTCAGCACAGATGGCCTCGACCTTCTCACAGAGTTCGGTCTTGCGGGTCAGGTTCTCCTCTTCCTTGGCACGCAGGTCCTCGAAGTGCTGCTGATGGCGCTTGTTGATGACTGTCGATGCAGTCTTAAAGCGCTGCCAGATCTCTTCACGGAGCTCACGAGCCACAGGACCTGTCTCTCGATATTCCTGATGCAACTTCTGCAACTGGTGGAAAGCGCTGATGACGTCCGGCTCTTCAGCTAATTTCTCAGCAGCCTCACAGAGACGTGTCTTAGCCTCCAGATTCTTCTTGAAGTCATATTCACGAGCCTCGCTGTTCAGTTTCAACAGGTCATAGAACTGCTCCACATACAACTGGTAGTTGCGCCACAGTTCATTAGCACGCTCAGCGGGAACGTTCTTAATGTCACGCCACTCTTCCTGCAGCGTTTTGAATTCCTTATACGACTTGTTAGCCTCCTCAGGCGAGGTGATCATCGTCTTGATTTTCTCGATGATGGCCAGTTTACGCTCCAGATTCTGCTGCTTCTCCTGCTCCAGCTCACGCAACTGCTGCTGGCGCTTCTCCTTGATGACACCCATCTCGGCCTTGAAAGCTTCCTCGTCAGGATCGGGTGTAATCTGATACTGCTCCGGATCACCACCGCCGTCAATATACTCTTTCAGGCGGGCTTCACGCTCGGCAATGTGCAACTTGTAGAAGACGGTTTTCAGGTAGTCCACCTCGTCTTTCTGTGGTGCCTCCTCGCCATGAGCAATCTCGCGGATGCGTTCCAGCACTTCCTTCTTGTTCTCATACTGCTTGCGCTCAGTGGCTTCTACGGATTCAGCAGCAACTTCCTTTACATTCTGCTCTTCCTGGAGAGCATTTTCTTGAGAGTCCATCATCTAAAATGTTTTAGTTCATGTTCAGGTTTCTTTCACATGCATACATAATGCGCTTCAAAATTACTGAATAATTCTGAAACCACCTAATTTTTTACCAAAAAAGTGCATTAAATGAGTCGTTTATGACGGAAAATGAACCATGAGAGCACCGAAATAAGTATACTTATGACGATTGCGACAATAAATCCGAGCGGGCTCGCCTCCATGCCGTTGACCAAGTTCATACCAAAGAACGATGCCACCAAGGTAGGTAACATCAGGATGATGGTCACCGATGTCAGGGTACGCATGATGGTGTTCATGTTGTTGTTGATAATACCTTGGTAGGTGTCCATCGTCGACTCCAGAATGTTGGAATAGATGCTGGTCGTCTCTCTGGCCTGCGTCATCTCGATATTGACATCCTCGATGAGGTCAGCATCCAACTCGTCAATCTGCAGCTTGAACTTCAACTTCGACAGCAAGGTCTCGTTGCCGCGGATAGAAGTATTGAAATACGTCAGCGAGTCCTGCAGACGGGACAGTCCGATGAGGCTTTCGTTGTTCACCTCACGGTCCAGGTTGCGCTTGGCCTTGTCGATGAGCATCGAAATCTGCTTCAGTCGCTTCAGGTACCATACGGCTGAAGAGAGGAACAACCGGAAAATCATATCGACATAATCGGTGAATCCCACGCCACGACGCTGATGGAAGCTGACGAAGTCAATCATCATGTTTGTCTCGTAGTAGCAGACGGTAATGGTGATGTCACGTTTATGGATAATTCCTAAAGGTACGGTGGTATAGGGAGTACGGCTGCGCACCTCCTTGACATAAGGTATACGCAGAATGATGAGCATCCAACCGTCATCATATTCATAACGGGCTCGCTCATCGGTATCGCTGATGTCGGAGAGGAAATAGTCGGGAATATTGTACTTCTCCTCCAGCATCTGCTGGTCTTCTTCTGTCGGACACGTTACCTGTATCCAACAATTGGGCTGCCACTCCTGCAGTTGGCTCAAGCCCCCTTGGGTGTTCCAGTAAGTCTTCATTTTGCTAATCCTTGTTTAATTTCGTCATGTCGACATTTCGATATAACGAGATACGACCATTCATGTTTGCGGCAAGAGGATTAGCGGTCTTGCCTGCCGTTCCTCCAGCCTTACTTCTTAAAAGTTTCCGCCGGGTAATCGTCCATAATGATGTTGTTTAATTGGTTTATCGGGTGCAAAGGTAGGCAAAAATCGCAGATTTGCCAAACAAATCTGCGATTTTTTTATTCATTTATTTCACTGGGATATCCTCTAACGTCTTCTTCAGCAGTTGCCAGAAGGGAGCGACGGTCTCGATGAGGGCACGCTCAGAAGTGGTGTGAGGCGACTTCATCGTAGGACCAAGGCTGACGACATCCAACCAAGGATACTTGCCCAGAATGACGGAGCACTCCAGACCTGCATGGTCCACCTGAATGATGCCGTCCTGACCGAACAACTCCTTATATTCCTTCAGCAGCAGGTGCAGAATCTCACTGTCGGGATTGGGATCCCAACCGCCATACGAGCCAGAGGTCTCTACCTTCATGCCTGCCATCGAGAAACAGCTCTCCAGCATCGTGGCGACATAGTCCTTCATATCCTCACGACTGCTACGAGCCAGAATCTTGAAGGCAGCTTTACCTTCTGCAATGTTGATGATAGCCAGGTTCGAGCTGGTCTCCACCACATTCGGATAGGCCGGAATATAGCGGATAACACCATCGTGGCAAGCGAAGATAGCGTCTACAAGGTTGTCCTGAATCTCGACAGGCACCTCCTTCTGTGGAGTAGGCATATCTTCTGCAATGACCTCGACGCCCTGCGGCTCTATCAGTTTGAATTCATCGTTGAAGGTCTCTTGCCAATCGTTGACAATCTCCTTCAGCGCTGCCACATTTTCTTTAGGCAGTGTCAGTACAGCCTCAGCCTTGAAGGGGATGGCGTTACGCATGTTACCGCCATTCCACGATGCCAGACGAGCCTCGGTTTCTGCAATGGCCTGACGGACCACCTGCACCAACAGCTTATTGGCATTGCCGCGACCTTCGTTGATTTCCAAGCCTGAGTGTCCACCGCGCAGATTCTTCACCGTTACCTTGACAGCTGCATCCTCTGGATCGGTGTCCACCTCCTGATAGTCGAGCGTAGCGGTTACATCGATACCACCAGCAGAGCCAATGACGAACTTACCCCAGTGCTCAGAGTCGAGGTTCAGCAGGATATCGCCCTGCAACTCACCCTCAGGCAACTCGTTGGCACCGAACATGCCTGTCTCCTCGTCACGGGTAATGAGAGCGTCGATAGGACCATGCTTCAGGTCTTTAGCCTCCATAATAGCCATGATGGCAGCAACGCCCAGACCATTGTCAGCACCTAAGGTTGTACCCTTGGCCTTCACCCATTCACCGTCAATCCAGGGTTCGATGGGGTCGGTCTCGAAGTTATGCTTTGACTCGGGGGTCTTCTGCGGCACCATATCCATGTGAGCCTGCAGGATGATGCCCTTGCGGTTCTCCATGCCTGGTGTGGCAGCCTTGCGGAACACGATATTGCCGGCAGGGTCTTTAAAAGCCTCTACACCTGCCTGCTTACCGAAGTCCAGCAGGAACTGCTGTATTTTCTCTAAATGTCCACTGGGGCGTGGCACTTGTGTCAGCGCATAGAAGTTCTTCCATACGCACTGCGGATTAAGATTCTGAATTTCGTTCATTATTCTGTTGTTTTAGGGTTTATACGTTTCGTGAAAGAGAGGGCAGCCCAGGAATAGATACCCAGAAAGATCACCAGCATCGTCTGGACGGTATGCACAATGAGCACGAAGTACAACGCATGGACATCTGCAACCCCATAGAGAATCAGCATGGTCTTGACGGCGAAATGCCAAGGACCGGCGCCATTGGGAGTCGGCACGATAACGGCGATAGAGCCTACTATGAAGGTCACCAGTGCACAGTCCAAGCCCAAATGGGCGGTGAAGTCGAAGCAGAAGAAAGTGAGATAGTAATGCAGGAAGTAGCTCAGCCAGATGGCCAGCGTGAAACATACGAATAAAGGTATGTTGCGCACATCCTTCAACGAGACGACACCCTGCCATATTCCTTTGAGCGTAGCTTTCACCTTATTATATATAGAGAGCTTGCGCAACAGGAAGTGTAGCATCACGAGAATAGCCACTACCGAAATAGCAGCCACAAAATAGCCCGCCCAGGAGAAACCATGCAGAATACTTTGCAGGTCGGTGCCCGTCTGACGGAAGAAGGTGCCGAAGGTGCTCATCTCCAGCAGCAGCACGACGGAGGTAATGCCCATGACTAACAGCGAGTCAATGGCTCGCTCGGTTACCACCGTACCCAAGGCCTTGGGAAACGACACGCCATCATAGCGGTTCAATACGCCGCAACGCGTGAACTCCCCTACTCTGGGAATAACCAGCGATGCAGCATACGACAGAAAGATGCTGTGGATGCTGACCGACATACGCGGTTTTTCTCCTACCGGCTCCAGCGTCTGCCGCCAGCGCCAACCGCGGAACACCTGTGCCATGATGCCAAAGGGAAACGACAGGAGCATCCACGTCCAGTTCATCTCGTCCGTCATGACGTGACGTATCTGCTGCCAATCCTCGCCGCGATACATCCAATAGAGTATCGCTGCACCGAGCACCAGCGGCATCAGTATTTTCAGTATGACACTTCCAATCTTCATAATTGCCTACAAAGGTAAGAAAAATATTTTTGATTCAGGTCAAAGGAAACGGGTTTTTATTGACCACTATCAAAGAAAAGTCGTTTTTTGTTCAAAAAAGCGTCCCAAAAGATACATCGTATTCAAAAAGTCCGTACCTTTGCAGCAGAAAAAATAGAGAGAAAGACTCTCATAGGTAAAAGATTAGGATAACAATTTAAAGATTAGAGAAAGGAAACGATTATGATGTTAACAATGTTTTCGCTGGCCGTTGAGGCCATTGCAGCCGCAGAGGCCATGTACATTTGTCGTAACGCAAAGGTACTGAAGAAATAAGAGAACCCATTAGAAGATTATGAAGATATTCCACAGTTCCATTTTCCGCGCCCTATGTGCCATCGTGGTGGGCGTACTCATCCTGAAATATCCTCAGGATGGCGTTACTTGGTTGACAATGGCCGTCGGCGAGCTGTTCCTGATTTCAGGTATCGTTGCCCTGATAGCCTATTGGTACGCCCGACAGCACAGCGGTGACTATGTAATAACGGACCAGAAAGGTCGCATCATCAGCGGCGGACAGCCCACCTTCCCCATCGTCGGAGCAGGCAGTGTACTGTTAGGTCTGGTACTGGTTATTGCCCCTGGCAAATTCGTCGACGGACTGATGTACGTCTTAGGCGGTATCATGATACTTGGAGGAATACAACAACTCATCAATCTGGCTGTGGTACGCCGGTTGGGAAAGGTGTCGTTCGCATTCTGGATATGCCCGACACTCATCCTGCTGACCGGCTTGTACGTCATTCTGCGTCCTATGGAGACGGCAACGCTTTCATTGCAGATACTGGGCTGGTGTTCGTTGCTCTACGGTGTAACGGAATTGATCAACTCACTGCAGATTTGGCGCATCCGCAAGATGGCGGAAAAGACAGCACAGCAGAAACAAAACTTCGGCAACGAGACCGTTGCCGAAGAGATATCTTCAGAAATCAATACTGATGAACAAGTGTAACCCGTGAATTACACGTTGGTTACGATGCCCTCAATATAACTCTTAAGAATGTGTATGCCGGTCTTGTTTTCCCCACCCCAGGGGATGATGAGGTCGGCAAACTTCTTAGTGGGCTCAATGAACTGTTCGTGCATCGGCTTCAGGATGCGCTCGTAGCGGTCCAACACCATGTCGACCGTACGTCCACGCTCCACCACGTCGCGGCGGATATTACGAATCAGACGCACATCGGAATCGGTATCCACGAAAATCTTCAAGTCCATCATGTCGCGCAGCTTCTTGTAGTGCAGCGTCATAATACCCTCCAGGATGATGACGGGCTTCGGCTCCACATGGACAGTCTCCGGCAGACGATTGGAGATGATATACGAATAGGTAGGCTGTTCAACAGCCTGCCCATTCTTCAGCATCTTGATATGTTCTGTCAGTAACTTCCAGTCGAAAGCATCGGGATGGTCAAAGTTGATGGCCTTACGCTCTTCATCAGTCATCCCTGTCGTATCGTTATAATACGAGTCCAGGGGAATGATGGCTGCATAGTGAGGAGGCAGCGACTGTGCGATTTTCTTGACGACGGTGGTCTTGCCTGACCCTGTACCGCCTGCGATTCCAATAATAGTCATTGTAGCTTGTAGATTATTCTTATTTCTTTTCCTTCATCAGGTAGATAACGGTCGGCAGGTGATCGCTATAGCCGTCGAGCCACACGCCACCGGCATGGGTACGCTTCGTGCCGCCCTTGTACTTACCCTCGGTCTGGAACAGATAGTCGCGCTTGAAGATGTCCCACTTCCAAAGCTTCAGGGTCGAGAAGTCCTTCTGGCCCTTCTGGTTCAGGAGGTTCTGCGAGACGACAATCTGATCGAACAGATTCCAGCGGCCGTCATACTTCAGTGTGCCCTGCTTCTGCTTCAACAGCACGTTGTACCAGGGGTTGAACATATCGTCCGGACCTGTCTCGTCGATTTCCGACTTACAGCCTACGCCTTCAACCATACTCTTGTTATGGGGATCGTCGTTCATATCACCCATGATGATAATCTTCACGTTGGGGTCTTCACGCTTCAGCGAGTCACGAAGCACTCTGACCTGACGGCCTGCCAGCTCGCGATAGTAGCTCTCCGAGAAACGGCTGGGCCAGTGGTTGACGATGACGGTAACGTGCTCGCCGGCCAGCGTACCGCTGACGGTCAGGAAGCCACGGGTAGCACGACCTTTCTGAATATCCTCCTCCTTTTCATATACATAAGGTACGAGTTTGACGTCGCGAACGGTAAACAGACTGGGCTGATAAATCAGCGCACAGTCCACACCACGATAGTCGGGACCTTCAATATGTACGAACTGGAAGTTGCGGGCCTTCAGTGCGGGCTGTTCGCAGAGGTCTCTCATACAACGTGCATTCTCCACCTCACTGCAACCGATGACGGCGCAACCATTGGGGATACGGTCGGTACCCATCTCTGAGAGCACCTTTGACATATTTGCCAACTTGTGGGAATACTTCAGTTCGTTCCACTTGTTCGAGCCGTCGGGCAGATACTGATAGTCGTTGTGACCCTCGTCGTGCTCGGTATCAAACAGATTCTCCAGATTGTAGAAGCCGATGGCATAGCCATTGAACTTTTTTTCCTGCGCCTGAGCTACAAAGGAAATCATCAGGGCAGCAGTCAGTAACAATAGTTGTTTTTTCATGATTAGTATTTAAATTTAAAGATGTAATATTATATAGGTACGTGAGATAACTGCGCAAAGATAAACATTTATTTTGAAATAACAATGCAAAACAGAGAAAATTATTGTAAAACCGAAAATTTCTTGCAAAAATGTATCGAGATTAAAAAATAATGCTTATCTTTGTACGCTTTAAATTTAATAACTAACTATAAAAAACTATGCAAAAAGAGCTGAAATTAATTGTGATGGCTCTCTGTTTTCCGTTTATGGCCTTTGCACAGACCGACAAACCTACGGCAACAGAGCAGCAGAAAGCCGCAGAGGATGACGACGATACGGCGTTCACATTCACCGAAGCACAGTTAGGCGATGACGACAACACACTGAACACCATCAGCATTGTCGGATCAGCCAACAATGTCTATGCCAATGAAGTTGGCTACCGCTTCAGTGCAGCACGTTTCAAGTATCGTGCTCTGGGCGGTAAGTACAACGAGATGTTCATCAACGGCAACCCGGTGAATGATGCTGAACGTGGTGAGTTCAACTTCTCGTATGTCGGCGGCCTTAACAATCAGACGCGCAACGCTGACCACGTTCTGCCGTTTGAGGACAACAACTTTGCCATGACAGCACTCGGAGGTTCGAACAACTACAACTTTCGCCCCAGCAGCACACCTGCCGGGCACAGAGTATCATTGGCCGGTGCCAACCGTAACTACACCCTTCGTGGCATGTACTCCTACAACTCAGGAGTCAGCAAGGACGGTTGGATTTTCTCCGGTGCACTGACCTATCGCTGGGCTAACATGGCAACTGCTAACGTTGAGGGAACCTTCTACAATGCCCTAAGCTACTATCTGGGCGTAGAGAAGATTATCAACGAAAAGCACTCTATTTCTCTGGTAACCTGGGGCAACCCCACCGAGCGTGCAGCTCAGTCGGCATCTACCGACGAGATGTACTGGATTGCCAACAACCGTCAATACAATCCCAACTGGGGTTGGCAGGACGGCAAGAAGCGTAGCTCACGTATCGTCAAGAGTTTCTCGCCTTCTTTCCTGCTGACTTGGGACTGGAAGATTGACAAAAACACCAAGTTGGTGACCAGCTTGCTAGGCAAGTACCAGAAGTACAGCAGCAGCCGTCTGAACTACAACAACGGTACGAACCCTGCTCCTGACTACTACAACCGCATGCCGAGCTACTTCTACAATGTATGGGACCCCGTAATTGGTAATACAGAAGCAGCACGTGCGAACTGGCAGACTGCCTATGACGTTCTGTCCTCTTCAAAGGAGGCCCGCCAACTCAATTGGGACAAATTATATCAGGCTAATAGAAATGCGAATGTACAAGGACAGCAGGCTATTTACTACCTTCAGGCTTATCACGACGACCAGCTGGCACTAAGTCTGTCGAGCAACTTGCATCGCAAGTTGAACGAGAAGATGGAGATTAACCTTGGCATAGCTTTGTCAACCAACAAGGGTATGCACTATCAGACGCTGGAGGACAAGTTGGGTGCCAACAGTTTCAAGAACATCAACTCTTACGTCACCGGCAAGTATGGTGAATTTGATCCCCAGGCCATGTATGACATCCGTGACGGCGGCAAGGAGATTGGTGTTGGCGACCGCTTCGGGTACGACTACAACCTCTTCGTTAACAAAGCTACTATCTGGGCAACTTACGCTACATCGCTCTGGAACGGCTCACGTGCTTTCATCAGTGGTCGCTTCAATGGCACCACCATGCAGCGCGATGGTAAGATGCAGAACGGTCTTGACCCCAACAATTCGTTGGGTAAAAGCGGAACGGCTAAGTTTGGTGATGTTGGTGGAAAGATTGGCTTCAACTTCAATCTGGGACAGGGCCATAACATTGTGTTAGGTGCCTCGTTCGAGAGCAAGGCTCCTACATCCCGCGTAGCCATGCTGGCTCCGCAGATCAACAATGACTTCGTGAAAGACCTGAAGCTTGAGAAAGTATTCGGTGTTGAGGTAGGTTATATGCTGACCAACTCGTTCATGCAGGCCAGCCTGAACGGATACTACAACAAGATGAGTGACATTACTGAATACTCAATGGCCTTCGACGATGTGGAGCACTCTTTCACATACATCTCTCTGACGGGTATCAAGAAGGAATACTACGGTCTTGAGCTGGGTCTGAACTTCAAGGCTACCGAGTGGCTGAACATCAAGGCCCTGGGTACCATCAGTGAGGCCAAGTACACCAACAATGCCGACGTTACCTATATGCGTTCTGACGCCCAGGCAGCTCCCGACGGAACTCTCTACTTCCACGACAAATGTCTAAACGACGGAATGCGTGAAGGTGGTACGCCTCTTGCTGCTGCCAGTCTTGACCTGAGCTACCACAACAAGGGTTGGTTCATCGACCTGATTGGTAACTACTACGACAAGATTTACCTGTACTACTCACCCATCATCCGCTATGAGAAGGACGTAAACACGGCTCGTGCTGCTGGCAACAATCCCGACCTCAGTCAGGAGAAGGGTCACGGTGGCTTCATGCTGGATGCCTCCATCGGTAGAAGTATCTTCCTAAAGAAGGGTCGTTCCATCTCTATCAACCTGATGCTGACTAACATTCTGAACAACAGGAATATTTGTACTGGTGGTATGGAGCAGAACCGTAAGGACTACAACGACAAGGGTGAGACTGCTCGTTCTTACATCTTCAAGAACAACCCCAAGAAGTTCTATGCTCAGGGAATCAACGGTATGCTGAACGTAACTTATAAATTCTAATGCAAAGGAGGAAACGAATTATGAAGAATATTAAGTATATGATTGCTGCCGCTTGTGTAGTATTGTTATCAGCTTGTCAAGACAAAGGCGAGTGGGACGCACCAGCTCCCTCTGCTAACTCACAGTATGGCAACAATAATATTGTAGAGAATAATGTCAAGTCTATAAAAGACGTCATCACAACGTACGCTTCGACTATTGCTAACGACGACATGAAGGAAATCACAGAAGACCTTCAGGTAAGAGGACGCGTTACAGGCAATGACATTAGCGGTAACTTCTACAAGAAAATCACCATTCAGGACAATCTGGGAACAGCAGACAGTCGCGCTCTTACCATTTCTATAGATGAGAGCGGCATCTGGGGTTACCTGCCTCTTGGACAGGAAATCGTGGTTGACCTAAAAGGTCTTTGGATTGGTGGTTATGGCAAGGCACCTACGATTGGTACTCCTTATACTAACGCTAAGGGTGCAACTTCTGTTGGCCGTATGTCTAAGCATTTGTGGAATAATCACTTCAAGATTGTCGGTGACATTCAGGAGGTAGAGCCAATGATTATTGGAAAGAACGACCTGGCTACGCTTAATGAGCTGGAGAATGGTGTTCCCAAGCATGCAGGAAAACTGATCAGATTCCAGAATGTTACATTCAAGAACGCTGATGGAGTGTCAACCTTCAAGAGTGGAACCGAGTCAGCTCTGACGGGCTACTTCATCCAGTGTCTTAACGAGTTCTACGTCAGCGGCACGGACGACAAGAAGCAGACGGTGCAGATTTTCACCAGTGGTGACTATGCTAAGTTCTCATCGATGATTCTGCCTTATGACGAAACAACAGGCAAGGCAGTTCCCTGCGACCTCATTGGTATTGCCGGCTACTACAGTGGTCTATGGCAGGTTTCTATTATCCAGACACCTCCAAAGGGGATTGTTGTTCCCAGTACTGGTGACAAACCTGGCCCAGCCCCTCAGCCTACTTCAGGCTATACCATGGACTTTAAAACAACAGGTAGCAAGGGTGACTGGACTATCAATGAGAAGAGCAAGGATGCTGGTCTGACAGCTGACGTTTGGACATTTGACGCGAAATACGGTATGAAGGCAACCGCCTATGCCAATAGCACGAACTATGCCAGTGAAGTATGGCTTGTTTCGCCGAAGATTGACCTCAGTAAGATGACAAAGGCCACGCTGAGCATTCACCATGCAGTTAATTTCTTTACAGATATTGACACTTCAAAGAAGGAGGCTGTTGTCGCTATCAGCACAGATGGAACAAACTGGACTGACCTGACCCTCAATGGCTGGGCAGAGAAACTCAGTTGGACATTCTTCGACTCGACTGTAGATCTTGCTGCTTATGCCGGAAAGAACAACGTTCAGATTGCACTCAAGTACATCAGTACTGCCTCTAAGGCTGGTACTTGGGAGGTGGAAAAGATTACCATCGAGTAGCCGCTAACATTGTTTTATATACATAATTTTAAGAACATTAAAACATAATAATATGAAAAAGACAATCAAATCATTGCTTGCACTTGCTGTAGCAGCATTTGCATTCACCGCTTGCTCCGACGTACCCGAGCCAGAGGGTTACAACTCCAGACAAGGTGATGGCCTTATCGACTATACCCCCGAAGGAGTTGGAACATTAGCTAGCCCCTACAACGTTGCTGGTGTTCTCCAAGCCACTAAGGACTTGGCAAAAGGAGCAAAAACAGGAGAAATTTACACCAAGGGTTTTGTATCCAAGAAAGAGTTTAGCAGTCAATATGGCAGCTTTAATTATTATATCACAGACAACAAAGAAGGCAAGAGTAAGGCATTCTATGTTTACAGTGGTATAGGACTGAACAAGGAAAAATTTACTTCTGAGAACGACCTGAATGTTGGAGATGCAGTAACCATTTGTGGTACAATCGTAAACTTCAATGGTACGATTGAGTATGAGAAGCAGAACTACCTCGTTGAGCTCAACGGCAAGACCGCTGGCGGCGGTGGTGGTGGTAGTGCTGGCACAGGATCTGGCACAGAAACTGATCCGTACGACGTAGCAGCTGCTATTGCTGCAGGTGACAAGACCAATGTATTTACTAAGGCATTCATTGTTGGTTCTGCATATAGCAATCAGGAAACGAAACAGACAGAATGGAACTTTGGCACAACCAATGCTCAGGCTTCTAACATCTTAATTGCAACCTCTGCTACTGAAACTGATCACACAAAGTGCATGGCAGTTGCTCTTCCCAGCGGAAGCGCAGTTCGCACAGGTCTGAATTTAAAGGACAATCCTGGAAATCTGGGTAAAGAAGTGTTACTTTATGGTAATATCACGAAGTACTTCAGTCAGCCTGGTATTAAAGAGACTACTTATGCCAAGATTGGAGAAACAGAGTATGGCACCAAGCCTGGCGGCGGTGGCGGTGGCGAGTCTTCTGATTATTCAGTAGATTTCAAAGCGAACGGCTTTGGTCAGTGGACAATCTCTGACAAGAACAAGCCCAGCGGAATTGATGCAATTTGGAAGTATAACAACAAATATGGACTCGTTGCAACAGCATATGCAAGTTCAACTTCAACTAACTATGCTTCTGAGTCATGGGTTATCTCTCCAAAGTTTGACTTAGGTTCAGCTAAGACACTGACAATCCACCATGCCATCAACTTCTTTAGCAGCGTTGACGTTGCCAAGACACAGGCCGTCGTAGCTATTTCTACCGACGGCACAAACTGGACTGACCTCACTCTCACAGGATGGCCTGCAAGTCAGAGCTGGACATTCTTTGACTCGACCGTTGATGTCTCTGCTTATGCTAACAAGAAGGGACTGCAGCTTGCCATCAAGTACATCAGCACTGCTGAGAAAGCTGGCACATGGGAAGTAGAAAAGATTACCATACAGTAATTCACACCTTATTATTATTAAAGGCTGCAAACCGACAAAGGCTTGCAGCCTTTTTTGTTCTCTCACGCTCGTACATTAATTATTATAGGCAGGAATGGCTCGCTTTTGGTGAAAGAGGCGGTGTGTTGGTGAGTGCGTCTATTGCCCCCCAGAATTTTTCAAAACAGCCTACACATCATACACATCTATCACAAACCCTTTGTACATCGGCATTCCAGTAGTGTAGGATGGGGGTAGGAAGTGTAGGATAAGGCCGGATTTTAAAGGAATTTAACTAAAAAAACGCGTAAATTTTATACAACAACAGGAGAAAACATAACGATTTTCTTTGCATTTCTCGCGTTTTTTTTCGTAACTTTGTATCATGAATAAGGAATGGATTATATATAGTAGCGATGGTCGCCGAAGGACAGATGACGCCCGACTACCTGAACGACAACCCGCGCTCCAGGCCCTTGGAGCATTTCGCTCCAACTACTGGAGTAAGTCGCTCCAACTACTGGAGTAAGTCGCTCCAACCATTGGAGTAAGTTGCTCCAACCATTGGAGCAAGATGCTCCCGGTACTGGAGTAGAATGGTCTAGGTTTTCGAGTGGAATACTACAGCCTTTTGAACAAAAAACACAAATATTTAGCGAAAGATTTGCATATATCCAATTTATTTCGTACCTTTGCACCCGCTTTTATGCACATATAACAAATAACATATCATAATTAACAAGTAAAATGAAAAAAGGTATTCATCCAGAAAACTATCGCCCCGTCGTGTTTAAGGACATGTCCAACGGCGATATGTTCCTCTCGCGCTC
>ONQT01000007.1 GCA_900320045.1 uncultured Prevotellaceae bacterium | reverse complement strand
GGCAGGCAGAAAATTTTGTCAGGCCTGAAAACAAATTTTTGGTGCCCTGCGCTCAAAATCCATCGTTCCTATTGACAATGCAAAGGTACGAAAAATTCATTGCACTTCCAAATTTTTTCCTTCAATTTGGGGCGATTTTCAGCACGAATTTGACATTTTTTCGTCCACGTCACATTGTAACAATGTAACTTTGTAACATTAAGCCCATGCCGCAGTGCAGACCATGAGATTATAAATATATAATAATTATAATTATTATATATTCTACATTACGGATGGGCATAATTTGAAAATCCTTATTGTTACATTGTTACAAAGTTACAATGTGACGTTATCAGCAAGCCCGATCCCGGAGCCTTAAAGCAAACAGGGAGAGCAATTTTGCTCTCCCTGTTTTTTATGCTGTTTCCGTTCGCTCTTCATTGGCGTCACCGGCTGTTTCCGACCCGTCGGAAAAATACGCCTGCAGTTCGGCGGAGGCGCTGCCGTCGCGGTTGGGCAAGTCGCGGATGATGCGGCCGTGCTCCAGCAGGACGATGCGTGTCGAGATGTCGACGGTGTGCTGCAGGTTGTGGCTCGAAATGAGGATGGTGGCTCCCGTCTGCCGGGCATAGTCGCGCAACAGGTGCTTGAGCACCAGCTGGCTCGTGGGGTCGAGGAAGTTGAACGGCTCGTCGAGCACCACGACCTCGGGGCGGCGCAACAGGGCGGAGATAATGCCTACCTTCATCTTGTTTCCGGCAGAGAGGTTGCGGATAAGCTTCTTCTGTCCGAAGATCTCGCCGCCAGAGAAGCGCTCAAACTGCTTCAGTCGCTCGTCAATCTCGGCCTGTGGGATGCCCGAAATCTTGCCCAGAAAGGTGAAGTACTCCTCGGGCGTGAGGAAGTCGATGAGGAAGCCTTCGTCGATATAGGCGCCGACATGCTGCTTCCACGCTTCGCTCTCGGCGGGGTTGACGCCGTCAATGTCCACGCTGCCGCCGTCGGCCTTGAGCAGGTCGAGCAGCAGGCGGAAGAGGGTGGTCTTGCCCGCGCCGTTGTTGCCAACCAGTCCGAGGATATCGCCGTTGTTCACCGTGAACGCGGGGATGTCGCAGGCGCAGGTCTCGCCGAAGTGTTTCTGAAGGTTCTGAATGGTTATCATGGGTCTAAAGGGGCTAATGGGTTACACTAAGCCGCGGCCGTGGCATTGCTTGAACTTCTTGCCGCTACCGCAGGGGCAGGGATCGTTGCGGCCGGGCAGCTTGTCCTTGATGATAGGCGTGCGCGGTTGCTGGGCACGCGTGTCCTGAGCGGCTGCGGCGGCCTGGTTGGGGTCGGTCATCTGCTCCTGGGTCAGCGACTGCTTCGACTCGGTGTACTGCTGGCGCTGGGTGTGCTCCTCGGGAGCGGCCTCCTGCACCTGCTGCATCTCCGGAATCTGGGCGCGCATCAGGATAGAGACGCTGCGGTTGTTCATGGTGTTCACCATGTTGTCGAACAGCTTGACAGACTCGAGCTTGAAGATGAGCAGCGGGTCTTTCTGCTCGTAGCTGGCGTTCTGCACGGAGTGCTTCAGCTCGTCCAGCTCGCGCAGGTTCTCCTTCCATGCCTCGTCGATGATGTGCAGCAGAATCTGCTTCTCGAACTCCTTGACGACCGACTTACACTCGGTGTCGTAGGCCTCCTTGAGGTTGCAGGCGATGTTGTACATCTTGCGGCCGTCGGTCAGGGGCACCACGATGCGCTCGTACTGATGGCCCTGGTTCTCGTAGACCTGCTTGATGACCGGCATGGCGACCTCCTGGACGTGCTCCATCTTGCGCTTGAAGTTGCCCATAGCCACCTGGAACGTCTCCTCGGCCAGGTCTTCGGGGTTCTTGTTGATGAACTCCTCGCTGGAGAAGGGGCACTCCATGGCGAATATCTTGATGAACTGCTCCTTGCAGCCCTCGTAGTCGTTGTTTTCGATGATGTTCACCACGCGGTCCCAGATGGTGTTCGAGATGTCCATGCCGATGCGCTCACCCATAAGGGCGTGGCGGCGCTTCGAATAGACCACGGTGCGCTGCTTGTTCATCACGTCATCATACTCCAGCAGGCGCTTGCGGATGCCGAAGTTGTTCTCCTCGACTTTCTTCTGGGCGCGCTCCACCTGCTTAGAAATCATGGGGCTCTCCAGCATTTCGCCCTCCTTGAAGCCCAGCTTGTCCATCACGGTGGCGATACGCTCGGAACCGAACAGGCGCATGAGCTTGTCCTCCAGCGAGATGAAGAACAGCGACGAGCCCGGGTCACCCTGACGACCGGCACGACCACGCAACTGGCGGTCTACACGGCGCGACTCGTGGCGCTCGGTGCCGATGATGGCCAGACCGCCGGCGGCCTTCACCTCGGGCGACAGCTTGATATCGGTACCACGACCGGCCATGTTGGTGGCTATGGTCACGGCACCCTTGCCGTTGGTCGACTGACCGGCCAGGGCCACGATGTCGGCCTCCTTCTGGTGCAGCTTGGCGTTCAGCACCTGGTGGGGAATACCCTCGCGCTTGCCCGTCTCGGGATTGACATACATGTCGAGCATGCGGCTCAAGAGCTCGGAAATCTCAACGCTCGTCGTACCGATCAGCGTCGGGCGACCCATGTTGCGCAGGCGCACAACTTCCTCAATGACAGCGCGATACTTCTCGCGAGCAGTCTTGTAGATGCGGTCGTCCATATCGTCGCGGATGACGGGACGGTTGGTGGGGATTTCCACGACATCCAGCTTGTAGATGTCCCAGAACTCGCCAGCCTCCGTCGATGCCGTACCGGTCATACCGGCCAGCTTATGGTACATGCGGAAATAGTTCTGCAGCGTGATGGTGGCGAAGGTCTGCGTGGCAGCCTCGACCTTCACGTGCTCCTTGGCCTCCACAGCCTGGTGCAGACCGTCACTCCAGCGGCGGCCCTCCATGATACGGCCCGTCTGCTCGTCGACAATCTTCACCTCGCCGTCAATGACCACGTATTCGTCGTCCTTGTTGAACATGCAGTAGGCCTTGAGCAACTGCTGCAGGGTGTGGACGCGCTCCGACTGCACGGCATAGTGCTGCAGCAGCTCGTCCTTCTTGTTCACGCGCTCCTCGTCAGAGAGCTTGGCGTCGCCCTCCAGGGCCGACAGCTGCGAGGTGATGTCGGGCAGCACAAACAGCTCGGCATCGTTCACCTCATTAGCCAGCCAGGCGGTACCCTTGTCCGTCAGGTCGCAGGAGTTCAGCTTCTCGTCAACCACGAAGTACAGCGGCTCGACGGCCTCCGGCATGCGGCGGTTGTTGTTCTCCATATAGGTGTTCTCGGTGTTCTGCAGACCCGACTTGATACCGTCCTCGGAAAGGAACTTGATGAGCGGCTTGTTCTTAGGCATGGACTTGAACGAGCGGAACAGCGACAGGAAACCTTCCTCCTGCAGCTTCTGGTCGTTCTTCTCGCGGCCCTCGGCAATCTTCTGTTTGGCGTCGGCGAGATACTGCGTAGCCAGCTGGCGCTGAACGTTCACCAACTTCTCCACCAGCGGCTGGTACTCCTCGAACATCTGGTCGTCGCCCTTGGGCACGGGACCGGAGATAATCAGCGGCGTGCGGGCATCGTCAATCAGCACGGAGTCGACCTCGTCGACGATGGCGTAGTTGTGGGCACGCTGCACGAGGTCCTGTGGCGAAATGGCCATGTTGTCGCGCAGATAGTCGAAACCGAACTCGTTGTTGGTACCGAAGGTAATGTCGGCCTGATAAGCCTTGCGGCGCTCGGGAGAGTTGGGCTGGTGCTTGTCGATGCAGTCCACAGAGAGCCCGTGGAACATATAGAGCGGTCCCATCCACTCGGAGTCACGCTTGGCCAGATAGTCGTTGACCGTCACCACGTGGACACCGTTGCCCGTCAGGGCGTTGAGGAATACGGGGAGGGTAGCGACCAGCGTCTTACCTTCACCGGTGGCCATCTCGGCAATCTTACCCTGGTGCAGCACGACGCCGCCGAACAGCTGGACGTCGTAGTGGACCATTTCCCACTTCAGGTCGTTGCCGCCGGCCGTCCAATGGTTATGGTAGACGGCCTTGTCGCCGTCGATGGTAATGAAGTCCTTTTTGGGGTCGGCAGCCAGCTCGCGGTCAAAATCCGTTGCCGTAACGATGGTCTCCTCGTTCTCGGCAAAGCGGCGGGCAGTCTCCTTGACAATGGCAAACACCTCGGGCATCACCTCGTTCAGAGCGTCCTCGTAGATGTCAAGCACCTCCTTCTCCAGTTTGTCTATCTGGGCGAAGATGTCGGCACGCTCGTCGATGGGCGTCTCCTCGATGGTGGCTTTCAGGCGCTCAATCTCGGCCTTCTGCTCGTTGGCAGACGACTGCACCTGCTGCTGAATGTCCTTCGTGCGCTGGCGCAGCTCGTCGTTGCTGAGCTGCTGCATGGAAGGATAGATGGCTTTTACTTTCTCAACGAAAGGGCGGATGAGCTTGTTGTCGCGCGACGCCTTGTCGCCGAACAACGAGCGTAAAATCTGGTTGAAATTCATCTTATTGTGTTACTTTTTACTTGTTTTCTTTGTACTGTTTTCTGTCTTGTGCTCACCTTATTATAAAATAAGCGGGTGCAAAATTACAAAAAATATTCGTATAACTTGCATGTTTGCCCGTTTTTATTTTCTGAGGTGGGCGTAACTTTGCAGCAGCAAACATAGTGCCAAACACCATAAACCCTCGGCGTAGCATTGGAAAACAGCTCCCACAAAGAAGGCAACAGCCAAAATGGCAGTCACTTGCCAATAGCGCGTCTGGCGCCTCTTGATAACGGGCCACAGGAAAAACCAGGGTAGGGGGTTAAACAACAGAATCTGCAGGTTCAGGCTGACCGTGGGGTGCTGCGAAAAGAGCATCAGGAAGAGCACGATGCCCAGCGATCCGCTCAGAAGCATCAAGGGTAAATCCCACCAAAGGAAGGTCTTTTTATTGCGAATTTCTATAACAAAAACGACAACTCCTGCAGCTAGCAGGATGAGTCCGACGGCGAGGGGTGAAAGCGGGAAATCGGGTCGCAGAACCTTGGCACCGGCAGGGACGGCAATGCGTCGCTCCTTGACCAAAGGACGGGTGCCGTCGGCATGAATCAGGGCATGGTCGAAGTCCTGCATCAGGTGGGCTGGCAGGAACTCCTGCTCGCGCTGCGAGGTAGGTCTGTCGGCCTTAATACCCAGAAGCAGATCGTTGCCGAAACGCGCCCAGGGATGCTGCTTGGTCATGGCGTGAACCATTGAACGATAGGTAAGTGTATCTTTCTTATACTCAGTATATTCTATTCCGCCGTTGATGCATTGCTCGATGATGTCGCGAGCCTTCGTCGTGCAGTTGTTGTAGAAGTAGTTGTAGCGGTAGACGGTGTTCGCCGGCTGCATGTTGTCAGCCAACAGGAACTGCAGGCGAAGCTTCTCCTCGTTCGTCAGGTTGAGAACCTGTTCGACGACCTCGCTGCCAAACTGCTCATACTCTATTCGGAAGTATTTGTAGGGGTAAGCTCCAAGCTCGTAGTCGGTGATGCCGAAAACGAAGCGCAGCACGAAGTAAGGAGCATGAAAATTGAAGACACCATAGTTGAATGCGACATCGATGCCGCCACGGCGCAGGTCGTGATAGCGGATGGCAGTATGGCCGTAGAGACTGTACACCTCGTCGTGGGGCTCGCAGGTCAGCAGGCTGATTTCCACGGAGTCCATGGAGGCCAGAGGTGACTCATCGGCCCAAGCTGGCGTCGATGTGGTCAGAAAGAACCCTAAAAATACCCCTTGAAGAGCATTAAGAATGACTTTTAAATGTTTCACGATGCAAAATTAACCTATATTTTCCACTTATCGTGCTTTTCTTTCATTTTTTTTCAATAAATTTGCAGAACGATAACCGCGAAAGTACTCACGCTCGACAATAAAACTAAAAAAAAGTTTTTTTATTTTGTATTGTTGTCACTTATTCGTACCTTTGCATCCCGAAATCGAATTGAATTTAAAGAAATAGATGAATAAACGTATATTTGGATGCCTTCTGGCAGGCATGATAGCAGCCCAGACAATGGCTCAGGAAAGCAGTACCCTGTCGCCCTACAGTCAATATGGCTTGGGCGTGTTGGCTGATCAGTCGTTGGGCTTCAGTCGTGGAATGGCAGGTGTCGGCATCGGTTTGCGCAACGGACACCAAATCAATATGCAGAACCCTGCGTCGTATTCTGCCGTGGACTCGCTGACGATGTTGTTTGACCTGGGACTTTCCGGTAAAATCACCAATTTCAAGGAAGGTAACAAAAGTGTGAATGCCAAGACGGGCAATTTCGACTATGCCGTGGCTTCGTTCCGCCTGCTGAGACATGTGGGCGTCGCCGTGGGTATCGTGCCTTTCTCGCATATCGGCTACGACTATGAGAGCGTGGACAAGACGACTTCGACAACCGAAGGCTATACCGGCGACGGCGGTTGCAGACAGGTGTTCTTGGGCATGGGATGGGAATTTACCAAAGGCTTTTCGGTCGGTTTTAACCTGTCTTATTTCTGGGGCAACTACGACAAGGGCGTGCTGGTGACAAACAGCGACGCGACGATGAATATCCTGACACGTTCGTATTCAACGAATATCCGCAGCTATAAGCTGGACTTCGGTTTCCAATGGCAGCACAGCTTGAATGCCAACAACCTGCTGACGGTCGGTTTGACAACCAGCGTCGGTCATAAGTTGAACGCCAATGCCGATGTGGTGACGGTGACGACGAATCCGCAGACGAGTACTACAAGTGCCACCAAGCCGACGGAGCTGGAGAATGCCTTCAGTCTGCCGTGGGCCTTCGGCATCGGAGCAACGCTGTTGCACAAAAACAGCCTGACGGCCGGATTCGACTATTCGCTGCAGAAGTGGGGCTCGATAGACTATCCCGTATACGACAGTCGCGGCTATAACATGACGAACAACTACTATTGCGACCGCCACAAGGTGGCCGTAGGAGCCGACTGGATTCCCAATCCGTTGAGCCGCAAGTATCTGAACCAGGTGCATTATCGCATCGGAGCGTCTTACACTACACCTTATTATAAAATAAAGGGAAGCGACGGTCCGAATGAACTGACTCTGAGCGCAGGCTTCGGCTTACCCGTCTCGCGTTCCATGGTGCACATCAGCGGCCAGTGGGTACGCTCCAAAGCGACAGGCTTCGTTACTGAGAATACATTCCGCATCAATATCGGGCTGACGTTTAACGAACGTTGGTTTGCCAAATGGAAAGTCGACTAACTGTCATACTTGTTGTTGCCATGATTGCCGGCTTGGCGGCATGCTCGGAGCAGAAGTCGCACACGGCACCTGCCGTTCGTGACCAAGACTCGGCATCGCTGATGGTAAGCTATGGCGTCAATACCCTGATATCCGACTCCGGTGTCATCAAATACCGCATCGTCACCGAGCGATGGGAGGTCAACACCGTCAGGGTGCCTTCGCGATGGATTTTCGAGAAGGGTATTTTCATGGAGCAATATGACAAGACCTTTCATATCGAAGGCTATATTCAGGCAGACTCTGCGTGGTACTACGACCAGCAGAAGCTGTGGGAACTGAGGGGACGCGTGTCCATTAGAAATGTCAACGGTCTCATTTTCAATAGCGAAGAGCTTTTCTGGGACGGTGTCCGCCATGAGTTCTATTCTCACCAGTTCTCGCGACTGGTAACGCCCGACAGGACGCTGGAGGGTACTTACTTCCGGAGCGACGAGCAGATGATGCACTACGAGGTAAGCAATTCTGTCGGTTCCTTCCAGACCGATGATATGGAGAATACGGACAACAGTCAGTCATCCAATGGCGGACAGCAACCCTCGACGAGCGGTCAAGCGTCAAGCGGCAGTCAGCCAGCGGCCACCACACAGCCGGAACAGCCTGTCCGTCCTGCTGCCACACGCAGAGCAGCGACACAAAAAAATAACTATCAGCAATGACTAATCTTATCATAGGACTTATCATCACCATGGTTTTCTCGGCATTCTTCTCCGGCATGGAGATTGCTTTCGTGTCGAGTAACCGCTTGCGGCTGGAGATGGATCGCGAGAAGAACGGATTAGCTCAGCGAGCCATAGAGGTGTTCTACCGCCATCCTAACAACTTTGTCTCAACGATGCTGGTGGGCAATAACATCGCGCTGGTCGTCTATGGTATTCTCTTTGCCCGTATTTTCGACGCCACGCTCTTTGCTTCGTTGGCCGACGGCGCGCGGGTAACGGCAGACACGCTGCTGTCGACCGTGGTCGTGTTGTTTACGGGAGAATTTCTGCCCAAGACCATCTTTAAGTCAAATCCCAATACGATGCTGACGGTATTTGCCGTTCCTGCCTATATCTGCTACGTGATTCTTTATCCCATTTCGCGCTTTGCCACATTGTTGTCACGCGGACTGTTGCGCATCATTGGCGTGAAAGTGCCCAAACAGAGCGAGGACAAGGAGTTTACCAAGGTGGATCTGGACTACCTCGTGCAGTCGAGTATTGACAGCGCTACCGACGAAGACGACATGGACGAGGAGGTGAAGATATTCCACAACGCTCTGGACTTCTCCGACACCAAGGTGCGCGACTGCATGGTACCTCGAACGGAGATAGATGCGATTGATATTGAGGAGTTTACGGTCGAAGAGCTGAAATCGAAGTTCGTGGAGAGCGGACACTCCAAAATCGTGGTCTATCGGGAGGACATCGACCATATCATCGGCTATATTCACTCCTCGGAGATGTTCCGCTTGGCCGCAGAGCTGGCGAACGACAAGTCTGCCTTGGAAAAGATTGATGTCAACAAGCTGTTGCAGACTATGCCTTACGTTCCGGAAACGATGGCGGCGCGCAAGCTGATGCATATCTTCCTGCAGCAGAAGAAGTCGTTAGGTGTTGTCGTCGATGAGTTTGGCGGCACGAGTGGCTTGGTGTCGCTGGAGGATATCGTAGAGGAAATATTCGGAGATATTGAAGACGAACACGACAGCCAGAAATATGTGGCTCGGAAGTTGGACGACGGCAGCTATATGCTGTCTGCCCGACTGGAAATAGAGAAGGTGAACGAAATGTTTGACCTGGACTTGCCCGAGAGTGACGAATATATGACTATCGGTGGGTTGATTCTGCACGAATATCAGAGCTTCCCTAAGCTGAACGAAGTGGTCGTTATAGGACCCTTTGAGTTCAAAATTATCAAAAATACGATGACAAAAATAGAGCTTGTCAAGCTAAAAGTGACGGAATAGGGCATTTTTTCGAGAAAAGATGCCGATGTTTCGGCGAAATTTAGTAATTTTGCAGGCTGAATTGAAAAAATAAAAAACAAAATAAAAATAAATCAAGCAAAATGGCAGCAATTGGAAAAATTAGAAGCTGGGGACCAGTACTCGCTACGGTGATTGGTCTGGCCCTGTTTGCATTCATTGCCGAGGAAATGTTCCGCTCGTGCGAGGCTACTGGCAACGAGCGTCGTCAGCAAGTCGGCGAAGTGTTAGGTAAGAAAATTTCGGTTCAGGAGTTTCAGACGCTGACCGATGAGTTCCAGGAGTACATGAAGGTTGCACAGAACCGTGACAACTTCTCGGAAGAGGAACTCAATCAGCAGAAAGATCAGGTCTGGCAGCTCTTCGTCAGCAATACCATCGTTGAGAAGGAAGCTGAGAAGCTGGGCCTGACCGTGACCGATGAGGAGATGCAGAACATCCTGAAGGATGGTCAGCACCCCTTCCTGCTCCAGCCTCCCTATCTGTTCGTCAATCAGGAGACTCGTCGCTTCGACGCTAATCAGCTGACGAAGTTCCTGGATGAGTACAAGAAGATGCAGCAGCAGGGTGGCAACGCCCAGATGGCTGAGCAGTACGCAACCATCTACAAGGTCTGGAAGTTCATGGAGAAAGTGCTCCGTCAGCAGCTCTTGCAGAATAAGTATAACGCGCTGCTGGCTCAATGCATGCTGTCTAACCCCGTTTCTGCCAAGATGGCTTTCGAGGGGCAGAACGAGGAGAGCGACGTGCTGTTGGCTACCATTCCTTATTCTTCTATCAAGGACGACGAGGTTAAGGTAGACGATGCAGACCTGAAGGCCAAGTACGAGGAGAAGAAGGAGCAGTTCCGTCAGTATTTCGAGACTCGTGACATTAAATATGTTGACTTCCAGGTCGTTGCTTCCAAGGCTGACCGCGATGCTCTGATGAAGAGCATGAAGGAAGCTCAGCAGCAGTTGGAGAGCGGTGTTGCTCCGGCAGAGGCTGTGCGCAAGGCTCAGTCGCTGATTTCATACGCAGGCATCGCTGCTCAGCGTAGCGCATTCCCCAATGACATCGCAGCCAAGATTGACTCGATGCAGGTTGGTCAGGTAACCGCTCCTTTTGAGACGGCTTACGACAATACGCTCAACGTTGTGAAGCTCATCAACAAGGTTCAGCTTCCTGACTCAGTAGAGTATCGCCAGATTAGCGTCGGCGGCACCTCTTTGGACGATGCCCACAAGCGTGCCGACAGCATCTATGCTGCTCTGCAGGCTGGTGCAGACTTTGAGGCTTTGGCCAAGAAGTATGGTCAGACCGGCGACAAGCAATGGATGACGTCTTCGATGTATGAGCGAATGCAGACCATCGATCCTGATACCAAGGAGTATATCAATACGCTGAACACCCTGGGTGCTGGCGAGACCAAGAACCTGTCATTGTCACAGGTGAGCATCATTCTGCAGGTGACCAACCGCAAGGCAATGGTTACCAAGTATGATGTGGCAGTCGTTAAGCACACAATCGACTTCTCAAAGTCTACCTATTCAGCAGCTTACAACAAGTTCAGCCAGTATGTCAGCGAGAACAAGACGCTGGCAGATTTGGAGAAGAATGCCCAGAAGTTCGGCTTCAATATTCAGGAGCGTTCCGACTTGTCAAGCAGCGAGCATAACGTAGCAGGACTGCGCTCTACCCGTGAGGCTATGAAGTGGATCTTCGATGCCAAGGATGGCGATGTCTCTCCGCTCTATGAGTGTGGAAACAATGACCATCTGCTGGTCGTTGCCCTGACCAAGATTCATCCCCAGGGCTATCGTGACCTGGAGAGCGTCAAGGAGGAACTGAAGCAGCAGGTTATCAACGACAAGAAGTTCGACAAGGCTGCCGAGAAGCTGGCTGGCGTGAAGGATATGGCTACTGCCAAGCAGAAGGGTGCTATCGTGGATAGCGTTCGCCAGATTACTTTCGCCGCTCCTGTCTTCGTACAGGCTGCCGGTGCTAGCGAGCCCGTCCTGAGCGGTGCTGTGGCTGCCGTCAAGCAGGGACAGGTAAGTCCTTCTGTCATCAAGGGTAACGGTGGCGCCTACCTCTTCCAGGTGCTTTCCAAGAAGCAGCGCGAGGGTGTGAAGTTCGATGCTAAGCAGCAGGCTCAGCAGATGCAGCAGCAGGCTCAGCAGATGGTTGGTCGTATGGCCATGAACGAGCTTTACCTGAATGCTAACGTCGTTGACAAACGTTACCTCTTCTTCTAAGAATAACCATTCATTCAATATGATTCGCCACGCTGCCATGATGGCAGTGTGGCGTTTTCCATTACAAAGACAATGACTACGACAAGAATCATTATTCTCACAATCATTGGAACATGGCTGCTGGCTGTACCGTCCTCTGCTCAGAAAAAACAGCTGGACGAGGCGAGTGTGATGCTGAAAAGCGGCAAGAACCTGGACAAGGCAGAGAAGCTGATGACTAATCTGTTGAAAGATTCCGTGAATCGTACCAATCAGAAGATCTATGCCCTGTGGTTTGATATTGTGGAGGAACAATACGAACAGGCTAACGAGAAACTCTACCTGAAAGAAAAGTACGACACGGCCGCTTTCTTCAACATGACCCGTCGGTTGTTTGACATTGCCTTGACGCTCGACACGCTGGACATGAAACCGGACAAGAAGGGACGTGTAAAGCTGAACTATCGGAAATCAAACGCAGAGACGCTTCATCAGCTGCGTCCTAACCTGTATTATGGCGGAACTTATTATGTGAAGAAAAACAACTTTGCGCAAGGCTATGACTTTTTTGCGCATTATCTGGATGCCGCCCAGCAGCCGTTGTTTACGTCTTATAAGTACGCCACTACCGATTCTGTGCTGCCGCGAGCTGCCTATTGGGCAACCTATTGTGGCTATAGGCTGCAAGACCCTGACCTGACTTTGCGCTATGCACAAATCGCCATGGCGTACAAGCCGCGTGCCCAGTATGTGCTGCAATATCAATGTGAGGCCTATCAGCAGCAGAAACGTGAGGCTGCCTATCTCGAAACACTTCGCGAAGGTCTGCGCAGCTATCCTGAATATCAATATTTCTTTCCGCGATTAGCTGACTATTATAAGGCACAGAACGAAAACGACTCGCTTTTGATGATAGCCGACTACGGATTGCAGGTAAACAGTAAGGAGCCGCTGTTTCTTTTGGCCAAGTCTATAGCGCTGCTTAATCTGGAGCGTTACGACGAGTGCGTCTCCATTAGTAAGGAAATGATAGCGTTGAACGACTCGTTGTCGGAGGCTCACTTTAATATTGCCACCTGTTATCTGAACCAGGCATTGGAACTGGAGCAGAAAGGTGAGCCGCGGAAGCATCGTGCGGAACTGCGGAAGTTGTATGCTGCTGCACGACCTTATATGGAGAAATACCGCACCCTGCTGCCCGACGACAAGAAACGCTGGGCTCCCGCACTCTATCGTATCTACCTCAACCTGAATATGGGTAAGCAGTTCGAGGAGATAGACCGGTTGATGCGGTAAGGAACAAGAAAATTTATTGGGATAGGGAATCCAGATACATTTGTTCGTACTCTCGCGCCACCTTGATGTAGTCATGGTGGCGTTTAATATATTCTAAGCTTTGCCTTTTTAGCTCTGGAATGCGCTCCGGATGCAGGATGAGCTGTTCCAGTTCATGATATACACTCTCGTAGTTGGGCTGTACATTGATGATGGGCCTTAGCTCTTCTTCGTGGATAATCTCGTAATTCTCCGGCTCTCCGCCGCCAACCACCACGATACCTTTCGACATTGCCAGCAAGGCATTCATGGCGGGAGTGTAACTATAGAGCTGATCCAGAATGACGTCGCTGTCGTCCATCATGTGCTGATATTGGGCAAAGGGAATGCCTTCCACCTTTAGCAGTTGAACATGTTGGGGATATTTCTCGTAAAGAGCTTCCGCAGCCCGCAACATGATATCGGTTCCCTTGTAGGCTGATCGATTCTTGCTAATGCCAATGAATAGCTTGACAGGTTTTGATGCAGATTGTTTGTCGTTTGCAGGAAGTGGTCGCTCTGGTACTTTAATGGGGAAGGGTATGAAGTGTGTCTTATCAGGAAATATGGGCTGGTAGCAAACCTGATATTCATAAAGTCCGGTGACGATTTGGTTACAGTCTTCGGCAATCATCCGATTCAGCCTTTCTTTGGCGGTGCCCATCCAGTCGTCTTGTTCCTTGATAGCGTCTGGATCAGTTCGCAGCTGATGGCCGAAGTTAAAGTCACTGTAGCGAAGCGGCATCTTTTGAGAGCAGACACTCACCCAATAATAGTCCATTCCAAAAGCCCCCAGGATAACCTTTTTATTATGCTGTCGAAGGTAGCGATAGAAAAAGAATAACCGTTCGGCCTTCAACTCAAAGAACATCGGATTGATAAGTTGAACTACATCGTAACTTCTCATCTTCGGTAGAAGTGACCAGAGCTTACACATCAATCTGATACCGCCCATTTTCCCGGGAATCCGACTGACATCAATGTCGCGAGGATAGTTTTTCCAAAAGTCACCATTGGATATAACCGTCACTTCGTGTCCGAGGAACCTGAGCCCTTCGGCCAACGTGTTGTGCACGTTGCTATATTCGCCTATGAGTAGAATCTTCATGATAATTTGTGAAAAATCGGAAGTGTGTGCATTAATATGGAACGTCCTATGGCCGTGCTGGACATCTTTCGGAATAACAGGTATTTCTTTGAATAGTCTTTGTCGGGTAGGGGAAACAATCCTGCTGCATACAATTCTTGGATACGCTTTTCCAGCTCTTGTCGCGACGGGGTTAACGTCATGATGTTCAGGATATAGTCCATCGTCAGTTGAGCAACTCTCCGTTGCATTGCTAAACGGTCGTTATTGGGCAACCGATCGGCTTTGAAGTTCAAACTCTTGATAACATGAAGGGCATCATCCAGTTGCTTCTGTTTACTGTCCGTGTCGTTTTCCTGAAAAGATGTTGTCGGACGTTGGCGATAATAGTAAGCCTTATCCTCCACTTCGTAGATGACTTCTGTCCTTAAAAGCAGCAGAGAAATAAATTCGTCCTCCTCACCATAGCTGATACTTGGCGAAAATACTAATTGTCCGCGGACGGCATTTCTGAACAGATAGCAGCAGACGCCTCCTTGCAGATTGCGGTTTCGCATATAATCTGTACCACTATATCTATTGGGAGTCGCTGTACTGGCATGAGATTTTCCATTTTGGGTATAATTAAAAAACACGGCATCCGTATCTGACTTATATCGTATAATATCCAAACAGCGTTCGTAAGGAGCCTGTATCAAAAAATCTTCACTGTTAATGATTTGGACGAATTGTCCTTTAGCCATATTCAGACCGGTATTGCGGGCTATGCTATCTCCTTGTCTTTTCTGACGTATATAGATGATATCATCACCATATTGCATCAGTCCGTTCATGGGACTGATATCAGATCCGTCGTCAATGACAATTATTTCACGCTCAAAGTCGCGAAGTGACAAAACTAAGATGCTGTTGATACATTCGCACAGCATGGGTACAGGTTGGTTATAGTACGTAACGATAAATGTTACGAGCGGCTTGGATGTTTGAATAGATGGATTATTATGTTGATTCTGCATAAAATATTGATTCCTAATATGTTTAACAAATAAGCTTTAAATTTAGATTTTCCGGATAATTCCTTCGGATTGACTCGTCTCTTGGGAATACGGATGGCGGCTCCTGTCATTTCCCATACATCCATCTGTACATTGACAATGTGCATGTAGTAGCTGTCGTCCATGGGCATTTGGCTATTGAGGTGCGCATCCAATAGTTGGGCAAGACCATGACCGTCATCTGTAGCTGTAATGCCTTTGGGATTCCAGCAATAGTGGTAATAGCCGTAATGTGTGGTCATGATAGTATGGGCATGCTGTAATAATTTAGGAAGAGTATAGGTGTCTTCAAATACTTTACCTTTGGGAAAGCGAACTTTATCGAATACACTTCTCCGATATAACTTATTCCAGGCGAATGCATGTGTATAAGCCCGCTCTTTCAGCCAATACTCTTCAGTGTTATGATATGTCCTGTCCTGAAGGATCAATCTTTCTGCAATCGAGAATTCTAAGATGTCACATTTTTCCATCAGAGGAAGCAGGGGAGGATAGGTGTTGTCTTCCAGCCAATCGTCAGAATCGACGAAAGTTATGTAATCGCCCTGAGTCTTGTCAAGTCCGGCATTGCGGGCATCGCTTAGTCCGCCGTTTTCTTTGTGAATAACTTTTATGCGACAATCTTTCTGTGCCCATTTGTCGCACATCTCAGGACAATGGTCTGGTGAACCATCGTTTACCAGTATCACCTCCATGTTGTCAATGGACTGTTTAAGCACACTCTCCACGCAACGGTCAAGAGTGGCTTCCACACGATAGACGGGTATGATGACAGATAATATCATGTTGAGTGACGTATTAGCATGATTGGACAATTTCTTGAAAGAGACTTAGCCATTGTTGCATGATGGATTCGTAAGAATAACATCCTATTTCTGCTGTAGCGGCAGTTCCCATTTGTTTTCTAAGACTGACGTTACCCATCAGTTGAAACAAGGCTTCGATATATGCCTTGTCGTCATCGTAGGGTATTAAATAACCTGTAACGCCATTCTTAATGGCGTCACGTGGCCCGTAAGGACAATCGAAGGCTACAACAGGCAGTCCGCAAGCCATAGCCTCAATGAGAACCAGCGGAAAACCTTCCATTCGTGAGGTCATCAGATAAATGCTTCCTGAGGTATATGCATTGACCACCTCTTTTGTATAACCATGCAGTATCACATTATCTTGTATATGTGCACGTTGAATACATTGCTCTATAACGGCTCTGTCTTCTCCATCTCCGTAAATATCAAGTGTCCATTCTGGAAAACGCTGTACTATTTGCTGCCAAATGGCAATCATGCGAGGATAGTTTTTCTGATGGACAAAACGCCCTAACGCGACACAATGATTGACTTCATAAGAAGGCTTCCGATGAATATCCAACATAGTGAAGTTCGGTATTACGGACACAGAAAATGCTCGAGTGAAATTGCAGGCATCTTGAGAGGTCAAAGTGACAACCTTGTTCACTTTCTGTTGCATCTTGTCTATGAGCCAGCGGTGACGCATCCGTGTTGCTGCCAGATGAGACTCAAAGATCGTTTTCCCCACATGATGTCCATAAGCTGCTAAGAAAGCACCCATAACCCAACAAAAAACTGTAATGTCAGGTTGTAGTTGTTTGACAGCCTTGTCATAACGATATAAAGCAAGGGGATATGTAAGGCCTCCCTTAATATAGGGAATTTCAAGTCGTTTGATATGAATGCGTGGGTCTAAAGCAAACTCTATTGGTTGTGAGTCTTTCCACACCAATAACAGAGTTAATTCGATGGAATCCTGTCTGCATAGCCAATTCATCTTGTCGGTCAAGATGCGTTCCATCCCACCGATTCCGGACATTTTCTCTATGACATATACAAGTTTCATGTATGCTTCTTGCCTAATTTTTCCGCAAAGTTACGAAATAATTTGTAGAAACAAAAGAAAATATGTAATTTTGCAGTTCAATTAAGAGTATTAGAGCAATCTTGTTCATTGACAAAGGCAAGGAAATGCAAGAACAGGGAAACAGAGAAAGTTATAAACACGTGTTGAAGTACACGGGACTCTTTGGAAGCGTACAGGTGCTGATTATCCTTATCGGTCTTGTGCGTAACAAGGCTATGGCTCTGTTGATAGGTGCTGGCGGTATAGGCTTCAACTCGTTGATGATGTCGATGCAGAACTTTGCTTCGCAGACAACCAACTTAGGCATTTCTTTTGGAGCTGTTCCACGCCTGTCGGAGTATTATGAGCAAGGGAACAACTCTCGTTTGGAGTATTATATCAAGGTGATCCGCTTATGGAGCTTGATAGCAGCTGTGTTGGGGCTCTTGTTTTGTCTGGCCATAAGTTCGTTTGTAGACCAATGGTCTTTTACTTGGGGTAACCACACGCTGCACTATGCCATGTTAGGCATATCCGTTGCGTTGCTAGCTTTGACAGGAGGAGAGACGGCTATTCTGAAGGCCACCCGACATTTAGGTCCCATTGCAAGAATACAGATTTATTCGGCTGTCGTAGCAGTTGTCCTCTCTTTACCGCTCTATTACATCTGGGGACATCGTGGTGTCGTTCCTGCCATTCTGTTGATTTCTCTTGCTACGATGTTGCTAACCATGAGCTATTCTTATCGCCGCTATCCGTTACGACTGAGCTTTCGTCGCAGTTTACTCAGCGATGGTGCCGGCATGATACGCCTGGGAGTGGCTTTCGTTCTGGCTGCTGCTATTGGCAGCGCTTCCGAGATGTTTATTCGTTCTTTCTTGAATGTGGAGGGTGGCTTGGACATCGTCGGATTCTATAATGTCGGCTATATGTTGACGATAACCTATGCCGGAATGGTCTTCTCGTCTATGGAAACAGACTATTTCCCGAGGCTGTCGGCAGTTCAGAAGGACATTGTTGCTACCAATGATATGGTGAACAAACAGATGGAGGTGTCTCTTCTGTTGTTAGCTCCGATGCTGGTGGTGTTGTTGGCGTTGCTTCCGGTGCTGGTGCCCATTCTGTTTAGTCGTGAGTTCATGCCTGTCGTAGCGATGGCGCAGGTGGCTGTTATGGCCATGTATTTCAAGGTGTTGACAATGCCTGTTGCTTATATTACGCTGGCTCGCAGCCGTTCGCTGGCTTTCCTCTTTTTAGAGACTTCATATTTTGTGGCGCTGGTGTTGTCTATTGTCCTGTGTTATCGCTTTTGGGGCATCTATGGCACGGGTGTAGCCATCGTGATTGCTCATTTATGTGAATATGTGCTGACCACAGCTTTTGCTTATTGGCAATATGGCTATCGCTATACTGGTTCCGTTGTTTCCTACGCTATCGTGCAGATGATGATAGGTGTAGCGGCCTTCGTTGTATCGCTTGCCTGTGATGGTTGGGGCTATTGGATAGCAGAAGTCGCACTGGCGGTTGCAAGCACGGCTTACTCTTTGAATATCCTGCGCCAGAAGACTCATCTTTGGGAGTCTCTGAAGCGGAAACTGACGAACTCTTAGAATTCTGCGCTCGTAGAATTCGACTTACGCCTTTGAATTCGGACTTGTATTCTTAGAATCGGAACGCCAGTTCCACGTCAAAGAAGTTGTAATTATGCTTCTTGGCGGTGCGATCGTTCATGCGGGCATACTCGAAGTTCAGCTGCAGGTTCTTGTAGAAGAAATAGTTGAAGCCCACCTCGTACATGGTCTTCATGCGGTTCCATTGCTTGTTGTCGCGATAGGCTTGATAGCGGGCCTTAGCATGCAGCTTCGACTTAATGACAGGCACGATAGCAGAGGCATACCATCCGTCGGCCTTGTCGCCAAGGGCGTAGTTAACGGTGTTGTCGTTGGGCTTGCCCGACCCCCATCCCTGACTATGGATATATTCGGCTCGGAGAAGATACTCGTCCTTGTCGTATTCTATGGATAGTGCGTAGCGGTTCTTGCATAGGCTGGCCAGTTTGTTGACAACCTTGCCGGTGGTGGGGTCGGTGTAGGTTCCTACAATCATGTCGGCGCGTGTACCCGTCCATCCGAAGGCACCGATACGTAAGCCCTCAATAGGCATCACCCACAGGCCGCCTATCAGGTCTTTCTTGCTGTCCTTATCCTTCTGGTTGACACCTTCGCCGTTGAAAACGCCTATCTGATAGTGCAGCAGACTGCGGCCGTTGCTGTTGGGGAAAAGGTCGCCCTGCAGTTGGATACCGATGTCACGGCCACCGCTGGCTTTCTCGCCCGTGCGGTCACCTCCGCCTGACAGGGCGTTGACGGCTATGGCATAGGAATACCAGCCTTGTGTGATGGGGTGGCTCGGGTTGTCGAAGGTGAAGGGACGCTTGAATTGGCCGGCTCTCACGCGAAGTTCCTTAAACTTGACCCATTCTCCGTATAGGTCGTACAGCATGACGGTGGGGTTGCCTGGGCCGGCATTCGATGTGGTTTGAATCTGGGCACGCCAGGCGAAGTCGCCAATCTTTCCGTCCAGAATCAGGCGCAGCAGTCGCAGATTGAATTCGTTATGGCTGTCGCCTTCTTTATCTTCACTTTGATACTGCAGGATGCCGTAGCCGCTGAACTTGATGTCTTTCATCCATTGCGGCAGTTCGATGGTTTTCTTCGTCTGCTCTTGTGTTGTCGTCACTTGCTGCTGAGGCTGTTCTTGAGCCTGGATAGGCAGCGTTAAAGCCATTAGGACGAGGGTTGTTAATATTTTCATGATGCTTTATTTGAGGGTTAATAATACGACGTTTTCTACGTGTGGGGTATGAGGGAACATGTCCACGGGTTGAACCTCGGCCACTCGGTACAGTTCGTCCAGCAGCTGCAGGTCGCGGGCTTGTGTAGCAGGGTTACAGGAGACGTAGACGATGCGCTGGGGGCGTGCATTCAGAATGGTCTTGACGACGTCGGGATGCATGCCGGCTCGTGGCGGGTCTGTGATAATGACATCAGGCCGTCCGTGCTCGCTAATGAAGTCGTCGGTCAGGATATCCTTCATGTCGCCGGCGTAGAATAAGGTATTTTCGATGCCGTTCAGTCGTGAGTTCACCTTGGCATCCTCAATGGCCTCGGGCACGTATTCGATACCGATGACTTGGCGAGCTCTCTTGGCCACGAAGTTGGCAATGGTGCCCGTGCCGGTATAGAGGTCGTAAATCAGGGGTGAGGAGTGAGCGGCGAGGTTACTAAAGGCGAATTCACGGGCGACCGAATAGAGGTGGTAAGCCTGTTCGGTGTTAGTCTGGTAGAACGACTTAGGACCGACCTTGAAGCGCAAATCCTCCATGGTCTCAATGATATGGTCGTTGCCTTTGAACACCAGAATGTCCTGATCGCCGATGGTGTCGTTGCACTTCTGGTTGTCCAGATACATCAGCGAGGTGATTTGCGGGAATTTGTCAGCGATGTGTTGCAGTAAAGCGAGCGCCTTCTGCCCTTCTTCGCTGTCCCAACGTTTTTCCTCTCCTTGGGAGGAGGGGTCTGGGGAAGCTTGTAGGTGGAACTGGAAGATAACCATCCACTCGCCTGAGTTGGAATTCCTGATAATGACGTCGCGCAACAGTCCCACCTGCTGGCGCAGGTCAAAGAATGACAATCCGTGCTTCGTGGCATAGTCGCGCACCTCGTTGCGAATCTGGTTGTGCAGGTTGTCCATCAGCCAGCATTTCTCGATGGGCAGTATCTTGTCGAAGGCACCCGTGATGTGGAAACCGATTGCCGGCTGGTCTTTCAGACTTTGCGACTCGTCGTGCGGCAGCGAGGCAATTTCCTCGTCGGTCAGATAGCGCTTGTTGGCGCATCCAAAGTCCAACTTGTTGCGGTATTCCTGAGTCTTGACACTTCCCAAGATGGGGCGAAATTCGGGCAGTTGTATCTTGCCGATGCGTGTCAATTGGTCAAAGACCTGCTGCTGCTTCATGCGCAACTGTTCGTCGTAGGGAATCTGTTGCCACTTGCAACCGCCGCACACGCCGAAGTGCTGGCAGAACGGCTGGGTGCGCACCTTGCTGTATTCATGAAAACGGATGATTTCTGCTTCCATGAACGAGTGCTTCTTACGGCGAACCTGCAGGTCGACGACATCGCCAGGCACAGCCCACGGTACAAACACCACCATCTCGTCAACGCGTGCCACCGCTTTTCCTTCGGCGGCATAGTCGGCAATGGTAATGTTTTCAAGTATAGGTAGTGGCTTCTTCTTTCGGGTCATATCTGTTTTTTCTTGTTTGTCCGTACAAAGGTACAAATAAATAGTCGAAATGCAAAGGAAAAGTACATTTCTTTTGTATTTCGACCCGTCTATGGGCGTGATGATAGTAGTCTTCATCATGCGTCCGAACTATCCGGACTCCCAGTCCGGACTATTCGGACTGAGAGTGCGGACTATCCACGTCAGCGTTGAGAACTATTCGCGTCAGCGTTGCGGACTATACACGTTAATTACCCTTACGGAACAGGTGAGTGAAGTGCTTGTTATACAATTCGGAGAGGCCCTGACGATTGTCAATGGCATCACCGACGACGAGCATAGTGGTTAGTGTCAGTTGATTGTCGTGGACTATCTTCGCTAGGTCTTTCAATACACCACGGAAAATCCTCTGGTCGGGCCATGTCAAGTGGTAGCAGGCGGCAACTGGTGTGTCCTCTGGATACTCCATCAAGAGCTGTCGCTGCACGTCGTCGACGATGTTGGCGGAGAGGAAGATGCACATCGTCGACTGGCTGCGGGCCAGCAGGTGCAGCTGTTCCTTCTCGGGCATGGGGGTGCGTCCTTCACCACGGGTCAGGATGATGGTCTGGCAACGCTCGGGGATGGTGAACTGGCTCTGCAGCTCAGCCGCAGCAGCAAGGAACGACGAGATACCCGGTGTGATGTGATACTGCATGTGGTGGAGGTCGAAGAAGGCCATCTGCTCCTGAATGGCACCGAAGATACAAGGGTCGCCGGTGTGCAGACGGACGATGAAGTGCCCCAGGTCGTAGTGCTCTTTCATCAGGGCGCATTGTTCCTCCAGATTCATGGCGGCCGAACTGCGCACGACGGCTCCGGGCTTGTGGCATTCGGTTAGTGCTTTAGGAACCAGAGAGCCCGCATAAAGGATGAGGTCGGCGCGCTCCAGCATCTTGCGCCCACGGACGCTGATGAGGTCCGGGTCGCCAGGTCCTGCCCCCACAATCTCGATGTGCCCTTTTTCCTCAGCAGCGGAACCGCTGAGCACGGTGGCGTTCCCTTTGTTCTCAGCGGTTTTGCCGCTGAAAACGTTAGACCGCAGATAGCGGCGGTCGATGGCTAAGGCGGCCGTCCAGTTCTTACCCTTGATTTTGGAAATGAGCAGTTTGCCGTTGTTGCTGCCTAAGATGGCAGCAGCCTCACAGACGCTGGGGGTTCCCACATGTTTCTGGACGGTGGCGCTGGGATTGGGCACGTCGACCTTCGACAACTCTTCAGCGGTATAGAATACCACCTCTTCCTCAAATTCGTCTGCCAGCATGGTACAGAACTCCTCGTCCTTCTTGACGTCGATGGTGCAGTAGCGCTGGGCACAAGGCAGCACACCTTGACGGGCAAAGGCTTCGTCTATCTGGTCGTAGATGTCTTCGTAGTCGTCAGGATGACTGGCCAGACCGAAGCCTATCGTACCCACCATGGGAACAAAGTGCAGCTCCTGCATTCCGAATGGGGCGCAGCGGTTAAAGGGAGTCACCATGATGAGCAATTGGTATTTCTTCGGGTCGGCCTCGCTGAGGTCGTTGATGATGGTGACATGCTCGGGCAACGTCTGCTCCAGATAGTCGGTACCCTCGTCGCGTACTTCTAACAACAAGGCCGTCGGCTTCTTGTTGACGAATGCAAAGATACATTCGTTCATGTCGTCCTCGCTGGCCATGGCCCAATTGAAGCGGTCGGCCAGCGTGTCCAAAGCCCACAACCCCATGTTGTCACTCTGTGTGGTGATGACCTCGCGGGCATCCAGCATTGTCGCAAGATGGCGTGTCAGTTCGTTGGCGCCACCCACATGTCCGCTCAATACGGAGATGACGTTGCGACCGGATGAGTCGATGCACACCACGGCGGGGTCCTTGTGCTTGTCCTCGATGAAGGGGGCGATGGTGCGCACACAGATGCCCATGGCACCGATGAACACAAAGGCATCGAAGTCCCTCCATTGTTGACCGACGTCCGACCGTTGAATCACTTCCGCGTTCAGCGTGCTCTGTATGGTGGCGGCAATATCCTTGCCGGCCTCGCTTATTGGTATGATGGCTATCTTTTGCATCGTAGTATGGTGATAGGGTGATGTTCGTTCAGTTGAATATGTAGGGGCGGCTCCTGTCGTAGACCCAGTTCGCTGCAGGCTTCGTCCCAGAGCTGGTGGCTGTCGGTTGTCACTTTTGGTGCCTTCACGCTGTTCATGACGATGATGCCGTCTTCGCTCATGACCGCCAGCACCTTCTCCATGATTTCCTTCAGATGTCCTCCGTGTCCTCCAATGAATACGGCATCAGGCGTAGAGTGTGCTGCGACATCATCGCAACATGTTAGGAAGTTTCCCATGTGAACCCCAATACCTGGTGCTCCGAAGCGGCGGGCATTCTCGTGCATGATGGCCTTGCACTCGGGGCGAACCTCGAAGGCTTCTATCTGTAGGTGTGGGAACTGCAGGCGTGCCTCAATGCTGATGCTGCCCGTGCAGAAGCCGATGTCCCATAGCACGTGGCGGCGCGGTAGGTCGAGGGCCTGTAGTGTGAGCAGTCGGATGGGCATCTTGGTAATCATCTTCTCGCGACCGTCGAGCAGCGAGAACTCCGCATCGGGGATGCCGAAGGGACGGATACGCTCGGCCGTCTTCTGCAGGATGATGCAGTTAGGGTGCCCATAGGTCGCCTGTTCGTCATAGACGCTGACACGCTCGCTGTCTTCGTTGCCCAAGTGTTCGCCCACCGTCATGCGGTAGTTGGTATAGCCGTATTCCGTCATCCGCTGGCAGATGGCGTGTGGTGTCTTCTGCCTGTCCGTCAGACAGCCTATCATCGACTCGCCGTTGATAAGTGCCTCGTCCAGCTTCGTCCAGTCACGCCCCGTCAGCGATACGACATGCATGTCCTGATAGGGTATGCACATCCTGTGAGCCAGCATCTGCAGCGAGTTCAGCGACGGGAAAACCCGCATCGCCACTCCAGGGCATTCACGTTGTACCGTGTTGGCAAAGCCGTAGAAGAGGGGGTCGCCACTGGCAAAGATCACCACGTGGTCATGGCTTTGATACTGCTCGAAGACCTGTGATAACGGCACGGTGATGTCTATCCATACGGCACCTTCCGGCAATAGTCTTGCCACAATTTCATGGTGACGTTTGCCGCCGGAGAACACCTTCCCGTTACGGATAACTTCCGTAATCTCGGGCGAGAACCATTGCTGGCGGCTGTCGCTGATGCCTATGATGTCGCAGGTCTTCATAAGTCTCGACCGGGTTTGAGTTGTTCGGCATCGTCGAACGTCAAAATGGCGTTGCACAATGTAGCAGCGAGGTTGCTGCCGCCCTTGCGACCCTCGACGATGATCTTGGGGATGTCCTTGAAAGGCTTCACCATGTGCTTCGACTCCCGAACATGCACAAAGCCTACGGGAGCGGCAATGATGCCGGCGGGGTGGGCCTTGCCGCGGCGGATAAGGTCGCACAGTTCCATAAGTGCCGTCGGTGCGTTGCCGAAAGCATACAGCGCGTCGGGGTGCTCCTCGACGGCCAGTCGGATGCCGGCCTGAGTACGGGTGATGCCCTCTTGAGCTGCCATCTCTGCCACCCGTGGGTCGCTGAGATAGCATTTGGCCTCAATGCCTAGTCGGCTTAGGGCGCCCTTGCGGATGCCGCTGGTTACCATCGTCACATCGGTCACGATGGTCTTCAGCGTGCCCTCCTTTACCTTATTATATATAATAGAGACTGCGTCGGGGTCGGTAAACAGGATATCCTCCATGTCGAAGTCGGCCGTGGTGTGGATGGCATGCAGCAACGCCCAGAGATGGTCTAAGGGATAGTCCTTTCGGTGAAGCTCACCCTTGATGGTTCGGAACGACTCCATCATGATCTGCTGGCCGGGCTTTCCGGCGACTGAATCGCCGGACACAGTATATGCGGTCGTCTCGCAACTTGCGACTTGTTTCTTGCTGCTATAATACCCGCGAGGGGTGATGATCTTGTCGCCTTCGATATACGACTGCGAATTGCCAATGAGGATGACGGTAAACATATCCACCGCCTCGGGGTCGAAGGCTCCCAAAGTGGTGACGGTTACGCTCTGATCCTCACGACCTGCCTGGCGGACGTACCCCACAGGGGTATCGGCGCTGCGCTCTTGCAGGAACAGTTCCTGCAGACGGTACAACTGCCAGTAGCGGCCATGCGACTTAGGATTGTAGACGGCGGTTACGAAGTCGGTTGTGGCAGCAGCACGGATGCGGCGCTCAATGACCTCCCATGGTGTCATCAGGTCGGAGAGCGAGATGATGCACATATCGTGGCCGATAGGAGCGCCCAGTAGCGAGGCGGCCTTCTGGAAGGCGCTAATGCCGGGGAGGGTTGTGACCTCGATGTCAGCGGCAGAACCGCTGACCACAGTGGCGGTGCGCTGGCGCTTCATTTCGTAGATGAGCGGAGCCATGCCGTAGATGCCGGCATCGCCACTGGAGATGACAACCACGGTCTTGCCCTGTTCGGCCAAATGGAAGGCCTGCTCGGCACGTTCCCGTTCTTTCTTCATGCCAGTGTCAATGCACTTGCAACCGTCCTTGACGTAGGACTCGATAAACTGGAAGTAATACTTGTACCCGACAATGACATCGGCCTGCCGTACTGCTTCCAATACGGCAGGGGTGATGTCTTCCTTACTGCCAGGACCAATGCCTGCGATGATGATTCGTCCCATGGTGTTTACTTATTTCGATTCTTTCAGTTTCTTCAGTCTGCGCTTGGGTTCTGGGGCGTCGGGGTAGAGTTCCAGCGCCTTCTCGTAGTTGCGGATGGCAGCCTCGTTCATATTCTCTGCCTCGCACTCCTTACCCAATAGTGAGTATTCGGCCGAGAGGCGCTTCAGCAGTTTCTCGCGTCGCTTGATTTCCTTCTCCAACTGTTGCTTCTCCTCCTTAAGCTGGTTGATGATGCCTAATTTGCGACGAATGTAACGCTGCACTTCAGGACGCTCTATATCATAGCGCGAGTGGATAGCCAGGAAGAAGTTCTTCAGGAAGGCGTCAAAGTCCTGACGGTCGAAAGCCTCAATGGCATCGTGATACTCCTTGTCGGCCTTGCTCTCATAGATAGCCTGTCGCATCAGCTTGCCGTCGTTGTATTTCTTGGCAAACGCCACCACCTCTGGTCGTACGAAGATGTCGCTGCGGCGGATGGGTTCTTCCAGGGTGATGCCCTTCAATGACGAACAGCGCGACAAGGCCACATAGGTCTGACCGCCGGCAAAGGCTCCGCCGCCTGAGAAGTCTATCTTCACCTGTCGAAACGTCAGTCCTTGGCTTTTGTGTACGGTGATGGCCCACGCCAGTCGCAAGGGAAACTGCACGAAGGTTCCTAATAGTTCTTCCTCTATCTTCTGCTGCTTTTCATTAAAGGTATAGCGAATGTTCTCCCACACCTCTCGTACCACATCGTATTCATGTCCGTCCTCATCGACAACACCGATGATACCTTCCTCTTCGTCAATGCCGATGACAACGCCAATGGTGCCGTTCACCCAGCGCTTCTCTTTGTCGTTCTTGGTGAAGATAACCTGGGCACCGGGCTTCACTTCCAACTCCATAGGAGCGGGTAGAGATGTCAGCGGAAAGTCGCCTTTGATGGTTCCGTTGAAGATGCTGCTGTTGCCGTCTAACTGTTTCAGCTGCTCGTCGTTAATATAGTCTACGGTATCGCGGCGGGTCGCAAGGGTAATCTGAAAACCGGCGTGGGACGGGGTGCCGATGGCTGAACCATCGGCCACAGTGACGCGGCTGTTGATAGCGTTGAGGTCGGCATCGGTGGCGGCATTCTCACGGATGCGGTCCAGAATGGCAATAAACTCGCTATCGCTCTGGCGATACACCTTGCGCAGTTCAACGCTGACCAGCTGCATCTGCTGCCACACCTTGGCAGAGAAGAAGTAGGCCGAGGCATAGAAGGGTTGCATCAGTCGCCATTCGTCCTCCTTGACGACGGGCTCCAACTGGAAGATGTCGCCCACCAGCAACAGCTGCTTGCCGCCGAAAGGCTCTCGCATGTTGCGGCAATAGATGCGCAGTACACGGTCGATAAAGTCAATAATGTCTGCGCGTACCATCGATATCTCGTCGATGATAATCAGTTCTAACTCGCGCAAAAGCTTGACGAGCTCTCCATTGTATTTCAGTGTCTTCCGCATGTTGCGGACATTGTAGCGCGAGTCGTTAGGCAGTAAGGGATGAAACGGGAGTTTGAAGAACGAGTGCAGCGTCTGGCCTCCAGCATTGATGGCTGCAATGCCAGTCGGAGCCAGTATGACATATTTCTTCTTGGTGTTCTGGACTACATAGCGCAGGAATGTCGACTTGCCCGTTCCCGCCTTACCGGTTAGGAACAGTGAGCGGCGCGTATACTGTATGATTTGCAGTGCCTGTTGCCACTCTTGGTTGTCGAGATCCAGCTGTTCTTGCTTCATTCGGCCTTCGGTTCTGCGCTCGTTGACGATACGGATTCGCCAGACTCATTATGAGCTTCGCCACCCTCAGCGACAGGAATAACACCTTCTATGTCAGGATCGCTGACCGATATGGAGTCTGAATCGCTGACGGCTTTAAAGTAACCGCCGCAGTTGTATTCGTTGGCGGGAATATCTGAGGGTTGCTCGAATTTAGTGCGGTATTTCTTAAAGGCGGGATCTTTCAGTACGTCATGCAGGAAATAACCACAAATAGGCAGGGCAGTGCGGTTACCTTGTCCTAACTCGCCTGTACGGAAGTGGATGCAGCGGTATTCACCACCGACCCATGCACCGACAACCAGCTTAGGCGTTGTGCCGATGAACCAGGCATCGGAGTGGTTGTTCGACGTTCCGGTCTTGCCGCCGAAGTCTGTATCAGTAATATCGTAGCCTACAAAGCCACGCAGACGTGATGAAGTACCACTCATGCCGCCCATCAGCAGCTGTTGTACCAAGTAGGCTGAACGCTGGCTCAGCACCTGCTGGTCGTCCGTAGGAGCCTTGTATATCTCGTTACCGTCACGGTCCAGAATGCGTGTGACCAATACAGGAGCACGATACTTACCATCGTTGACGGGTGTACAGTAGGCATTTACCAACTCTTCCAGCGTAACGTCGCTGGAACCTAATGCCAAAGCAGGGGTGGGGTCGAGCTTACTCTTGATACCCATGTCGTGAGCTGTCTTGGCAATGCGGTCGATGCCGCACTCTTGTCCCAGTCGGACGGCAACAGAGTTGATACTCATGGCAAAGGCCTGCTTCAGTGTGATGTTGGCACCTGAGAAGCGTCCGTCGGCATTAGTGGGAGCCCACGTTACCTCCTTGCCATGATCGTTTACCTTCATGGAGAAATACTCGTCGCGGCGGGTGTCGCAAGGCGTGATACCTTGATTGATGGCTTCTGCATAGACAAAGAGTTTAAAGGTGGAGCCCGGCTGACGCATAGCAGTTACCTTATCGTACTTCCAAGTCTTGAAGTCGATGTCGCCCACCCAGGCCTTGATATGACCGGTCTGTGGCTCCATGGCCACAAATCCGCAGTGCATGAAGTGCTCCATATAGCGGATGCTGTCCAAAGTCGACATCTCTTTCTCGATGATGCCCTGCTCGTAGTCAAACAACTTGACGGGATGCGGCAGGTTCAGGTAGTAGTCGATGGAGTCCTGATTGCCGTTGAACTTCTGCGACAGTATTTTATAATAAGGTGTCTTCTTGGCCAGGTCTTCAATGAAGTGCGGTATCTCCTGATGACGCTCGTCCTGCCAAGGCGGGGTCGAGCCCCAGTGGTTGTTGAATGTCTTCTGAACTTGCTTCATCTGCTTCACCGCAGCCTCCTCAGCATATTTCTGCATGCGGGTGTCGATGGTCGTGTAAATCTTCAGACCGTCACGGTAAAGGTCGTAGCCGTTCTCGTTGCACCACTGCTGCAGCTCGTTCTTCACGGCCTCGCGGAAGTACAGGGCCTGACCGTCGTAGTTGTTTTCCACGTTATAGTCCAAATTGATGGGCTTCACCTTCAGCGTATCGTAAGCCTCTCGGGTCAGATCCTTATGGATAAGCATGTTGTTCAGCACCACGTTGCGACGGTCAAAGGAGTTTTGCGGGTTGATACGCGGATTATAATAAGTGGTAGCCTTCAGCAGTCCTACAAGAATAGCAGCCTGGTCGGGTGTTAAATCCTTAGGGGTAGTGCCGAAATAGGTCTTGGCAGCTGTCTTGATACCGAAGGCATTCGAACCGAAGTCTACCGTGTTGGCATACATTGTCAATATCTCCTGCTTGTTGAAGAATAACTCGATTTTTACCGCAGTAATCCATTCCTTACTCTTCATAATCAGCATCTTGACACCAGGGATGTTGCCTAACAGTCCCGTGGAGTATTCTGTTCTGACGCGGAACATGTTCTTTACCAACTGCTGGGTAATGGTCGATGCACCACGGGCGTCACGGTGAACCACATAGTCCTTGAGAGCTGCGAATACGGCCTGGAAATCTATGCCGAAGTGGTGGAAGAAACGCTCGTCCTCCGTATCTATCAGAGCACGCCAGAAGACGGGGTTCACCTCCTCGTATTCCACCGGGGTACGGTTCTCGCTGAAGTACTTGCCTATCAGCACACCGTCGTCGCTGTATAGTTCTGAGGCCTCCACCGTCTTGGGATTCATGATGGTGGTCAGGCTTGGCGACTTACCGAAAAGCCATAGGAAGTTAATGTCTACCATAATGAGGTAGAGCAGGAAGGCGACGATGAATGAAGCAAAGGCCACCGCAGTCTTGGTGTACCACTTGCGACCTTTGTAAAGGTTCTTATACCAAGGCCAGAAACCTTTCAGCTTCTGCCAGCATTTACTGATGAATTGTTTCATATTGTGTAATATAGTTCAGGATTTCTTGTTTCTCGTCAGGGTGGAACCACCGCATGTCCTTGTCGCGCTTGAACCATGTCAGCTGCTTGCGGGCATAGCGACGGGTATTTCCCTTGATACGTTCTACGGCTTCTTCCAGTGACCAACGACCGTCCATGTAGTCGAATAACTCTTTATACCCAACCGTATTCAAGGCATTTGTCATTCGCTTGTTGTAGAAATGCTCGGCTTCTTTTAATAGACCTTGCTCCATCATATTATCTACACGCGAGTTAATCCTTTGATACAATTCTTCGCGTTCGCGGTTCAGCCCGATTTTCACGATGTGGAACGGCCGTTGCTTTTTTTTCTGCTTGCGAAATGAGGTATAGGTGCGTCCTGTTTGATAGCAAATTTCCAGAGCATGGATGACGCGCCGGTAGTTTTGACGGTCTACCACCTCATAATGCTCAGGATCCATGCGCTTCAAATCTTCACAGAGGGCATCCAGTCCTTCTTCACGATAGCGCCGCTTCATTTCCTCGCGGATGTCGTCCCGAATGGTTGGTATGTCATCAATACCATTGCATACAGCATCAATATACATCATGGAGCCTCCCGATAAAATGTGGATTGCTGAAGGGGACTCCTCCAGCAATTGCAGCACCTCTTGTTCGAACATCGAGGCGTTATAGTAGTCGTCAATGCTCTTCGTACCTACGAAGTAGTGCTTCACCTGTCGTAATTGTTCATCGGTAGGTGCTGCCGTGCCAATTTTCAGTTCTCGGAAAATTTGCCGTGAGTCAGCATTCATCACAGGTATGGCGAAGTATTGGGCAAGCTCCAAAGTGAGTGCCGTCTTTCCTACAGCCGTAGGCCCTGTGATGACGATGAGTGTCTTCAATTGTCAATTATCAATTGTCAATTACCTGATGACGCCTCGCTTGGACGACTCGATGAACGAGCAGATATATTCCACTTCCTTCATGTCAGGATACTTGGCTCGGGCCTCGGCCACGCCCTCCTTCATGATTCCCTTGGAGTAAATGATACGATAGGCATCGTGGATAGCCTCGATGACGTCGTTGGCGAAACCGCGTCGGCGCAGACCCACCAGGTTCACGCCAGCATAGCGAATAGGCTCCTTGCCGGCTATCACGTAGGGAGGAATGTCCTGACTTGTACGTGAACCGCCCTGGAACATGCCGTAGCCACCCACCTTGCAGAACTGGTGTACGAGACAACAGGCGGAGATGATGGCGCAGTCGTCCACCTCTACCTCACCGGCTAGCTTGGTGGTATTGCCAATGATGCAACCGCTGCCGATGATGCAGTCGTGAGCGATGTGCATGTTTTCCATCAACAAATTGTTGTTGCCAACCACCGTCTTGCCCCTTGATGCTGTACCGCGGCTAATGGTCACATTCTCGCGGATGCTGTTGTTGTTGCCAATCTCGCAAGTTGTCTCCTCACCTTGGAACTTCAGATCCTGAGGTTTCGTTGAGATGGACGAGCCGGGGAAGAACTCATTGCCGTTGCCGATACGGGCACCGAAGTGGATGGTGACGTTGTTCAGCAACTTGTTGTTGTCACCCATGACGACATTCTTGTCAATCACGCAGAAAGGTCCAATCACGTTGTTGTCGCCGAGCTTAGCCTCGGGGTCGACTACTGCTAAAGGATGTATCTGATTCATGCTTCTTATTTGTTTTTTACGATTTGTGCTGTGAATGTGGCTTCTGCTACAACATGATCACCTACGAAGATGTAGCCCTTCATGGATGAGATGCCATGACGTACAGGTGCTAAGAGGTCTACCTTAAAGAGTAATGTGTCGCCTGGAACTACTTTCTGACGGAACTTTACGTCGTCAATCTTCATGAAGTAGGTAGACCAACGCTCAGGTTCCTCCAAAGTGTTTAGTACCAGTAGTCCACCACATTGTGCCATTGCTTCAATCTGAAGCACGCCAGGCATGACCGGCTCTTCTGGGAAGTGTCCCTGGAAGAAAGGCTCGTTGGCTGTCACGTTTTTAATGCCGACAATGGTGTTTGCCCCTAAGGCAATCACTTTATCAACAAGCTGCATGGGATAGCGATGCGGCAGCAATTCACGGATACGCTTGACATCCATGATGGGTTCCTCGTTAGGGTCATAAATAGGAGCCTGAACCTCGTGCTTGCGGATTTCCTTACGCATCTGACGAGCAAATTTGTTGTTGATGGTGTGCCCTGGACGGGTGGCAATGATGCGACCCTTAATGGGCTTGCCAATCAACGCCATATCGCCGATAATGTCCAACAGTTTGTGACGTGTACATTCATTCTCCCATACCAACGGCTTGTGCTGAATGTAGCCCAACTCATTAGCATCGCGATGCTCCACGCCCAACTTGTCTGCCAGCCAGTCCAATCGCTCCTGTGTCGTCTGACGCTCATAGATAACAATAGCGTTATCCATATCGCCTCCCTTAATGAGGTTAGCCTGTAGCAACGGCTCAATGTCGCGCACAAAAACAAAGGTACGTGCAGCGGCAATGTCAGTACCGAACTTGTCTATCTTATCGAGCGTGGCAAACTGTGAGTTGATGAACTTCGACTCGAACGAGCACATGGCTGTCAGCGAAAAATCATCATCTGGCAGCAGGGTTATGCATGAGCCTGTCTTATCGTCTTTTACCTCAATTTTCTTGCGGATGATGTAGTAGTCTTTAGGAGCATTCTGTTCTACGAGCCCGATTTCATTGATGCGTTGTACATATTGAATGGCCGATCCGTCCAAGATGGGGAATTCAGGACCATTCACCTGAATAAGACAGTTGTCAATTCCCAAAGCATAAAGGGCTGCCATACCATGTTCTACTGTTGATACACGGATGTCGCCTTTACCCAGAACAGTACCACGTTGGGTGTCTATCACATTCTCTGCAACGGCTTCAATAATAGGCTCACCTTCTAGGTCGATACGCTGTATCTTATAACCCGTGTTTTCAGGAGCAGGGTTGAAGGTGACCGTTAGGTTTAGACCTGTGTGCAGACCTTTGCCAAAGAGCGAAAAGCTGCCTTTCAGTGTTTTCTGTTTCATAGTTTATTTCGATTTCTTAAGTTCTTCCAATTCCCTGCGCAGGGCAGCAATCTCACGATACATCTCAGGCAACTTGGCATCGAGTGCTCTTGCCTTAAAGTACATTTTGGGATTGACGGCAGGAGCACCAATCAGCTGTTCTCCATTACCCTTCGTGTTACTAATGACGCCACTTTGCGCACCAACGAATGTCTTGTCTGCAATCTTGATATGTCCGGAGAAACCAGCCTGTCCGCCCACCATACACCAAGCGCCAATCTTTGTCGAACCAGCCATGCCAGCCTGTGCCGACATCACCGTGTTCTCACCAATCTCGCAGTTATGAGCCACCTGAATGAGGTTGTCCAACTTGACACCCTTATGGATGATGGTTTGTCCCATGGTTGAACGGTCTACGCAGGTGTTAGCTCCAATCTCCACGTTGTCCTCAATGACTACGATGCCTAACTGAGGTATTTTGTCGTAACCTTCTGTATTAGGAGCAAAGCCAAAGCCGTCAGCACCAATCACACTACCGGCATGAATGGTGACATTGTTTCCAATCTGGCAACCATCATAGATGACGACATGGGGATAAATGGCACAACCGTCACCAATAGTGACATTCTCACCAATACAGGCAAATGGAGCGATATATACGTCTTTGCCTATTTTGGCCGACTTTGCAACAAATGCCAGCGAGTCGATGCCCGTCTTCTTGGGCTGCGTCTGAGCGTAAGCCTGCATCAGTTTTGCTACACATTCGTAGGCATTATCCACTCTGATGAGTGTGCAACTTACTGGCCTTTCCAAATGTAAGTCGTTGTTAACCAGCACAACGCTTGACTTTGTTTCGTAGATGTAGGAGGTATATTTGGGGTTTGACAGGAAGGAAATAGCTCCTTCCTTACCTTCTTCTATCTTCGCAAAAGTGTTAATCTTGGCATTCTCGTTGCCTTCTACACGACCGCCTATCATATCGGCGATTTGCTTGGCTGTAAATTCCATATAATGATGTATTAGTTTTAATATACAGGGGCAAAGATACGAATTTTTTCTTAAAAACGATGATAACAGAGGTAATATTTACGTATTTTTTTCGAAAGAAGTTGTACGTTCAGTATTTCAGAAGCTTCTGCTATGTCTTTAACTGTGCCGTCTTTGTATAGAATTCCGATACTATCGTCTTCGGGATTGTACATGTCTTTCCCTATTTCCGTAAGGCTCATCAAATAGGCAGTATCGTTCTCTGAAATATTCATTCTCCGAGCGATACTTTGTCGTATCTCTGTCAAATATTCTTCTGTTGGTTTCTCCTCCGTTACCTCTACCTTGAAAAGATGACGGTCCAGCAGGTCTTTGGCCAGGGTTGAAAGGATAAGGTCGTCGTCGTGTTTCCACACCTTCATAGCACTCCAGATGTCGGAATCATCCAGTTCCGCATAGAACTGTAGAGTCTCTTCGTGTGTTTTGAACCACTCCTTATCTACATCGTGCTCTAAGAAGTAGGTGAGGGCGGGCGATGCAAACAATTTCCGTCCCTCCTTGACAAGCTTTTTGGCGCGCAACAGGGCATTTACTAGAATCTTTTCGTATCCTACCGTAGTCTTGTGAAGATATACTTGCCAGTACATCAGTCGTCGAGTTGTCAGGTAGTTCTCTATTGAGTAGATGCCCTTTGCTTCCACCACCAGCCGGTCGTCCTTTACATTCAGCATCTTAATGATGCGCGCCGATCCGATGTTACCCTCCGTCACACCAGTATAGAATGAGTCGCGCCGCAGATAGTCGAGACGGTCCATGTCTAACTGACTACTGATGAGCTGATGGAAAATCTTGTTTGGATATTCATCCTTGAAAATGCTGATAGCCAGATTCAGTTCGCCTCTTAGGTCGCGATTGATTTGTTCCATCATCATTAGTGAGATATCCTCATGCGAGATGCCATGAATCAGCGTGTGTTCCAAAACATGCGAGAACGGTCCGTGGCCGATGTCGTGCATCAGAATGGCTGCTTGCACGGCTTCGGCCTCAGAGTCGAAAATATATATGCCCTTTTCAGTTAGCGACTTGACTGCTTCCGACATCAGGTGGAAGGCTCCTAACGAATGCTGAAAGCGGGTGTGTCGTGCGCCAGGGTAAACCACACTGGTCAATCCGAGTTGATTGATGCGGTTCAGGCGCTGAAATAGCGGATGACTGACAATATCATACAGCAGTCCGCGCTTAATCTTGATAAACCCAAAGACGGGATCGTTGATAATCTTATGTTCGTTCATTAGCATAGTTTGCGAGCTCCGTCGCCAATGATGACGTCGATGACTTTGGGCTCGTGGCCGTACTTCTCGTTGAAGCGCTTCTTGGCATCAGCGATGAACGTGTGGTACAAATCGTTGCGTACTAGATTGATAGTACAACCGCCAAAGCCGCCACCCATGATGCGGGAGCCGGTAACTTGGTTGTCGCGGGCAATCTGGTTGAGGAAATCAAGTTCTTCACAGCTAACCTCATAGTCCTTTGAAAGTCCATCGTGCGTCTGATACATCAGCTCGCCGACACGTTCGTAGTCGCCTTCGTTCAGGGCTTCACAGACTCCTAAGACACGGTCTTTCTCGCCTAGTACGAATTTAGCACGGCGATAATCCTCTTCACCGACCTCGGCCTTTACCTCTTCGAGCTGCTCCCATGTACAGTCACGAAGTGTCTCAAACTGAGCTTCTGGATGCTTGGCAGCAATGTGCTTGACCACATTCTCGCACGAGTTGCGACGATCGTTATAGGGTGAGCCAGCTAACTGATGTTTGACGGCACTGTCGAGCAGTACGAGACGATAGCCATCGGGCTTGAAGGGAAAGTATTCGAACTCACGAGAGCGGCAGTCGAGGCGCATCAGACAGCCTGCCTTGCCAAAGACGCTGGCAAACTGGTCCATAATGCCACAGTTGACACCGCAGTAGTTATGCTCTGTAGCCTGACCGGCCAGAACCATGTCCCACAGGCTGACCTTGTTGTCACCAAAGAGGTCGTTGAGACCGCAGGCAAAGCAACTCTCCATAGCAGCGCTACTTGACATTCCTGCACCGAGGGGAACGTCTCCGGAGAAAGCGATATTGAAACCTTTTACAGGAACTCCCAGTTTCTTCATTTCGAGAGCAATGCCGTAGATATAGCGGGCCCAGGAAGCACGTGGACCGTCTGGGTCGCTCAACTTGAAGTCGACACGATCTTTCAAGTCTATGGCATAAGCCATTACGGTGTCGTCAGTGCCATTGGCACGCATCTCGGCAACAACACCCTTGTCAACGGCTCCTGGGAACACGAAGCCTCCGTTATAATCGGTGTGCTCACCGATGAGGTTGATACGTCCGGGAGCGGCATATACATTTCCCGTCTTGCCATCGAAGTGCTTGATAAAGCGGCTTCTTACTTGTTCTATTTCAATCATAATTGTCTTCTGGTTATTTTGATATGTCGATATCGGCATATCGGTCATTCTACATTTTGTTATTCAGCTCTTGCTTACTCTGCGCCGAAGCGATAGATGGTCTTCTGCTTGTATTGCTCGCCAGGATTCAACACCACAGAGGGGAAGTAGGGACGATTGGGGGTGTCAGGGAAGTGCTGGCACTCGAAACAAACAGCCGAGCGACGGGGGAATGTAGCACCATGCTGCCCCTTGTGGCCTTCGCCCCAGTTGTCGGAATAGAGCTGCATGCCTGGTTCTGTGGTGTACACCTCCAAGGTGCGTCCGCTCTGAGGCTCGGTAAGACGCGCAGCGAAACTGAGCTCGCCTTCTTCTTGCTTGTTGAGCACATAGCAATGGTCGTAACCTGAACCGTTCTTGATCTGTTCACAGTCGGTCTCGATGTCTTGGCCGATGGCCTTCGGAGTTCGGAAATCAAAAGGCGTGCCTGCAACCTTCAGAATTTCACCCGTAGGAATGCAGGTGTTGTCGATAGGCAGGAAGAAGTCAGCATTGATTTCGCATCGTTGCTGCTCAATGGTCGGGGTAGGATTGGCTATACCGGGCAGTGAGAAGTAGGCATGATGAGTGAGGTTGATAATCGTCTTCTTGTTGGTGGTTGCCAGATACTCGATAACCAGTTCGTTAAGGTCGGTAAAGGTGTACTCCACTGTGATGCGGCACTCGCCTGTAAAGCCTTCCTCGCCATAGCTGCTGACGTAGGTCAGGGCCAATGAACGAGGTCCCATCTGCTTGGCGTCCCAAATACGGGTATGGAAACCTGTCGGACCTCCGTGCAAGGCGTTGGGGCCGTCGTTGACAGCCAGCTGATAGTCTTTGCCGTTCAGAATGAACTGTCCCTTGGCAATGCGGTTGCCGTAGCGGCCGATAAGGGTAGAGCGGTAAGGCTCTGGGGTGTTGATGACATCCTGAATGTTGTCGTAACCCTGAATGACGTTGGCTACCTGACCGTTTTTGTCGGGTACCATGATTGCTACAATGGCACCGCCATAGTTGGTAACTGCGACTTCAAAGCCTTTGCGGTTCTTCAAGATGTATAAGTCGGTCTTCTTGCCATTGATGGTGGTTTGGAAGTCCTTGCGGTTTAAACCGCATAAATTGGGTGTTTGGTTAGTGTTTGTCATATTGATAAGTTTTGTTTCTAAATGCATGTTTTAAGGAAATCGCCGACGACATAGCTACTGCCACCGATGAATATCAAGTCGTCGTGGGACGCACAGGCAATGGCAGCCTTGAAGGCTTCGCTTACAGTGGGATAGCAATTGCCTTTCAGTCCGTGGGCAGCAGCCAGTTCCTGTAACCTCATCTCACTGATGGCCCTATGGCTATCGGCCTTTGTGAAGTAATAGTTTGCTTGCTGTGGCAATAGGCTGAGGACACCGTCTATATCCTTGTCGTCGACCATGCCGAAGACGATGTGCTGTTGCTGGCATTGCGTCAGCTTGAGTTGCTTGCTGATAAATTGCCAACCGCCCACGTTGTGGCCTGTGTCGCAGATGACCTTTGGATTTTCCATGACGAGTTGCCAGCGTCCCATGAGTCCTGTCGTCTTGATGACGTGTCTGACGCCTTTGGTGAGTTCTGCGGCCGCTGTCTGGCTGGTATTGCTGTCTTCCTGGAGTGTGATGTACCCTTGCTTCGCCAACTCGTTCATAGCCAACAAGACGGTGTTCATGTTCAGTTCCTGATAGATGCCCCCCAGATCGCCTCGGAGCTGTCCCAGGTGCTGGGTGTGGTATATCATGCCCCCCTCGGGAACGGGTGTGGCACTAATGACCTCCTTGTTGTCTTGTGCAAAGATGATGGGTGCTCCCACTGTGCGAGCCTTGGCCTCGAAAACAGGACGCGTTTCAGCATTGGCTTCTCCTATGACGACGGGAATGCCTTTCTTGATAATACCCGCCTTCTCGCCGGCAATCATGGCCAGCGTGTTGCCAAGGAACTGCGTGTGGTCAAAGCTAATGTTGGTAATGACGCTGACGAGGGGAGAAATGATGTTGGTACAATCCAGTCGGCCTCCCAAGCCCACTTCTACGACGGCAATGTCCACTTTCATGTCCTTGAAATACTTGAAGGCCATAGCGGTGGTCACCTCGAAGAAAGAAGGATGCAGGGGTTCAAAAAATGCACGCTCCTTGTCAACAAAGTCAATGACGTAATTCTCGCTGATGGGCTTTCCGTTGACGCGGATGCGTTCACGGAAGTCCACCAGATGGGGTGAAGTGTAAAGACCTACGTGATAGCCGCACTCCTGCAGGATGGCGGCAATGGTGTGTGACACGCTTCCCTTGCCATTGGTGCCTCCCACATGAATGGTGGCATAGGCTTGGTGAGGGTGACCGAAGTGGTCGTCCAGTGCCAGTGTGTTGCTCAGCCCTTCCTTGTAACCGGATGCACCCTGTCGTTCGAACATGGGCATCTGGTTGAACAGGTAATCGCAGGTTTCTTGGTAGGTCATAGACTTCTTGATGTTTTGTTGCGACTCAGTCGCAACATACTGTTAACTGAAGTAGTTCTTGAACTTCTGGAAGATGCTGCGCTTGGTGGCTGCGTCGCCCTTGAAGTTGTCGCTTTGGCGGAACTGCTCGATGGCAGCCTTCTCCTCACGGCTGAGGGTCTTCGGTACGTAGACACTGATGTTGACCACCAAGTCGCCGTTACCTCGTCCATAGCCTTGAACGGCCGGCAAGCCTTTGCCACGCAGACGGATGGTCTTGCCGGGCTGGGTTCCTGGCTCCATCTTGACCTTGAGGCGAGTGCCTTCAATGGTCGGTATCTCGATGTCGCCACCTAGTGCAGCTGTCGGGAAGTCGAGCAGTAGGTTGTATATCAGGTCATTGTTGTCGCGGATGAAGGTGTCGTTTTCCTCCTCCTCAATGAGTACCTGTATGTCGCCGTTGATGCCCTTGCGGCGTCCGGCGTTACCCTTGCCGGGTACGTTGACAATCATGCCTTCTGCGACACCTGCGGGAATCTTGATTTCCACGACTTCTTCGCCCTTCTCGACACCTGTGCCGCCACAGTGCTTACATTTGTTCTTGATGACCGTTCCTTCGCCACCGCAGGTAGGGCAGACACCCTGGGTCTGCATCATGCCGAAGATGCTCTGTGTGGTATGGGTGATGATGCCCGATCCGTGACAGGTAGGACACTGTTCGCTGGTGCTGCCAGCCTCGGCACCAGTGCCGTGACAGTGCGAGCAAGTGATGTCCTTGCGTACCTTAAACTTCTTGGTGACGCCGTGTGCTATCTCCTCCAGCGACAGACGGACTTTCAGTCTCAGGTCACTGCCGCGGTGTTTCTGGGGTGAACGGCTCCTGCCGCCTCCTCCGAATCCGCCAAAGCCTCCGGCGTGTCCGCCGAAGATGTCGCCGAACATGGAGAAGATGTCGTCCATGTTCATCGAGGCGCCTCCGAAGGGGTCGAAGCCTCCGCCCATGCCGCCAGGTCCGTTGAAGCCGAACGTGTCGTACTGTTGGCGCTTCTGCGGGTCGTGCAGCACGTCGTATGCCTCAGCAGCCTCCTTGAACTTCTCCTCGGCTTCCTTGTTGCCTGGGTTACGGTCAGGGTGGTATTTGATGGCGATGGTGCGGTACGCCTTCTTAATCTGGTCCTCTGTAGCGTTCTTGTCGACGCCAAGGACTTCGTAGTAGTCTCTTTTTTGTGCCATTGTTGTTTTTATCTATTGCCTTGCGGCAGAACCGCAAGGAACACTAATTCGCGATGGGTCTTGCGGCAGAACCGCAAGGAACACTTCTGTTTATTGGCCGACTGCCACTTTGGCATGACGTATGACCTTGTCGTTGAGCTGGTAACCCGTCTGCAGGCAGTCAATGACCTTGCCTTTCTTGTCGTCACCCATACCCGGAACCATTGCTACAGCTTCGTGAACATCGGTGTCAAAGTCGGCATTCTCGGTCTCTATCTTCTTGACGCCCAAGCTCTCCAGGGCTTTCATGAACTTGTGGTAGATGAGGTCCATACCTTCGCGCAGTACCTCGGGGTCGTCGGTCTTGGCGCCGTTGTCGATGGCGCGCTCCATATCGTCGATAACGGGCAGAATGGCTGAAACGGCCTTCTCGCCGCCGTTGAGGATAAGCTCGGCCTTTTCCTTGAGGGTGCGTTTGCGGTAGTTGTCGAACTCGGCAACCTTGTAGAGCAGCTGATTCTTGAGGTCGGCGATTTCGGCCTGGGCTTTTTCAAGCGGGTCTTGGTCGTCGGCGGTGTCGTCGGCAGGGGTGTCGTCGACGGGAGAACCGTCGACAGCGGGGCTGTCAGTAGTTGAGCCGTCGGCTGCTGTGTTGTCGTCCTGTGACTCTTGTTCCTGGTCGTTGAGGATTTCCTCCTCTTCCTGATTTATCTTTTCTTCTTCTGTCATAATGTTTAATGTTTGTTTACAGTGTTTACTGCAAATATCGTGCCAAAAAACTGGCTCGTTCTCTTTACGCGTACATCTCTGCCTTCTTGGCCTTGATGGCTTCGTCGTAGATGTAGTCGTCGTAGGTGGTCAGCTTGTCGATGGTACCTTTGGGCGTGAGCTCAATGATGCGGTCGGCCACGGTGTTGATAAACTCATGGTCGTGCGAGGCAAAGAGGATGTTGCCCTTGAAGGATATCAGGTTGTTGTTGAAAGCCTGAATGGACTCCAGATCCAGGTGGTTGGTGGGCGTATCGAGGATGAGACAGTTGGCGTTCTTCAGCTGCATACGGGCTATCATGCAACGCATCTTCTCGCCTCCGGAGAGTACGCAGACCTTCTTTTGGATGTCTTCGTCCTTGAAGAGCATGCGACCCAGGAACGACTTCATCATCACCTCGTTGCCGGTACCGAACTGCGAGAGCCAGTCGACGAGGTTCATCTCTGACTTGAAGAACTCGGTGTTGTCCAGTGGCAGGTAGGCAGTGGTGATGGTGACGCCCCACTTGTAGGTGCCTGCATCGGCCTCACGGTTGCCGTTGATAATCTCGAAGAGGGCAGTCATAGCCTTGGGGTTGTGCGACAGGAAGACGGTCTTCTGTCCCTTCTCAATGGTGAAGTTGACATTGTCGAACAAGACCGTTCCGTCTGCGTCGAGTGCCTTCAGGCCCTCTACCTCCAATATCTGCGTGCCAGGCTCGCGCTCCATCGAGAAGATGATGCCCGGGTATTTGCGGGTGGAGGGGGTGATTTCCTCGACGTTCAGCTTCTCCAGCATCTTTTTGCGCGATGTAGTCTGCTTCGACTTCGCCACGTTGGCGCTAAAGCGGCGGATGAACTCCTCGAGCTGCTTGCGCTTCTCCTCGGCCTTCATCTTCTGGTTCTGGGCCTGGCGCAGTGCCAGCTGCGACGACTCGTACCAGAACGAGTAGTTACCCGAGAAGAGCGTCACCTTGCCGAAGTCGATATCTACGGTCTGTGTCGATACGGCATCCAGAAAGTGACGGTCGTGGCTGACGACCAGCACGCATTGCTCCAGGTTCGAGAGGTATTCCTCCAGCCATTGCACAGTGTCCAGGTCGAGGTCGTTAGTGGGCTCGTCGAGCAATAGGTTGTCGGGGTGTCCAAAGAGGGCCTTGGCCAGCATGACGCGCACCTTCTCGTTGTTCGAGATGTCCGACATCTGGGCGTAGTGCTGTTCCTCCTTGACGTCCAGGTTCTGCAACAGCTGTGCGGCCTCGCTCTCGGCCTCCCAGCCGTTCATTTCGGCAAAGGCCATTTCGAGGTCGGCAGCCCGTACGCCGTCTTCCTCGGTCATTTCGTCCTTGGCGTACAGCGTCTCGCGCTCTTTCATGTTCTTCCACAGCGGCTGATGTCCCATCAGCACGGTGTCCATCACGGAATAGGCATCATACTTGAAGTGGTCCTGCTCCAGCACCGACATGCGCTCGCCGGGCAGCATCTCAATGGTACCCTTGTTGGGTTCCAGATCGCCGCTGATGGCGCGCAACAGGGTAGACTTACCGGCACCGTTGGCACCGATGATGCCATAGATATTTCCACTCGTAAACTTTAGATTGACGTCCTTGTATAACGTCTTCTTACCAAACTGAATTGCTAAGTTTGTGACTGTTATCATGCTCTTTCTTTTACCTTATTTATAATATACGGCTGCAAAGGTACGAAAAAATAACCACATAGCCAAAAGAAACACTTCCTTTTTCTTCCTGCTGTCCGGTAAGTCATAAAAAGTCGGGTTTTTCTTTTGTCGTTTCCTTCCGAATGATTACCTTTGCAGGCATGAAAACGAAAGAGATACAGATTCAGGACTACAGCTACGCGTTGCCTGACGAGCGGATTGCGAAGTTTCCTATAGCCGAGCGCGACCACTCGAAACTACTCATATATAATAAAGGTGAAGTAGGCGAGGATGTCTTCTATCACCTGCCTGAGCATTTGCCGCAAGGTGCGCTGATGGTGTTCAACAACACGAAGGTCATCCAGGCGCGACTGCATTTCCGCAAGGAAACCGGTGCGCTGATAGAAATCTTCCTGCTGGAACCAGCCAAGCCTGCCGACTACGAGCAGATGTTTCAGACGAGAGACTGTTGCCAGTGGTTGTGCATCATCGGCAATCAGAAGAAGTGGAAGGAGGGTGCCCTCAGCAGAACGCTGGATATCAATGGAAAGCAGATGACCATTACGGCTACTCGCAAGGGCGAGGCAGGAACGAGCCAACTCATTGAGTTCCAATGGGATGGGGGGGCGTCACTGGCTGAGGTTATCGATGCTATCGGCGAATTGCCCATTCCGCCCTATCTGAACCGCAAGGCTGAGGAGAGCGACAAGACGACCTATCAGACTGTCTATTCGAAAATCAAGGGTAGCGTGGCTGCTCCGACGGCCGGACTGCATTTTACCGAGCGGGTATTGGCAGACCTTGACCAGCGTGGCATAGAGCGTGAAGAGCTGACGTTGCATGTGGGAGCAGGCACCTTTAAGCCCGTCAAGAGTGCTACCATCGGCGAGCACGATATGCACACCGAATATGTGGCCGTGCGCCGTCACACCATCGAGCGCCTGCTGGCCCACGATGCTGAGGCCATTGCCGTCGGAACCACTAGCGTCCGTACGTTGGAAAGCCTCTACTACATGGGCCTCAAGGTGCTTCGCAATCCAGATTTGAAGGAAGAGGATTTGCACGTCAGGCAATGGGAGCCTTACGAAGAGGTAAGCGGTGAGAACCCTGAAGTAAAAGAGGTCCTGCAGGCTTTGCTCGACTGGATGGTGCGTAACGATTTGACCGTGCTGCACTCGTCGACGCAGATTATCATTGCTCCAGGCTACGACTACAAGATTGTACGCATGCTGGTCACCAACTTCCACCAGCCGCAGTCGACGCTGCTGTTGCTTGTAAGCGCCTTCGTCAAGGGCGACTGGCGCAAGATTTACGACTATGCGTTGTCGCACGACTTCCGCTTCCTGAGCTACGGCGACTCGTCGCTGCTGATTCCCTAAACATCGTCAAACCGCTATATCGAAATATCGTAATATCGTAAAAAACATGATGAAATACGGATTTGTAAAAGTGGCTGCTGCAGTGCCTGCCGTACGCGTAGCCGACGTGGATTATAACGTGGCAGAGATTGAAAAACTCATGTCGTTGGCCGACAGCCAGCACGTCGAATTGCTCTGCTTCCCCGAATTGTCGCTGACGGGCTATACCTGCCAGGACCTGTTCAAGGAACAGCTGCTGCTGGCTAAGGCTGAGGACGGCCTGCTGCGCCTGCTGGAGTTTTCACGACAGCTGGACGTCATCAGCGTCGTTGGCTTGCCCGTTCAGGCCGGAGGGCTGTTGCTCAACTGTGCCGCCGTCGTACAGAACGGCACGTTGCTGGGTGTCGTCCCCAAGACGTACCTGCCCAACTACAATGAGTTCTACGAGAAACGCTGGTTTGCCTCCGCTCAGGACTTGAATCCTACCGACATCTATCTGGCCGGCACCCCCATTACGTTGTCGGCCGAGCCCAAGGTGTTCCGCACGGTGGATGGTGCCAAGTTTGGCGTGGAGATATGCGAAGACGTCTGGGCTCCCATTCCGCCCAGCAACAACCTGACGATGGCCGGAGCCGAGATTATCCTGAACTGCTCGACGAGCAACGAACTCATCGGCAAGCACAACTACCTGCGCTCGCTGGTCGCTCAGCAGAGTGCACGTACCATGAGTGGCTACGTCTATAGCAGCAGTGGTTTCGGCGAGTCGACACAGGATGTCGTCTATGGTGGCAACGCAATGATTTTTGAGAATGGAACGCTGCTTGTCGAGGGCGAACGCTTCTCCTTCCAGCCACAGTTGCAGTCGGCCCAAATCGATGTGGAACGCCTGCGCACTGAGCGGCATACCAACTCGACGTTCATCAATGCACAGCGCCATGCTCAAGCACAGATTATTCAGACAAAGCCTGTCGGCAATCATCCCTTCGAATTGGAGCGCCCCATCAATCCGCACCCCTTCATTCCGACTGACGACAAGATGGCTGAGACGTGCGAGGAGATACTGAACATCCAGACGGCAGGACTGGCAAAACGCCTTCTGCACACCAATTGCCAGCACGTTGTTGTTGGCATCAGCGGTGGATTGGACTCCACACTGGCCTTGTTGGTTTGTGTCCGTACCTTCGATAAGTTAGGCTACGACCGCAAGGGCATCGTGGGTGTCACGATGCCAGGTTTTGGCACCAGCGACCGCACACACGACAATGCCGTGACCTTGATGCAGCTGCTGGGCATTTCGCAGATGGAAATTAGCATCGCCAAGGCCGTCACGCAGCATTTCAAGGATATTGGCCACGATGCCTCCATTCACGATGCTACCTACGAGAACTCGCAGGCTCGCGAACGGACGCAGATTCTGATGGACCTCGCCAACAAACTCAGCGCATTGGTTGTCGGCACAGGCGACCTGTCGGAATTGGCCTTAGGCTGGGCAACGTATAACGGTGACCACATGTCCATGTATGGCGTCAACGGCGGCATACCCAAGACGCTCATCCAGTATGTGGTGCGCTACATCGCCAAACTGCCTCAGTTCAAGGCCGAGTGTGAGACGTTGATAGACATCGTAGACACCCCCATTTCGCCAGAGCTGACGCCTGCTGACGAGCAAGGAAATATTGCCCAAAAGACCGAAGACCTCGTGGGACCTTACGAGTTGCACGACTTCTTCCTTTATTATATGCTGCGCTTCGGATTCCGGCCGGCTAAGATTTTCCTTTTGGCCAAGCATGCCTTCGGTGACGCCTATGACAGCGAAACCATCAAGCATTGGCTCACGACCTTCTGCCGGCGCTTTTTCTCACAGCAGTTCAAGCGCTCCTGTCTGCCCGACGGACCGAAGGTCGGCACCATTTCGCTCTCGCCGCGTGGCGACTGGCGTATGGCCAGCGACGCTTGCTCAATGCTGTGGCTCAAGGAATGTGATGACCTGTAGATTCCTGTGCCTTGCGGTTCCGCCGCAAGGAATTGCATGAACGCTAATTGTGCCTTGCGGTTCCGCCGCAAGGAGAAACGTAAGAATAGTAATGGAACAGATAACGAGTGCCCAGAATCCAAAGATTAAGCTGCTGCAAGAACTGCAGCAGAAGTCTGCCGTGCGCCGCAAGCACGGACTCTTTGTCGTCGAGGGACGCCGCGAGGTGGAACGCTGCCTGCAGAAGGGCTACCAGCTGGACACCGTGTTCGTATGTCCGGAGATCATGGGCGCTGCCTGGAGCGGACAGGGCAGGGTAGTGGAGGTCACCCCTTATATATATAATAAGGTGGCGTACCGCGGTGGTTCTGAGGGTATCATTGCCGAGGTGCGGACGCACGATGTGCAACTCTCCGAGCTTCATCTGCCGCAGGATGCCTTCGTCGTCGTGCTGGAGAGCGTAGAGAAGCCTGGAAATCTGGGCGCCATCCTGCGCTCGGCCGATGCTGCAGGCGTGGATGCCGTCATTGTCTGCGACCCCTTGTGCGACCTCTATCATCCCAACATCATCCGCTCGTCCACAGGGGCCTTCTTCAGCGTGCCTTGTGTGGCCTGCTCCTCTGAGGAGTGCATCAGCTTCCTGATGCAGCACGGTATTCAGATCCTGACGGCGCAGTTGCAGGATTCAGAGCTATACTACGATACCGATATGACTCAGGCTACGGCCATCGTTATGGGGACGGAGTCGACGGGCTTGACCGACCAGTGGCGGCAGGCTGCCAATGCCCATATCCGCATTCCTATGCTGGGTATAACCGATTCGCTGAACGTCAGCGTCTCTGCGGCCATCCTGATGTACGAGGCTGTCCGCCAGCGCAGGCGTCGTTAGTCCGTTGGGCGCTGGCACACGCTTGGCGGGTCGGCAAGACATCAAAATCCATATAAATGAGGATTGCGGGGGCGAAAGTTCTTTTGTACCTTTGCAACCGCAAAACGTTTGAATAGTCATTAAGATGAAAAGATTGTATCTGACAGGAAGTTTACTGCTTCTATCGTTAATCGCAACGGCTGGTGAAATCCACGAGTCTGACATCATTGCTGTCAATGATACCTCGCGGGTCGTCGACCTGGACGAGGTGATAGTCGTATCACAGCCTAAGGAGGGGCGTCTGCTGCGCCAGCAACCGCTGAGTTCAAGCGTAATGACCCAGCAGGAAATGCAGCAGCTGCAGGTGCGCCAGCTGACGGACATGTCGCTGTATGTGCCTTCGTTTACGATGCCGCAGTATGGTTCCCGGCTGACGTCGTCAATGTATATTCGCGGCATTGGGTCACGTGTCAACAATATGGCCGTAGGTATCTACTACGACAACATACCGCTGATTTCCAAGTCGGCCTTCAATACGCATTTCTACATGCTGGACCGTGTCGACGTGCTGCGTGGACCGCAGGGTACGCTCTATGGTGCTAATACCGAGGGTGGTATCGTTCGTATCTACTCCAAGAACCCGATGAGCTATCAGGGAACGGACATCAATCTGACTGCCGCCAGCGGCTGGCAGCGAAAGGTTGAGGTTGCCCACTACCATCGTCCCAGCGAGCGGCTGGCCTTCACGGTGGCTGGATTCTATCAGGGTCAGAAGGGTTTCCTGATGAATACCCATCTGGGTGAGCGCAACGACAAGGCGGACGAGGCTGGTGCCAAGGTGCGCCTGATGTGGAAAGCTAACGACCGTCTGACCTTCGACTTGACCAGCGATTACCAGTATGCCATTCAGAACGGCTTCCCCTATGGTTATTATGATGAAGCGGAGAATCATACCTCCCTGCCTGCCACCACCACGATGAACACCTATCGTCGTCAGATGGTGAATACAGGCCTGAACGTCTCGTACGACTTCGGCACGCTGCTGCTTACCTCTACCACCAGTCACCAGTATCTGTGGGACCGTATGCAGATGGATCAGGACTACGTTGTCGACGACTACATGCACCTGATGCAGCAGCAGAAGATGAATGCGCTGACACAGGAGGTGGTGCTGCGCTCTAAGGGCGAGGGTATATGGAAGCATACGACAGGCGTTTTCGGCAGTTATCAGTGGCTGCATACGGATGCTCCTGTTACCTTCGGACCACAGATGACCAGTATGCTCGATGCTGTGATGGCTCGTGTATTGCCGCCGACACATACGCTGAAGTTCACCAACTTCCGAATTCCCGGCGACTTCAAGACTCCGCAGTTCAATCTGGGCATCTATCACGAGACCAACCTCGACCTGGCCGAAGCGCTGACGGCAACGCTGGGACTGCGCTACGACTTTGTACAGGTCAAGAACGACTTCACTACAACGGCTATGACGGATATGGACTTCCGCATGGCTATGGGACCCAGGACTATCGAAATGATTATTCCGTACGCTTCAAGCTACGAGGCATCGTTCAAACATACCAGCAACCAGCTGTTGCCCAAGTTCGGACTGACGTGGACGTTCGACGAGGCAGGCAGCAATCTGTTTGCCGTTGTCAGCAAGGGTTATCGTGCCGGAGGATATAACCTGCAGGCCTTCTCCGACATCTTCCAGACAGAGATGCGTTCTATGGGGGCCAACATTCCTCGCGACGGTCAGGTGAAACACACCGAAGAGAACATCGACCAGCTGAAAGATCAGATTAGCTATGATCCGGAGACGACGTGGAACTACGAGTTCGGCACGCACCTGAACCTATTTAATAATAAGGTAAAGGCCGACGTTGCGCTATTCTATACGCAGATTCGTAACCAGCAGCTGTCGGCTATGAGTCCTGCCTACGGCTACGGACGCATCATCGTCAATGCCGGCAAGAGCTATAGCTGCGGTGCCGAGTTGGCGCTGCGCGGCAGTGCCGTCGACAATCACCTGCTGTGGGGAGCCACCTACAGCTTCGTCAATGCGAAGTTTAAGGAGTATGACGACTATAACGACCAGCGCCAGCCCGTCAGCTACAAGGACAACTACGTGCCCTTCATTCCCTTGCATCAGTTTAGCGCCCACGGAGACTACCGCTTCGACATGGGCGGCAGCGTCCTGCGTGCATTGACCGTCGGAGCTAATGTGCAGGGACAAGGCAAGACCTACTGGGAAGCAGACAATGCACTGTACCAGAAGTTCTATGCCACCCTTGGTGCCCATGCAGCCTTCGACTTGGGTGTCGTCGTCGTAGATCTTTGGGGACGCAACCTGACCAATACACACTACAATACATTCCTGGTGAACAGCAAGATTACCAATCAGAACTTTGCCCAGCGTGGCAACCCCATACAGTTGGGAGTGGATGTTAATGTCCACTTCTAATGTCGATATTCAAAACTAAATATAGATGTTTCTGTTAAAATCGTTAAAATTAACGGAAATAATTAACTAAAGATGCTTCTTCATAACGGGAAATTACTAATTTTGCACCCGTTATGAAGAAGTCAACTATTTGGACCATAGCAGTCATCATGGGATTCTCGTTCCTGGCCCTGCTTTATCTTCAGTTCTCCTATGTCGAGGAGATGGTGAAGATGAAGAAGGAGCAGTTTGACGAGAGTGTGAATCGTTCTCTCTATCAGGCATCGCGCAATCTGGAAATGAACGAGACGTTGCGCTATCTGGAGAAGGATGTCAACGAGACTGAGCGCCGTGCCTTTACGCAGGACTCGATTATCGTCGACGGACTGGGTTCTGTCCAGCACTCCCACCAGTTTGCTGTGGCGGCTGACGATGGCACCATTTATTCATCCTTTCAGGTAAAGGCGCTGAAGATTAAGCCCGCCAGCATTCCCAAGGCTATGATTCTTCGTAAGGACAAGAATTCCATCACTGAGGCCGCCAAGACCATGCAGGAGATTGTGCGCAACCGCTATATCTACCAAAAGGCGTTGCTGGACGAGGTGGTGTATAACATCCTCTATACCGCCAGCGACAAGCCGTTGAAGGAACGCATCAACTTCCGTATGCTCGACCAGGACATCCGTGCCGAGCTGATGAACAATGGCATCAATATTCCCTACCACTTCACCGTGTCGACCACTGATGGCCGCGAGGTGTATCGCTGTCCGGACTATGAGGAGAAGGGCAAGGAGTATAGCTACCAGCAGATGTTGTTCCGCAACGACCCGCAGTCGAAGATGGGCCTGGTGCGCATCCACTTCCCGGAGATGAACAACTACATCTTCTCCAGCGTGCGCTTCATGATACCCAGCATCATCTTTACTCTTGTGCTGCTCATCACGTTTATCTTCACCATCGTCGTCATCTTCCGCCAGAAGCGTTATACGGAAATTAAGAATGACTTCATCAACAACATGACGCATGAGCTGAAGACGCCTATCGCCTCTATCTCGCTCGCGGCACAGATGATGAACGACGAGAGCGTGCCCAAGACGGAGCAGATGACCAAGCACCTCAGTGGTGTCATCAATGACGAGTCTAAGCGACTTCGCTTCTTGGTAGAGAAGGTGCTTCAGATGTCGATGTTCGACAAGAAGAGTGTCATCTTCAAGAAGAAGGAACTCGACCTGAACGAGATGGTGGAGCAGATTGCCCAGACGTTCACCCTGCGTGTGGAGCATACCGGAGGCAAGATATACACCGAGATAGAAGCTATAGACTCGGCCATTTACGTCGATGAGGTTCACTTCCAGAACGCCATCACCAATCTGATGGACAATGCCGTGAAGTACCGCAAGCCCGACGAGCCGCTGGATATCTATATCCGTACATGGAACGACAACGAGAAGTTGTACCTTTGTATCCGCGATACCGGTCAGGGCATCAAGAAGGAGAACCTGCGCAAGATATTCGACAAGTTCTACCGTGTACACACCGGCAACAAGCACGATGTCAAGGGCTTCGGCCTCGGACTGGCTTATGTTAAGAAGGTCGTCGACCTGCATCAGGGTGAAATCAAGGCCGAGAGCGAAGTAGGCAAGGGTACTAAGTTTACTATCTCCCTGCCCGTGATGAAGGAGGACTGAGAAATCAGTCAATGACTAAACATGAATAGTAAATAGTCAAATAGAACAATAAATAGTAAATAGTAATAGTTAAATTGTAAATGATTAGGTTATGGACGAAAAACTGAAGATTCTTCTTTGCGAAGACGACGAGAACTTAGGAATGCTGTTGCGCGAGTATCTGGCAGCTAAAGGCTATATGGCCGAGTTATGTCCCGACGGCGAGGCTGGTTACAAGGCCTTCCTCAAGACCAAGTTCGACATCTGTGTGTTAGACGTGATGATGCCTAAGAAGGACGGTTTCACGCTGGCACAGGAAATCCGTCAGGCTAATGCCGACATCCCCATTATCTTCCTCACCGCCAAGACGCTGAAGGAGGACATCCTGGAGGGATTCAAGATCGGTGCCGACGACTACATCACCAAGCCCTTCTCCATGGAGGAACTCGTGTTCCGTGTAGAGGCTATCCTGCGCCGTGTCCGTGGCAAGAAAAACAAGGAGAGTTCGGTATATCGCATCGGTAAGTTCACCTTCGATACCCAGAAGCAGCTGCTGACCATCGATGACAAGCAGACCAAGCTCACCACCAAGGAGAACGAACTCCTGGGCTTGCTGTGCTCACACGCTAACGAGATTCTGCAGCGTGACTTTGCCCTGAAGACCATCTGGATTGATGACAACTATTTCAACGCACGCTCGATGGATGTCTACATCACCAAACTGCGCAAGCACCTCAAGGAGGATCCGCAGATTGAAATCATCAACATCCACGGCAAGGGTTACAAGCTCATTACTCCTGAAGAAGAGTGAGCATAGTTCTCAAGGCTGGTCTGAATAGTCCGGACACACAAAGTAAATAGTCCTCGCCAAAAGCGAGGACTATTTGTGTTGTTTACAGCTGTTGTAAGCGTGCGATGTATTTCCCGAGAATGTCAAATTCCAGGTTGACAACCGTCCCTATTTGAATGTCCTGGAAGTTGGTATGTTCCATGGTGTAGGGGATGATGGCTACTTGGAACGTGTTCTGCGTGGGATTGCAAACCGTCAGAGAGACACCATTGACGGTGACGCTGCCCTTGTCGACAGTGAAGTAGCCGTTGCGGGCCATCTCGCGGTCGTCCTTATATTCAAAGGTGAAGTACGTGCTGCCGTTGGCATCCTCCTTGGCAATGCAACGGGCTGTCTCGTCGACATGGCCCTGAACGATGTGCCCATCCAGTCGTCCGTTCATCAGCATGCTACGCTCGACATTCACCTTGTCGCCCACCTTCAGCAGGCCGAGGTTGGAACGCTCCAGGGTTTCACGCATGGCGGTGACGACATAGGTGCCGTTCTCAATGCTGACAACTGTCAGACACACGCCATTGTGTGCCACACTCTGGTCAATGCTCAGCTCGTCGACAAACGAGCAGCGCAGCGTAAAGTCAATATTGTCTCTGTCTTTTCGGATAGCTACGACGGTAGCAAACTCTTCTATAATACCTGAAAACATAATGCTCTGTTGTTTATCTTAAATCTTTAATTCTTAATCTTTAATCTTTCATCTAAAAAAGGGCCGTGCGGTGATGTGATGAAAACTCCTTTGTTAAAAGATGTGGACGTTCTCCGCCGTTGTAATCCACCGGCCTTGCGGCTTGGCATTGCCCGAGGGCACTGCTTGTGGCCCGCCATTGGCAAGAGGTGACAATCCGGTTTTCACGTTTAATTTGATGAGTATCCCTATCGAACCGACACGGCCCCTGTATATTTCTCCTTATATATATTAACTCTTGATAATTTCGTATTCGTCCGTTCCTTCCTCCTCTATAGGCTCTTGCGGCTTTTCAGCCTCAGCCTTGGTGGTCTCGTTGAATTCAAGGGCAGGATGCATGGTAATACGCTGATGCTCCTGATACCACCACAGCAGTCCGATGCCTGCAATGGCGAGAAGGATGAGGTAAATCCAGATGGCTGATGACGACAGCAGGAAGTAGGGAGGTACGACGACCTCGATAGTACGCATGTCGTAGTTCTCTGGAGATTCCAGCAGGAAGGCCTTCACCTGGAAGTGGTAGGTTCCTGCAGGGATGTCGTTATACACTGCCTTGCGGTCTTTTCCGGCATTGTGCCACTCCGTATCGTAGCCTTCCAGTCGGTACTGGTAGTGGATGCGGTGCTGGTACTGGTAGTTCAGCGACGCAAAGCGGAAGGCAAACATGTAGTTGTGTCCTGGCAGTTCCACACGTTTGCTCTCTGGCACGTAGTAGTCGAAGTTGCTGTTCAGTCGTGGCGACTGTAGCTCTTCGTTCAGGTAGAAGTCGGTGATGCGCAACTTCAGCAGCGAACCAACCTTGGTGATAAGTTTGGCGCGGTCTACCACATAATAGCCGTTGATGGTGCCGAAGAGAATGTTGCCGTTGGGCAAGGCTACCGCTGCTCCCTCTGAGCACATGGTGTCATCAACACCGTCCAGATAGGAGAAGGTAGTGAAAATATTCTTCTTGATATCATAGGAGCACAGGATGTGGTCTGTACTAAACCACACGTTGCCTTTGTTGTCAAAGGTGATGCTGCTGATCTCCTCTGAAGGCAATCCCTGCTCAACGCCGAAGGTCTCGAACTGCCATGCGCCTTCAGCATCCTTGGTGGTAGTACGGCTCAGGCCGCCGCTGTTAGAGCCTACCCACATGGTGCCGTGCCTGTCGCAGGCCAGACAAACGATGTCGGTACTGGCTAGTCCCTTGCTTTCGTCTTTCGGCAACTCAAGTTCCTTGACGTCAAACTTACCGTTCTTGAAGTTCATAATCAAGATTCCGTCAGTCGTTCCTGCCCAGATGTTACCCTCGCCGTCAAGGGCGATTGTACGTACCTTCTGGTGCGACTTGATGGGGTAGCGCTTCAGCATATTCTGGCGATTATACACCTTGTAGTTGCCGCCCTTGTCCTTGACAAAAATGTTGATTCCTCCGCCATATGTGGCAACCCAGATGTTGCCGTCGTGGTCCTCCACGGACTGATAGGCATTGTTGGACGACAAACTCCACTTGTCGTTGTCGTTGTGGTGGAAGTTAATAATGTGATAGCCACCATTGGCTGTGCGTGTCATCTTATACACGCCCTTGTCCTTGTCGCACAACCAGTAGTTGCCCTTGGAATCCAGGCTAATGCCATAGAAACGGCCAAAGGGTTCGCCGTTGGAATCATGTGTCAGCACGGTGCGGTTGCCGTGGTCGTCAATGAGGAACAGTGACGATTTCTTATTGCCGATGAGCAACAGGTGACGCTGCTCATCGTAGAATAAAGCACGGGTCTCGTTTTCTAATGATGACTCTGCGTTAGGTACCAGCAGTTCGCGGGCAATGGTCTTCTTCAGAATCTCCAGTTTCTCCAGGCCTCGGCGGATGGTAGACTCCCAAACCACACCGTCGTTCAACTCCAGATGGGCATTGACGGTATTAAGCAGGTTCCACGAATTCACAGGGTCGTTGTGGAAATACTCTATCTCATCGGTCTCACGGTTGTAGTAACCATAGCCGCCACGGTTCATGCGAATCCAGACGACCCCCATCGACTCGCCAAATTCTGCACCACGACTGGTAAACTCCGGTACGGGAACCGTCTGCTTGAAATACTTCACGTCCTTGGTTTCCATATTCATGCGGTAGGCTCCTTCGTTCGTGTCCGAGAACCACAGCTGGCCGTGACTGTCCATAAACATACCGGTAATAGCCCTGCCAAAGTCCTTGACTAATGTGGGCTCCTGACCATACGAGAACTGCAGGATTTTTCCTGATTTGGTGCCGGCATAGATGTTGTAGCCGTTGGAAATCAGCGTCGTGATGTTTTCATCCAGGAAATAGCCTTTGCGCTCCAGCGTCATGTTGGCCAGGTCAATGCGGTGAACGCCCTGGTTAGTACCTACCCATAAATCCCCATGGTAGCCCTCCACAATACAAGTGGCTATCAGCGAACCTGTCAAGATGTGCTGATTCTTGATACCGCTACGGTCCAGACGCAGCTTATACAGGCCAACGTCACCGAATGATACCAACACGTCGCCACTGCTGCTGACATAGGGAGTAAAGAAGTAGTCTATGCGGAAATTCTCGTGGTCGTTGACACCTTCCAGGGGATCTTCTATGCGGTCTGTCAGACGGTTAATGACGAACAGGCGTCCGTCATACATCTTCATCCACACGTTTTGGGCCTGATCAATGACAAGCGTCTCAACACGGTTGTGCAATCCCTTGACACCACTAGCACGACCTGTCTTGTAGTTGTAGAAGTTAAAACCGTCAAAACGGGATATGCCGTTCCACGTTGCTATCCACACATAGCCATAGTCGTCGTTGTGGATACTTGAAATGGCATTGCTGCACAGTCCGTTATCCACGGTGTAGTGAGAGAGTGTTGCCTGCATGTGCTGGGCTTTCATGGTCGTCGAAACCATGAGAGCCAGCACGGCAAGCAGTGTTGTTAGTACAGATTTGTAGTGATAGGTTGTCATTGATGAGGTTTTCGTTTGCTTAGTAAGCGAAGAGCGGATACTGCTTCATACGCTCGTTGACACGACGGCGTACGTCGCTGATGACCTGCTCGTTCTCGGGGTCGTTGAGTACCTCTTCTATCAGGGCGGCAATCTCCACCATCAGGTCTTCCTTCGCACCACGGGTCGTGATGGCGGGAGTACCCAGACGGATACCGCTGGTCTGGAAGGCAGAGCGAGAATCGAAGGGCACCATGTTCTTGTTGACTGTGATGTCAGCGGCAACCAGTGCATTCTCAGCAACCTTACCGGTCAACTCGGGATACTTCGGACGCAAATCTACCAGCATAGAGTGGTTGTCGGTACCGCCGCTCACAATCTTGAAACCGCGCTTGATGAGCTCGTCGGCCAGCACCTTGGCATTCTTCTGAACCTGCTTGGCCCACTCCTTGAACTCGGGCTTCAAAGCTTCGCCGAAGGCAACGGCCTTGGCGGCAATGACGTGTTCCAGAGGACCACCCTGCTGTCCGGGGAAGACGGCGCTGTTCAGCAACTGCGACATCATCTTTACCTGACCCTTCGGAGTCTTCAGACCCCAGGGGTTCTCGAAGTCCTTGCCCATCAGGATGATACCGCCACGGGGACCGCGCAGGGTCTTGTGGGTTGTAGAGGTAACGATGTGTGCATATTTCACAGGATTGTCCAGCAGACCGGCAGCAATCAGACCGGCGGGGTGAGCCATGTCAATCATCAGCAGGGCACCGACCTTGTCGGCAATCTCACGCATCCGCTTGTAGTCCCACTCACGGCTGTAGGCTGAGCCACCGCCGATAATCAACTTGGGCTTGTGCTCCAGAGCCAGCTGCTCCATCTCGTCGTAGTCTACACGACCTGTTTCTTCCTTCAGGTTATAACCTACGGGCTTGTACAGGATTCCCGAAGTGTTGACCAGTGAACCGTGTGACAGATGACCGCCATGAGCCAGGTTCAGACCCATGAAGGTGTCGCCGGGCTGCAGACAGGTCAACAGCACAGCAGCGTTAGCCTGTGCACCAGAGTGAGGCTGTACGTTGGCATATTCAGCACCAAACAGCTTACAAACACGGTCAATAGCCAGCTGTTCTACCTGGTCTACAACCTGACAGCCGCCATAGTAGCGGTGGCCGGGATAGCCCTCGGCATACTTGTTCGTAAGCCACGAACCCATGGCCTGCATGACCTGGTCGCTTACAAAGTTCTCACTGGCAATGAGCTCAATACCTTTCAGCTGACGCTGATGCTCCTGCTCAATCAAATCGAAAATCACGTTGTCTCTTTCCATTTTTGTCTATTGGGTTTTTATGTTTGTGAAACCTTATTCCTTATAGCGTGCAAAGTTACACATTTTCTACGTAATGACCAAATTATTGGGACGCAAAAAGTGATGACTATGCCAGACAGAAGTCTAATTCACGTGTGATGAGTTCCTTATCCAGGTGCTGTCCGATGAAGACAAGCTTCTGCATGCGGTCGCCGTACTGCTCGTCCCAGTCACGTTGCAGTCCGGGATTCTGCTGCATGGTGTACTCTAGTTCGTCCTTCGGCATCGTAGCATACCACTGACCGGCGTTGCGAAGACTAACCTGCTTGCCGGCTTGCTCGAAGACGTAGCAGATGTCGGCCTCATCCTTGAACCAGCAGATACCCTTGGCACGGATGATGCCCTTGGGCCATTTGCGAGCTACAAACTCGTCAAACAGTCCGATGTTGAACGGACGACGGGCATAGTATACGAAGGTGCCGATACCATATTCCTCTGCCTCACCTTCATCGTCATGATGATGGTGGTGATGATGGTGGTGCCCGTGTTCGTGCTCATGCTCATGCTCATGCTCGTGTTCGTGCTCATGGTGATGCTCGTGGTGGTCATCATCATCGTCATCGTCATCATCGTCATCCTCGTCGTGACGTTCCACCTCCTGAATCCAGGTGGCCGAGGTCGCTACGTCGTCAAAGTCGAACATCCCCGTGTTGATAATCTTGTCCAGTTCCACGTCGCCGTAGTTGGTGTCGATGATAGCCGCTTTGGGTTGCAGAGTGCGCACAATCTGACGGATACGTCCCAGCTCGTCGGCACTCACTTCCGAGGCTTTGTTCAGCAGTACGATGTTGCAGAACTCAATCTGTTGGATGACTAGGTTCTCAATGTCCTCCTCGTCAATGTTGGGACGTGTCAGGTCCAGTCCGCTGCTGAACTCATCCTTCATGCGCAGGGCATCGACCATGGTGACGATGCAGTCCAGTCGTGGCTGGCACTCCATGTCCGGAGCCATTGTGGGAATGCTGCAGATGGTCTGTGCTATGGGACCAGGCTCGCAGATACCGCTGGCTTCAATGACGATGTAGTCGAAGCGCTGCATCTGGATGATGTCTTGCAACTGCTTTACGAGGTCCATCTTCAGCGTACAGCAGATGCAACCGTTCTGTAAGGCTACCAAACTGTCGTCTTGTTGGTTGACGATGCCTCCGGCCTGTATCAGGTCGGCATCGATGTTCACCTCGCCAATGTCGTTGACGATAACGGCAAACTTGATGCCGCGTTGGTTACTTAGTATTCTATTTAATAAGGTGGTCTTGCCGCTGCCTAAATATCCGGTCAGCAACAGTACAGGAATTTCTCTCATTCTTAAATCTCAATTCTTAATTCTCAATTAACAAAGCTCTACTTTGTTGATGTCTTGTTCTTTCTCGCAGTAGTGGCAGGTCAGCGTGCCGTCAGCCACATGGAAGTGAGTGGCCATCGGTTCGTTGTTGGTGATACATTTGGGATTGTTGCACTTCACAATGCCGATAATCTCATCGGGGGTGTCGACCGTCTTCTTCTCAACCACCTCATAGTCGCGGATGATGCTGAGGATCACTTTCGGAGCTACCACTGACAGGCGGGAAATCTCGTCGTCGGTGAAGAATTTGTCGGAGACTTTGATGATGCCTTTGCTGCCAACTTTTTGCGAAGGATAGTTGATACCGATAGTGACAGGCGTGTCAATATCGAAAAGCCCCAGTAGACTGGCTACCTGATAGGTCTTGTTGGCTGGTATGTGGTCAATGACGGTGCCGTGCTCAATGGCGGCTACCAGACGTTCTTTCTTATTCATAGGATAATAGTTTTGTCGTTCTTAACTTCGTCCAGACTGATGCCTAACACATCGCAGAAGATGGCTTCGCGGGCAAAGAGTCCGTTGCCGGCCTGCTGGATGTAGTAGGCGTGGGGGTTATCGTCTACCTCGTAGGCTATCTCGTTGACACGGGGCAGGGGGTGAAGGATCTTCATATTCGGTTTGGCCAGGCGCAGCATCTCGTTGTTCAGCACATAGACGTTCTTCACGCGTTCATATTCCATTAAGTCGCTGAAACGCTCCTTCTGCACACGGGTCATATACAGAATGTCGGCATCGGCAATGACCTTTTCGTTGAATGCCGTATGTTCCTGGAACTGAATGCCATGCTCTTTGCAGTATATCTTGTATTCGTTGGGCATTGCCAACTCCTTGGGAGCTACAAAGTGGAACGTGGGATTGAAGTGGCGCATGGCCATCAGCAGCGAGTGGACGGTACGGCCGTACTTCAGGTCACCTACCATATAGATGTTCAGGTTCTCCAGCGTGCCTTGTGTCTTGTAGATGGAGTAGAGGTCCAGCATACACTGCGAGGGATGCTGGTGAGCGCCGTCTCCGGCATTGACGATGGGCACATTGGTGACCTCGGAGGCGTATTGTGCGGCACCTTCAATGTAGTGGCGCATCACAATGACGTCGGCATAGTTGGAAACCATCAGCACCGTGTCTTTCAGCGTCTCGCCCTTGGTACCGCTGGTCACCTTGGGGTCGGCAAAACCGATGACGCGGGCTCCCAGACGGTTGGCGGCTGTCTCAAAACTAAGGCGGGTGCGGGTAGAGGGCTCAAAAAACAGTGTTGCAACGACTTTCCCTTTCAGAATCTCGCGATTGGGGTGACGCTCGAACTCCTTTGCCATTTCAATCATGTACAGAATCTTCTCGCGTGTAAGATCTGCGATTGTCACAAAATCATGCTTTTCCATCCATAAATGTTTTTTTTCACGTGCAAAATTACACATAATTTCTGATTTAAATGCGATTATTCCAAAGAATTTTGTAATTTTGCACGCAAAGTTACAAAGATTGAAGCAATGAAGAAGTGGATTGTTCGCATATTGTGGGGACTTTTGGGCGTCGGCGTATTGTCGGCAGCATTGGGCTTTGTATTCATTAACGAAGGCTGGATAGGCTATATGCCACCCATTGAGGACCTGCAAAATCCCATCAACCGTTTTGCTACGCAGGTGTACTCTGCTGACGGCAAGATGATGGGTACCTGGAATTATAATCGTGAGAATCGTGTCATGGTGGACTACACCCAACTGCCGAAGTCACTGGTGCAGGCATTGGTGGCTACGGAGGATGTCCGTTTTTATGAGCATTCGGGCATCGACTTCTTTGCCTTGGGACGTGCCATCGTCAAGCGTGGACTGTTGGGACAGAAGAGTGCTGGCGGTGGCTCTACCATTACTCAACAGTTAGCCAAGCAGCTATACTCCGAGAAGGCTCACAGCGTCATGGAGCGTGCTCTGCAGAAACCCATAGAGTGGGTGATAGCCGTCAAATTGGAGCGTAACTACACGAAGGATGAAATCGTGGCGATGTATCTCAATTACTTCGACTTCCTGCATAATGCCGTAGGTATCAAGACTGCCTCTAATACCTATTTTAATAAGGATCCCAAAGACCTTACCGTCACCGAGTCGGCGGTGCTCGTAGGCCTGTGTAAGAATCCGTCCTACTTTAACCCTGTCCGTCATCCCGACCGTGCCCTGGAGCGTCGTAATGTGGTGCTCCACCAAATGCTCAAGGCCGATTACATTACGGAGGAGGAATACGATAAGTACTCCGCTGAACCCCTGAACCTGAAGTTCCATGTGGCTGACCATAAGGATGGTATTGCTACATACTTCCGTGATTTCCTGCGCCGCTACATGATGGCCAAGCAGCCCGAGCGCTCTGACTATCCATCGTGGAACATGGTTAAGTACCACATTGACTCCATTGCCTGGGAGAACGACCCGCTTTATGGATGGTGTAATAAGAACCGCAAGAAAGATGGTGAGACTTACAATGTCTACACCGACGGATTGAAGGTTTATACCACCATCGATTCCCGCATGCAGCAATATGCTGAAGAGGCTGCTTATGAGCATGTGGCAAAATTCCTACAGCCCCAGTTCACTAGAGAGAAGCGTGGAAAAAAGACTGCACCGTTCTCAGGCAGCTTGTCTGTCGAGCAGGTCAACAACATCCTCATGCGCTCGGTTCGTCAGTGCGACCGTTACAGGGCTATGAAGGCAGCCGGAGCCTCCGAGGACGAAATCATGCAGGCATTCCGTACCAAGACCGAGATGTCGGTGTTTAGCTATCGCGGTGATATTGATACCGTTATGACACCGCTGGATTCCATCCGCTATTACAAGTCGTTTCTACGCACAGGTTTCATGAGTATGTGTCCCCAGAATGGCCATGTGAAGGCCTATGTCGGTGGTATGGACTTCATGCATTTTGCTTATGATATGGCTATGGAAGGTCGTCGTCAGGTGGGTTCTACCATCAAGCCTTTCCTCTATTCTCTTGCGATGGAGAATGGTTTCTCGCCGTGCGACCTTGCACCTAATGTGCAGCAGACCTATATGGTGGCCGGACAGCCGTGGACTCCACGCAATAGCGGCAAGTCGCGCTATGGTGAAATGGTGACACTCAAGTGGGGACTCCAGCAGTCTAACAACTGGATCTCGGCCTATCTGATGAGCAAGCTCAATCCGCAGGCCTTCGTGACGCTGCTCCATGAGTATGGCATCCGCAATCCGGAAATCCATCCTTCTATGGCACTGTGTCTTGGACCATGCGAAATTACTGTCGGCGAGATGGTCAGCGCCTATACGGCTTTCGTCAATCATGGCATCCGTGCTGCACACATGTTCGTTACTAGGATTGAAGACAATGAGGGTAATGTCATTGCCCGGTTCCAGCCTCGTATGAACGAGGTAATCAGTGAAGAGAGCGCCCATAAGATGCTCTATATGCTTAAAGCCGTCGTCGATGGAGGTACTGCGGGACGTCTGCGTTTCCGTTATGGTTTTAAGGGAGATATAGCAGGCAAGACCGGTACGACCAATAACAACAGCGACGCCTGGTTCATGGGTCTCACCCCGACACTCGTCAGTGGTGTATGGGTCGGTGGCGACGACCGCGACATCCATTTTGACTCGATGGCCTTGGGACAGGGCGCTTCTATGGCACTGCCCGTCTTTGCCCTTTATTTGCAAAAGGTTTATAAAGACACATCCTTGGGCTATAGCCCTGATGCTGTCTTTGATCTGCCCGAGGGCTTCAATCCCTGTACCGCCTCGTCCGACGAACTCGCCCCCGACGGCACATCCCCCGATGGCAGCCCCGGCCAGGAACCCATGGAAGAAGTCATCGAGTAACCTCCGTCGCTCCTTCCGCAGCTCCTTCGTGCTGCTCCTTTGGCTGCTGTTCCTTCGTGCTGCTCCTTTCGTGCTGCTCCTTCCGCAGCTCCTTCGTGTTGCTCCTTCGTGCCAGCCGTTCTCGGCTGGCACTATATATATAATAAGGTGTACCTTTTCCCCTCATCCCCTCTCTCATTGTCAAGTAATGCGAAAACTTTTAGTATTTATGCAAAAAAGTTGCCGAAAAGTTTTGGTGGTTCGGATTTTTGTCGTACCTTTGCATCCGCTTT
>ONQT01000029.1 GCA_900320045.1 uncultured Prevotellaceae bacterium | reverse complement strand
GAGGCCGACCCTGTCGCAGCTACGTCATCTGACTTCAAACGCGGCTCAGTCATCTTGTTTCAGGACGATGTCACTGCCGAACAGGTGGGTGAGTTTCCGTCTAAGTGGGATATGTTCAGTGGAACCGTAGAGACCAAGACCCTTGGTGGCGTGAAGGCTATCAATCCGACGGACAATGCACAAATACAGCCGCTCATCAAGGAACAAGGCGCCTATCTGCCGGAGGAGTTCACCATAGAATATGACTTCTACTACTGGCCCAGCAAGGACGATGTCGGTTTGAACGACATCAAACTGATTCTTGCTGTTACCAAAGACCGTTCCGAGTACCCAGGCGAGGGACACGATGTGGGCGATCTGACAGCCTTCGTACTGAAGCATGGTGTCTGCGATACCAGAGAGCATGGCTATATATTCAATGGAAATAAGGATGGTGCTTTTGAATACTCGTTCAAGAAAGGCTGGAACCATGTAGCACTGTCGTTCAACAAACGCGCCCTGAAGGTGTATTTCAATGACAAGCGTGTAGTGAACCTGCCACGCGTCAACCAGCCTACATGGATGTGCTTCCAGGTTCCTTTCGAATACAAGAATCTCACCTTCATCCGCAACGTGGTGATTGCCAAGGGTGCCGTTGCGCTCTATGACCGTAATGCACAGGATGTGTCTGCTGTAGAGAAAGCCATTCAGGAGACGGGTAAGTTTGTCACCAACAACATCCTCTTCGACACTGGAAAGGCGACCCTGAAACAGGAGTCGATGATTGAAATCATGAAAGTTGCCGACTATATGAAGAAGAACCCCAATGTCCGTTTCGAGGTTCAAGGGCATACGGATAATCAAGGATCAGACAAGATTAACGACCCTCTTTCCCAGCAGCGTGCAGAAGCAATCGTAAAAGCATTAGAAGGACTTGGTGTCGATGGTTTCAATCTTCGTGCTGTAGGTAAGGGCTCTCACGAACCCGTTGCCGACAACAAGACGGAGGCAGGACGAGCCAAGAACCGCCGTGTGGAATTTATCAAGAAATAGTATATGCTTATGAAAAAGATTGTCATGATGATGACGGCACTGCTGATGCTCAGCACGGCAGACGCCAATGCTCAGGGCTTCCTGAAAAAATTGAAGCAGAAAGCTCAGCAGGCTGTTTTGGGGAATCAGGAAAATCGTAAAGATTCTCAAGATGAACAGCAGACTGACAATGACGAACCCGCTGATGCTTCGAAAGTTTCCGTTGCGCAAGGCAGTGATATTGTCCCCAAGCGTAAAACTGTAACGATCACATGGGATGGGGTCATAACACCCAGTAAATCGTCATCGGCTACGGCCTTGATGAACGAACTGCCCCCATTGCCCTCTGCAGAAAAGATGGCTCGCAGTACCATGGAAGAGCGCGATGCCTACACCCAGAAAATTGCTGCCGTGCTGGCTCGTGCCGAGCAGTTGCAGGCTGGTGCCAACGGCTGTTCTGATGCTGATATGGAAGCACTTCGTCAGAAATGGGAGCGCAAGATTCAGGATTTGTTCGGTCTGACCAAAGAGGAATTGGCTATGCTGAATGACGAGAATGTGCCCGACTCGAAGAAAGAGCCTCTCCGTCAGAAGATATTGATGAAGATTACCGGCGGCAACGTTGATCAGGCAGAGATGCAACGTTTCGAGAAAATGAGCGAGAAGGAGCAGGAAGCCTATATCCGCCAACATCCTGAGTTTATGCAGAAAATGCAGAAAATGGCTATGAACGCCAGCAACTTCAGCAAGCAGACAACACAGATGACTGCTGCTCTTAACGGCTATGAGGCTAAGATTGGCAAACTGATGCAGGACTACATAAAATTCATGGAACGCGAGGAGCAGCATAGCTATACTGGTATTTCCAAGAAATATGAAGGAAAACTGCAGAAATTGTACGATGATGTATGTGCTATTGACGATGCCAGTCAAATTGACGCTCTCTACGACGATGCCGATAAGCTGCTCTACAACTATCGTCTGGAAGCTGCCAAGGAATACCGTGCTTCGCTGGAGCGCCAGATATCTGAAGTGAAAAAGATGGCTGCTAAATTCTCCAGTTTGTCGCGTGAGGTCGTGGCAAGCGGTGATCTACCTGAGTGCGCTTTAGTACGTATGGATCTTAATGCCGTTATCATGGTGGGCAACCTTCTTGACAAGGCATATAAGGAGTTGCCTAAGCTGAAGGCATCGCCTGTCTGCACAGCGTCGCTTTACGAGCTGCCAAAAGGCTGGGAGTTCTGTGCATGGGAGTGCGGTGGACACATCGGTGGCGTCAGCGACTTCAAGACACCAGGAGGCAAATGGCCGTTGTTAGCCCATAACGAAGACACAGAGGAATATGCCGTCGTTGAGAATGGCAAGTTCCGCAAGATTGGCGAAGACGAGCTTCAAACCATCAATAAGGAGGCTGATGCACGACTGAAGAAGGGAGCCAATCAAGAAAATATTCCTTATGGAACCTATAAGAGCCACAGTGGCAAGCGTACCGTAGAGTACAGCAAGTCGGGCGAACTCATCGTCCACGGCATGACAACTTACGTTCCTGCTGCTTTTACGTCTAACACTGACCGTCTGGAGTGGATTGTCTTCGACGGCAACAAGATACAGAAATGCACATACAAGAAGTGAAACATGCTATCATGCTGTGGCTATTGCTCGTGATGAGCAGTGCCACAGCCTTTTCTGTCAATTACCCCAAGGTGTTCGGCAGCAATTGGGCCATTGCAGCCAATTACGTTATTGAACACCACAGCGAATGGAAGAAGGAATTCGACCTCTTTGATGTCGATAGTCGAATAGCCGAGGCTATCATTTTCCCGGAACTCATCCGCTACAGCAAGTGGAAAGACCAGATAGAACAGGCTGCCGTCAATGGGTTATACGTCAGCCGGGGCATTGCGGGTGCCAATTTCTCCATTGGTCGTTTCCAGATGAAGCCTTCGTTTGCAGAAGAAGTGGAAACAGCTTGGAACGTGTCTGCACTATCGAAAGAATACGGATTCGTATTCAACCTGCAAGACAACAATGAGGTACGTAGAAGTCGCATTAGGCGACTCAGCACAGAACAAGGGCAATGTCGCTATCTTGCCCTCTTCATCAGACTTTTACAACAACGCCATCCGCAACTTCTGAAACTACCGAAAGAAGCACAGGTTCGTTTTCTCGCCACTGCCTATAACCGTTCGTTCACAGATTCTTGGAACGCCATCCTGAACATACAGTCACAACGCCATTTCCACACAGATATTATCAAGACACATAGCACCCCACTCTACTGCTATGCCGATATCGCCTTGGTTTTCTACAAAACCATTATTGAAAAATAAACGATTTTTGTTTTGCATTGTGCTCACTTATTCGTACCTCTGACCTGCGGTCGAAGTCCCAGTGTTCTTTTAATTCTCCGAAAGTAATTTTCGTTACTTTTGGAGTATTTAAAATTCTATTCGGAGTATTTGAAATTACTTTCGGAGAAATTTTTCTACGTATTCTTTTTGTTTCCAATATAATTTAGTAACTTTGCATTCAAGTACTGCGATGTGCCATAATAGGTATTAGACTAGCGGTGTATAACCAATAAGCTTGCAGCACATAAGTCCTAAATAACAATTAGAATATTACTATGCTTTTCCAAAAGACTATTATCAAGAAATATTTAACCTTGATAGATAATGAAAGGGTTAGTTTGGCTTGGAAACAGTTTCAGGCTTATTTTCTTGATGCAGAGATACAAGCCAATATCCAGCAATCGAAAGAGGAACAATTCCAGGAAGGTTTCCTTCGCGAATTGTTTGTGAAGGTGTTGGGCTATACGCTAAACCCCTCGCCTAACTTCAACTTGATTACAGAGAAAAAGAATGAGACAAACTCGAAGAAAGCTGATGGTGCTATTCAGAAAGACGACAAGGTGATTGGCGTGATTGAGCTGAAAGACCATAAGACCACAGACCTTTCGAAAGTAGAGCCGCAGGCCTTCAACTACAAAAGCCAGCATCCTGATGCACGCTATGTTGTTATTTCTAATTTCGAGAAACTTCGTCTCTATATAGACAATGCTGTAGAATATCGCGAATGGAACCTGTTTCATCTGGCGGAAGAAGACTTCCGAGAACTATTTCTCTGCCTCGCTTGGAAGCAGGTTGAGCGAGGTGTGGCTTTGCAGATGAAACAGGAGTCTGTGTCTAGTGAAGATCGGATTACGAAAGCACTTTATAAAGACTATTCGCAGTTCAAGCGAGTACTCTTTGCCAACATCTTGAAACTAAATCCAACTCCAGAAGACAAGGATGAAAAAGAATGGCAACTGCTTCTATTTAAAAAGACCCAGAAGTTGCTTGACCGTCTGCTGTTTATCTTCTTTGCTGAAGATTGTGGACTTCTGCCTCCCAATTCGATGGTGCAGATTATTGACCAGTGGGAGAGCCTCAAGGAGATGGACGAATATCGGCCTTTCTACGACAGAGTGAAAAAGTACTTCGGCTACATGAACACAGGCTATCAGGGCAAGAAGTATGAGATATTTGCCTATAATGGTGGACTTTTCAAACCAGACGAGATACTTGACAACATCAAGATTAGCGACGACTTATTGGTAGCGCATACCCGCAAATTGTCAGAATACGACTTTGAGAGCGATGTGGATGTGAACATCTTGGGCCACATCTTTGAGAATTCGCTTTCAGAGATTGAAGAGGTGACACAGCAAATCAATAATGGGGCAACACCACAAACCTCGAAGCGTAAGCAAGACGGTGTGTTCTATACGCCTCAGTATATTACCAAATATATCGTAGAAAATACCGTTGGTCGCCTTTGTGCAGAGAAGAAAAAGCAGCTAAACATCGTTGAGGATGAATATTTCTCAGATCAACGTCGCCAGCTGCAAACCAAGAAGCGTTTATTGGATCAGTTGCACCAATATCGTGATTGGTTGCTTCAGATTACGATTCTCGATCCTGCTTGTGGTAGTGGCGCTTTTCTGAATGCTGCTTTGCAATGGCTGATGGCAGAACATAAATTGATTGACGAGATGGAGGCAAAGGTGGCCGGTTCTACTATTGTGTTCCAGGATGTGGAGAATAGTATCTTGGAACACAACCTCTATGGCGTTGACATCAATGAAGAAAGTGTTGAGATAGCCCAGTTAGCGCTATGGCTACGTACTGCAAAGCCACATCGTAAACTGAACTCACTCAATGAGAATATCAAATGTGGAAACTCGCTGATCAGCGATCCAGCCATTGCTGGCGAAAAAGCCTTCAACTGGCAAGAGCAGTTCCCCAAGGTATTTGAAAAAGGAGGCTTTGATGTGGTGATTGGTAATCCGCCGTATGTGAGGGCAGAGATAATTGCTCAGAAAGATATGGAGTATTATCGCGACAATTACAAAGTGCACAATCCTGATGGTGATTTGTTCTCGTATTTTTATGAGAAAGGTATGAATATGCTAAAAACAAATGGAATGTTTGGATTTATCTCCAACACGTTTGATAAGACAACCGCAGGAAAAACTCTTCGTAATTATATTCAGACCAACACTAAGATTGAAGGCTATATTGACTTTACTGAAGTACAGATATTTGAAGGTGCTACAACTTATCCCATAATACTTATTCTTTCTAAGGGAAAAGAAGAGAAACATACCTTCGTATATACAAAAATACCAAAAGAAATGCAAGGGTCTGTGATTATCAGTTCCGCACCTACTAAAGAAATTGAACAGGATGGACTTGATAGCGACAACTGGAGTTTCCAGAGCACAGAAATGTCAAAAGTGATAAAAAAGATTTCAAACTGCAAAACAGTAAAAGAACAATATGGTAAATGTTATAGAGGGCTTCTCACTGGATTAAATGATGCATTCATCATTAATGAAGAAACCAGAATGCTCCTAAATAAAGAAGACGCAAAATCCAATGAATTAATAAAACCTATTTATGAGGGCAAAGATTTACAGAAGTGGTGTAACCAACAACTACAAAAATACTTGATTTGTACTCATAATGGATATGATGATGTCCCTGCTATAGATATTGACCAGTATCCCGCAATTAAAGAATATTTAGGTGGTTTTGAACCGCAATTAAGCAAACGATACGACAAGGGGAACACCCCATACAATCTTCGAAACTGCGCATATCAGTCCCTGTTCTACCAACCAAAGATTATTTGGGGAAATTTACAGAACTCAAACAAATTCAGTTGGGATGATAAAGGAACGGTAATATCTGCTCCTGCATGTATGCTGCCCGCTAATAACAAAGCTCTTCTCGCTATTCTTAATTCAAGGATTGTTTGGCTTTTCCTCACTACTATATGTGTGGTTCGAAATGGCGGATATATTGAGGTGAAGCCGCAATATTTTGAGCAGATTCCGATACCTCCCTTGGATAATGAGGTAGGAAAGGAGTTGTCAGACATCGTAGATACAATGTTAGCTTTAAATAAAGAACTTCAAGAGAAACGCACTCGTTTCTTGCGTCGTCTAAGTGAGAACTTTGACGGTATTAAAATAACAACAGCTTTGCAGACGTTTGACCAGTTGGACTTCAAAGGCGTTGTAGCAGAACTGAAGAAACAGAAGATAAAACTCACTCTGGTACAGCAAGACGAGTGGGAAGACTACTTCAACCAATATCGCCAAACCTGCCAAGAACTCTCAGAGCAGATAAAGGCTACAGACAACGAGATAGACAACAAGGTGTTCGACCTCTATGGCTTAACACCAGAAGAACGTGAAATCGTATTAAACAATTAAATAGAGTATGGCTACTTATAAACAATATCAATGCAAACATTGCGGTTATACCGTAGAGGCTAATCCAAAAGGACATGACTTAATGATGGCTGGTGAAGAACACTAGGGACTGGTACCTGTTCCAACGCCATACCCTGAAAAGTTTTATCTTTCACTACAAATCACAAACATCGGTCACAAGCCCTTTGGTGGCGTTTGTAAAGTTTTCTTTTGACGAGGACTACTCTCATGGCCATCGAGGATAGTCCTCGTCGGTCGTTAGGACTATCCTCAAGGCCTGCGAGACGGCACTTCGTCAATGACAAAGGTATATTATCAGAGTTCTGCGTCGGAACACTGGAAGGTGTTGCCCTGCGAGACGTCGCCTGTCTCGAGGCCCTTCTTGAACCACTTCATGCGCTGCTTGGAGGTGCCGTGGTTGAACGACTCAGGCACGGCATAACCGCGGGCCTTCTTCTGCAGATAGTCGTCGCCGATGACCTGTGCGCAGTTGATAGCCTCCTCGATGTCGCCGTCCTCCAGCGAGCCGAACATCTTGTTGTCATGATGAGCCCAGACGCCGGCGTAGAAGTCGGCCAGCAGCTCCAGGCGTACAGACATCTTGTTGGCGTCCGTCTGGTTCATCTTGGCCATCTTCTCGTGAGCGTCCTGCAGAATGCCCGTGAGGTATTCGACGTGGTGTCCTACCTCGTGGGCAATGACGTAGGCATAGGCAAAGTCGCCGTCAGCACCCAGCTTCGACTTCATCTGCGTAAAGAACGACAGGTCGATGTACAGCTTCTGGTCGCCCGAGCAGTAGAACGGTCCCATCTGTGCAGAGCCCTGTCCGCAGGCGGTCTGTGTGCCGTCGGTATAGAGCACCATGGTGGGCACTTCGTACTTCATGTCGTTCTCTTCGAAGATTTCCTTCCACACGTCCTCCGTGCCGGCGAGAATCTGCGTCGAGAAGTGTGCCAGTTCCTGCTCCTCCTCAGTGAATTCGCGCTGGTCCTCGCTCACCTCGGTATTGGTGCCCGTCAGCGAACCCAGTCCGCCGTTCTCCTGGAAGGCCTGCATACCGGCCTGCAGGGGATCGCCACCGGTAAAGTAAGCCATGGCCATAGCGATGATAATACCCACGACGCCGGCACCCAGTCCGGCCTTCTTACCACTGCTCATGCCGCGGCGGTCCTCCACGTTCGAGCTTTCTCTTCTTCCGTCTAAATTCATAGTCTTTTGTTTTTAAGGGGTTGCTATTGAGTATATGTATTGTTTGTCTTCTTTGATGAAGGTGGCGAGCTTGACGGGTGACCCGCCGAGCACAGTAGCGGCGACGGTGAGGGCGGTGCGCATGTTGTCGGTGATGCCGGTACCAGAGAGCTTCAACACCGCTTCCTTCTGCGTCCACAGGCGGATGAAGGCCACGTCGGGACGGTCGGACTGCTGAATCTGAGCCAGCTCGTCGTCGTTCATCGTGTAACGAACCAGCGATTCGTTGTAGCGGCCTATCGACTCCACGTCCACCCCTACGGGCTTGTCGCTCAGTGCACAGAGGGCGGCCTCGCGGCAATGGCTCATGTTGAAGTGGATTTCGGGACGACCGACGATGGCCGGTTTGCCGTGCTCTCCGTACTCGAAGACGGGCGGTTCCGTGATGCCGTACTCCCGACGGAGACCTTCGCACAACAGCAGATAGGCTGCCGCACACGTCCGCCGTCCCTGTTCGAACTTGAACTTCAGACACTGCTCGCGGCGCTGACTGCTCAGCAGCGGCAGTGCCGCCTGCCAGTCGAAGTGCTGCAGGTCGTCGTTTAGGTAGAGCGTCACGCCCTGCGCTTCAAGTCTTTGTATCGCCGTCTTCATGAGTGCAAAGATAGCAATAATCTGACAAACAACCAAATTTATTCAAGAATTTTGATGGCCGAGGCGCTTCACTCCTCCGGTTCCTCCGTCTGCGTCTTGGGCCAGTTGACCAGAAAGAGTCGTTCGGTAGCACGGGTGAAGGCGGTGTAGAGCCAGTGCAGATAGTCGGGTGTCAGCATGTCGTCTGTCATGTAGCCCTGATCCACATAGATGTGCTGCCACTGTCCGCCTTGCGTCTTGTGGCACGTGGCGGCGTAGGCAAACTTCACCTGCAGGGCATTGTAGTAGCGGTCTTCGCGGACGCGCTTCAGCCGGTCCTGCTTCAGGGGAATGTCCGCATAGTCCTCCATCACCTTATTATATAGTTCCTCCTGCTGCTCGTGGGTTAGTGCCGGCGCTTCACTATAAAGGGTATCGAGCAGCACAGTGGCCGTCAGCTCGTAGTCGTCGTAGTCGGGGAAAGTCAATGTGGCCTCGGCAAAGCGGAAGCCGTACTGCTCGTGGACATTGCGCACCCTCCTGACCACACAGCGGTCACCATTGGCAATAAATTCCATGGGCTGCACGCCACTCGCCTCGCCCTTCGCGTTTCCCTCGCCCTTTGGAGAGGGGTTAGGGGTGAGGCTATAGTTGTTCTTCACTACCATAAGCAGGTCGCCGGTCGTCAATTCCTCCTCGCGACCCAGCACCTGATTGCGGATGCCCTGGTTGTAGATGTTGGCCCGCTTGTTGGAGCGCGTCACCACCATCGTCTCGTCCAGTCCCACACGGGAGTAACTGCTGGCCAGCGACTCAATCAGCTCGTCGCCAGGCACACACCGGATGTCGGCAAAGCCCTGAAAGCGCACCTTGGGCAGCAGGGGCTCGGACAACGACTGACGAATGCGCGTCGCGTTCCACAGGATGCCCGACTCCTGTCCTTGTCGCAACACCTCGTTGAGGTCGCACTCATGGACGTGCAACCCATAGCTGCGCAGCACACTCGGCACCAGCGCCGGACTTTCCTCCTCGCCGACGGGCGGCAGCTGGGCACGGTCGCCGATGAGCAGCATGCGACAGCCGCGGTCGTTGTACACAAAACGGATGAGGTCGTCGAGCAGTCCCCCACCCGACCCGTTAAAAACAGGACTGGCCGAAAGACTGATCATCGAGGCCTCGTCAATAATAAATAAGGTGTCGGTGGCGTTATTGTAATTCAGGTCGAAGCTACCCTCGAGTGACTTCTGGCGATAGATGCGGCGATGGATGGTATAGGCCGCATGGCCGCTATACAGCGAGAACACCTTGGCGGCACGGCCTGTGGGAGCCATCAGTACCAATTTCTGTCCCAGCGACTGCAACCCCTGAACCATGGCCGCCGCAAGCGTTGTCTTGCCCGTACCAGCCGAACCGCGAAGCACCATAACGGCATTCTCGTTGCGGTCCGTCATAAAGCGGGAAAAGGTGTCCAAGGCCTGCTCCTGCTCGGGAGTAGGCACATGGCCAAAGGCCTTGCGGATGCGGTATTTCAGTTCGTCGCCAATCATTTCAGATGCAAAGGTACAAAATAAATCAGGAATTATCGTTTGTAATTCAAAATAATTTCGTACCTTTGCAGCCGATTTATGTCCGAAAGATAATAAAAACAACAATAACAATGGCAAAGAACAATCAGAACGCTGCACCCGTTGAGGAGCAGCAGATTACAAAGACCGAGGCTTTCTTCGAGAAGAACAAGAAGGCTCTCATTGGTTGCGTGGTGGCTGTCATCGTCATCATCGCCGGTATCATTTTGTGCAACACCTATTACCTGAAGCCTCGTGCTGAGAAGGCCAGCACCGAACTCGCCAAGAGCCAGGAGCTGTTCGACCAGCAGCAGTACGAGAAGGCGCTGCCCGGTTTCCAGAAGGTAGCCGACGAGTACGGTTCTACTGATGCCGGCAATCTGGCTCAGCTGTACATCGGCATCTGCCAGGCCAATCTGGGCAAGTGGCAGGAGGCCGTCAACGCCCTGGAGTCTTTCAGCGGCCAGGACGACCAGATGGTCAGCCCCGCCGCCGAGGGTGCACTGGGTAACGCCTATGCCAACCTGAACCAGTTGGACAAGGCCGTGGAGCACCTGAAGAAGGCAGCCAAGATGGCCGACAACAACACGCTGTCGCCTGTTTACCTCATTCAGGCTGGCGAGATTCTGGAGAGCCAGGGCAAGAAGGCCGAGGCTCTGGAACTGTACCAGCAGGTGAAGGAGAAGTATGTGAACAGCATGCAGTATCAGAGCATCGACAAATACATCGAGCGCGCTAAGTAATCATGGCAACAAAGAACCTGTCAGAATACAACACAGCCACCGTACCCGATGCGTCGAACATGATCTTCGGCATCGTGGTGTCGGAGTGGAATCCCGAAATTACGGGTGCCTTGCTGGAGGGCTGCGTCAACACGCTGGAGAAGCACGGCGCTCTGCCCGAGAACATCCACGTCAAGACCGTCCCTGGCTCGTTCGAGCTGATTTACGGTGCACGCCAGATGACGCTCAACGACGGTTATGACGCCGTCATCATCCTGGGGTGTGTCATTCAGGGCGAGACGCCCCACTTCGACTACATCTGCCAGGGCGTCACCCAAGGCATTGCCCGTCTGAATGCCACCAACAACATCCCCGTCGTCTACGGCTTGCTGACAACACTAAACCTCCAGCAGGCCAAGGATCGTGCCGGAGGCCGGTTGGGCAACAAGGGCGACGAGTGCGCCGTGGTAGCCATCAAGATGGCAAAGTTCTAAGTTACGAAATAGCAAAAGAAAAAGTCCTCACGCTTGTGGGGACTTTTCTTTTTTCACAGCTGCTCTGCAGCCGAGCGCAAGATTTCGCTGAGCGTGGGATGGATATGCACCATGTCGCGCAACTGTTCTACGGTGGTGTCGCGGCACATCAGGGCGGCGACCTCCTGCACGATATCGGCAGCATGGGCACCATAGGCGTGGCAGCCGATGATACGGTCGTCGTCACCTGCGGACAACAGCTTCAGCATACCCTCCGTCTCACCCATCGCCAAGGCTTTGCCGTTGGCGCGCCAGAAGGCCTTGCGGCAACGGTAGTCAACGGGCAGGCGGGAGTCAGCGGCTGAACCGCTGACAGCGAGGGCCTTGAGGGCATCTTCACTCAGACCGACGCAGGCGGCCTCGGGTTCCGTAAAGATAGCCGACGGCATGATGTCGAAGCGGATGCCGTCCTTGCGACCTAAGATGTGATTGACGGCACGGACCGCCTGCATCTCGGCTGCATGCGCCAGCATCTGACGGCCATTGACATCGCCGATGGCGTAGATGGAAGTAGCGCCGATGCAGCGGAAATTGTCGTCAACGGGTAAACCGTTGACAGCGGGCGAGCCAAGACCAGCGGCTTCGAGGTTCAGCCCCTCCACATTGGGGCGGCGGCCGGTTGCCATCAGGATGACATCAGCGTCAATATCGGCCAGCGACTCAACGGCCGTCTTCATCTTAAAGGTAATGCCGCGCTTCTCCAGCAGTTTGCGCAGACGCTTGGCAATATCGCTGTCGAGCATCGGCAAGCACTCCTTCAGATATTCTATAACCGTCACCTCCGAACCGAAACGTTGGAATACGCTGGCAAACTCCATGCCGATGACACCTGCACCGATAATGCAGAGTCGCTTGGGCAGCGTAGACAGTTGCAACAGCTCGGTACTGGTTACCACGCGAGGGTCGTTGATGTCGGGCAACGGCAGCAGCTTCGCGCTACTACCCGTGGCGATAATGATGTTCTTGGCGGTAACCGTTGTGGGGATGGCCGGTGCGTTTGTGGCGATGGCATCGCCACAAACAGAACAGGAAGGACCGCCAGACACAGAGCACGTTGAGGCGTTGATAAACGAGGCGTGACCACGCAGTAGCGTGATTCCTGGTGCCGACAGGATGCCCTCTACCCCGCTGCGCAATTGTGCTACCACCTGCTGCTGGCGCTCAAAAGCCTCAGCGAAGGTAGCACTATGCACATAGGTCTTGGTAGGTATGCAGCCGCGGTTCAGGCAGGTTCCACCAACTTCATCTTGCTCGACAATCGCCACACGCAGGCCTTGCTTGGCGGCATATTCCGCAGCGCGGTAGCCGCCAGGGCCCGCACCGATAATCAGAAGATCGTAGGTGTCAGCGGGAGAACCGCTGGAAGCGGGGTTATTGTTCATTCTTCAGCTGTTTATAGGTTACAACAGGATGCTTGGCGGCGAGGACGTCGTCGACACGACCGATGGGCGTGTCGTGCGGGGCCGACTTCACCAGTTCGGGGTCGGTCTTCGCCTCTGCGGCAATCTGGCGCATCACCTCGATGAAGCCGTCGATAGTATCCTTCGACTCGTTCTCCGTAGGCTCTATCATCAAGCTCTCATGGAACAGCAACGGGAAGTAGATGGTAGGCGCATGGTAACCGTAGTCCAGCAGGCGCTTGGCAACATCCATCGTGGTGACGCCCGTCGACTTGTCCTTCAGACCGTCGAATACAAACTCATGCTTGCACAGGCCTTCGATTGGCAGCTCATAGACATCCTTCAGCGACTCCTTGATGTAGTTGGCATTGAGCGTGGCCAACGGTCCCACCTTATTAATATAGTCACGTCCCAAGGACATGATATAGACGCAGGCCTTGATGAGTACGCCGAAGTTGCCGTAGTAAGGACTGACGAACGGGAAGAACTGCTGCAAGCCTTCACGGACACCGACAGGTCCACTGCCCGGACCGCCACCGCCATGAGGCGTCGAGAACGTCTTATGCAGGTTGATGTGCATCACGTCGAAGCCCATGTCGCCAGGACGGCAGGCACCCAGCATCGGGTTGAGGTTTGCACCGTCATAGTACATCAGTCCGCCACAGTCGTGGATGAGCTTTGTAATCTCGGGAATGGCTGTCTCGAAGAGTCCCAAGGTATTGGGATTGGTCATCATCATCGCGGCGATGTTGGGACCTTCCTGCGATATGAGACTCTTTAAATCCTCCAGGTCCACCCGTCCGTTAGCCTGCGACTTCACCTCTACGACCTCTAAGCCGCAGACAGCCGCCGAGGCGGGATTGGTGCCATGAGCACTATCAGGAACAATGACCTTCTTGCGCTGCATGTCGCCACGCGAGCGATGGTAGTTGTCGATAATCATCAGTCCCGTCAGTTCACCATGAGCACCGGCATAGGGCTTGAAAGTAAAATGGGCCAGACCGGTCAGAGCACAAAGCTGGCGCTCCAAGAGAGCAACCAACGCCTTGGCACCCTTTACCGTATTGGCCGGCTGTTGGGGGTGCAGATTCACGAACGACGGCAGAGCAGCCATCTCCTCGTTAATCTTCGGATTGTACTTCATGGTACAGGAGCCTAACGGATAGAAGCCGTTGTCGACACCAAAGTTGTTGGCCGAGAGATTAGTATAGTGGCGCACCACCGTCATCTCGTCACACTCCGGCAGAGCGGCATCGTCCTGTCGGCGCAACTCCTGCGGAATGTCGTAATGGCCAAAGCGGTTCTTGGGCAGACTGTAGCCCTTGCGTCCTGACTTCGAGAGTTCGAAGATCAGATTTCCATATAATCGGTTATTCATAGTGCTGCAATCTTTACAAGGTTATCAATTTCATCCTTCGTACGCTTCTCCGTGACGGCAAAGAGGAACTTGTCATCCACGATCACGCCACCCAGTATACCGGCATCCATGAAACGCTGATAGAGCATAGAGGCATCGCCGTCGTAGCTTACCAGGAACTCATTGAAGAACGGCTTGTCGTAGACCAGCGTAAAGCGTCCGGTCTTCAACAGCTCGTCACAGAGATAGTGCGCTCCGGCATACGACAATTCGGCAGCCTCCTTGAGTCCCTGCCTGCCCATCAGCGACATATACATCGTAACGAACAAGGCCATCAGGGACTGGTTGGAGCAGATGTTCGACGTAGCCTTCTGGCGACGGATGTGCTGTTCACGAGCCTGCAGCGTCAAGACGAAAGCCCGCTGGTCGCGGTTATCCTTGGTCATGCCAACGATACGTCCAGGCATCTTGCGAATCAGCTTCTCGGTGCAGCACATATAGCCGACATAAGGACCGCCGAACTGCATGGGAATACCTAACGACTGTCCATCGCCCACGGCAATGTCAGCCCCCCACTCGCCCGGCGTCTTCAGCACGGCAAGGTCAGCAGCAACGCTGTCTATCACAAAGAGCGCCTTCTGCTCATGGCAGGCATCGGCAAAGCCGGAGAAGTCCTCGACGATACCATAGACGTTCGGCTGTTGCACCATAACACCGGCAACGCCCCCTTGGGCCAATTGCGCCTCGAGGTCCTTCCGCGAGGTAACGCCGTCCTCGACCTCCAGCATACTGAGTTCAATGCCTTGATGGAGGGCATAGGTCTTCAGCACCTCAATGGTCTTTGGATTCATCGTACCAGAGACAAGCACACGATTGACCTTCTTTCCGGCAGCAACGCACATCATCATAGCCTCAGCAGCAGCCGTGGTACCGTCGTACATCGAGGCATTGGAGACATCCATGCCCGTCAGTTCGGCCATCATCGACTGATACTCAAAGATATAGTGCAGGGTACCCTGCGAAATCTCCGCCTGATACGGAGTATAGCTGGTCAGGAACTCGGAACGCTGCAGCAGCTGGGGAATGACGGCAGGTGTGTAGTGGTCGTAGACGCCCGCTCCAGCAAAGCACGTCAGCTGTTTGTTCTGACGTCCTAACAGTTCGAGCGTCTGACGAATCTCCACCTCGCTGACAGCTTCGGGCAGATCATAGTCCTTGCGGAAGCGGATGGCCTCGGGGATGTCGGCATAGAGAGCGTCGAGAGAGTCAACGCCCACCTTGTCCAACATCGCCTGCAGGTCTTCCTCAGTATGGGGAAAGTACTTGTAACTCATTTCTCACAGAATTCAGCGTAAGCCTTGGCATCCATGAGGTTGTCGAGCTCGGTCTTGTCGGACAGTTCCACCTTGATAATCCAGTTCTCGTAAGCATCCTGATTGATGAGCTCAGGCTGGTCTTCCAAAGCCTCGTTGACCTCCAAGACAACGCCTGTTACGGGAGCAATCAGGTCGCTGGCAGCCTTGACGCTCTCCACAGCACCAAACTCCTCACCGGCAGACACCTCGTCGTCAACGTCGGGCATATCCACATACACCACGTTACCCAAGGCATTCTGAGCATAGTCGGAAATACCAATGAAACCGAAGTTACCTTCTACTCTCACATACTCGTGCGACTCACTATAGTAGAGTCCTTCCATTACTTTTGCCATAATCTTTAATCTTTTAGTCTTTAATATTTCATTCTTAATCTTTAATTCTTAATCTCTCTTGTAGTGCTTGTCGTAGAAGCGCTTCTTGCAGACGGTGCCTGGGAAGGTCTTCTTGCGAATCTGAATCTCCACCTCCGTATCGAGGGCTGCATAGCGGGCATCGATGAGTGCCATACAGACGCTCTTGTCGGTAGAGATGGTATGGTAGCCCGTTGTCACCTCACCGATGACGGCACCATCCTTCAGCACAGCATAGCCGTGACGGGGTATCGCCTTGTCGTGTAACTCGATACCAACGAGTTTCTTCTGCGGTCCTTCCGCCTTCTGCTTTGCCAGGGCCTCACGACCAATAAACTCCTCCTTGTCGAGTTTGACGAACATACCCAATCCGGCCATGACGGGAGTAATGTCGGCAGACAACTCGTCGCCATAAAGCGGCAGACCCACTTCGAAGCGCAGGGTATCACGACAGCCCAGGCCGCAGGGCTTACAGCGTCCGCTGGCAATCAGCTTGTCCCAGCACTGGCGGATGTAGTCGGCATCGGCATAGATCTCGAAACCGTCCTCACCGGTATAGCCTGTACGGCTGACTATCATTCGGTCTATTTGCTTAAAGGTATAGAACGTCAAGTCAGAGCCGTCGATACCCAGCACCTCTTTCAGCACTTGTTCTGATTCTGGTCCCTGCACAGCCACTTCACCATACTGTTCGCTCTGGTGCTCTAAAACGACATCATAGCCTTTGGCCTGTTCCTGAATCCAAGCCCAGTCCTTGTCAATATTAGCTGCATTGATGACCAGGAAGTAGCGGTCTGTAGCCATCTTATAGACCAGCAGGTCGTCCACTACACCGCCATTTTCGTAGCACATCATGCCATAGAGAATCTTTCCGGCATCCACCTTGGTGACGTCGTTCGTAAAGATATGGTTGACGTAACGCTCGGCATCGGCACCACTTACCAGGACCTCGCCCATGTGACTGACGTCAAAGACGCCACAAGCCTGACGTACGGCCTGATGCTCGTCGACGATGCCCGAATACTGGATGGGCATGTCGAAGCCTCCGAAAGGTGAGATGAGTGCCCCGAGGGCTACGTGTTTGTCATAGAGACAAGTTCGCTTATTGTTTGTTTCCATTGTATTTATATTATAATAGGTGTATAAACTCTTCTCGCAGATAAGCTGCTTCCAACTCTTCTATCGCTGCCACTTCGTCAGCAGAGAGCAGCAAGGTATCGTCGCACAAGGTCTGACGAATCAGCGTCTTCACTTCCTCGAGGGTGAGCGACACATAATCTTTCAGCAGGGTGATGCGCTGGCGGACACTCTGAATGCCTTTGGCCTGCAGTTTCTCGTAACCCGGGGTGATGGCGTGCAGCATGTGCTCCATATCGGTATCGTAGAGCAACGTGCTGTGTACGATGCTGCGCCCCGGCAGATGGTAGGATGCCGTTCCACAGACCTTGCGGTCGCCAATCAGGATGTCGTTGCGAACTGTCCCCACAGCCTCAACGCCCATCTTCCTGAGTACCAGCAGTACCATATTGACAAAACGATTGAAAGCAAAGCCGACGTTATCTTCCGATGTAACGTATGACAGCATGACATTCGACTGGTCGGCATATACACAGCCACCGCCACTCTTCCGGCGATACATCTGAATCTGGTGTTCACGGCAGTAACTAACATTCACCTCGCTCTCCAACTGCTGGTTGCGCCCGAAGATAACACTCGGAGCCACCTGCCACATAAAGAAGCAGTCATCGGCAGACAAGTGACGAGCCACATACTCCTCCATAGCCAGATAGAACGAGAGTCGTCTGGCAGAATGTGTCTCTGGTAGGCCGATATATATCATAAGTTTGTCAGTTAGCAGCGAATAACTTGTGCAAATTTATAAAGTTTTTATGTAATCTGCAAGTATTTTACCTTTTATTTTGCAGTTTCCGCAAAAACAATTAACTTTGCAGCCGTAAAAGAACACCTTAATATAATATTTAGGAGCAACAAAACATGGGCCTTTTAACCCAAATACAATATCCTTCCGACCTGCGACAACTTCAAGTAGACCAGTTGCCGGAGGTTTGTGAAGAGCTAAGAGAAGACATCGTCAAGGAGTTGTCCGTCAACCCTGGCCACTTGGCTTCCAGCCTTGGCGTGGCCGAAATTACCGTGGCTCTGCACTATGTCTACGACACCCCAGAGGATCGCATCGTATGGGACGTAGGTCACCAGGCTTATGGCCACAAGATACTGACTGGTCGCCGCGAGCAGTTCTGCACGAATCGCAAGCTGGGCGGCATCCGTCCATTCCCCTCCCCCGAAGAGAGTGAGTACGACACTTTCATGTGCGGTCACGCCTCCAACAGCATCTCGGCAGCCCTAGGCATGGCCGTAGCTGCCAAGGCAGAGGGCAAGAACCGCCATGTCGTAGCAGTCATCGGCGACGGGGCCATGTCGGGAGGCTTGGCTTTTGAGGGACTGAACAACGTCTCGTCAACGCCCAACGACATCCTTATCATCCTCAACGACAACAACATGTCTATCGACCGTGCTGTCGGTGGCATGCAGGAATACCTGTTGTCGCTGAGTACCAACGAGACCTATAACGCACTGCGTTTCAAGGCTTCGCGTTGGTTACACAAGGTCGGTTTCATGAGCGACGAGCGACGCAAAGGACTCATCCGCCTGTCAAATGCCATCAAGTCGGCCATCTCGCACCAGCAGAATATGTTCGAAGGCATGGATATCCGCTACTTCGGACCGTTCAACGGACATAACGTCAAGGAGTTAGTACGTATCTTGCGTCAGCTGAAGGACATGAAAGGTCCCAAGCTGTTGCACCTGCACACGCAGAAAGGTCACGGCTACGCCCCTGCCGAGAAAGATGTCACCGTATGGCATGCTCCCGGCAAGTTCGATGCCGAGACCGGCGAGCGCATCATCAAGGACACCACCAACAAACCGCCTCGTTTCCAGGACGTCTTTGGCGAGACCTTGCTGGAACTGGCCCGACAGAACGAAAAGATAGTAGGTGTCACGCCTGCCATGCCGACAGGCTGTTCACTGAACATCATGATGAAGGAGATGCCCGAACGAACCTTTGACGTCGGTATTGCCGAAGGACACGCCGTCACCTTCTCCGGTGGCATGGCAAAGGACGGTCTCCTACCCTTCTGCAACATCTACAGCGCCTTTTCCCAAAGGGCTTTCGACAATATCATCCACGACGTGGCTCTGCTGAAGCTCAACGTGGTGCTTTGCCTGGACCGTGCGGGACTGGTGGGTGAAGACGGACCGACGCATCACGGAGCTTTCGATATGGCAGCCCTGCGGATCGTACCCAACCTGACCATTGCCTCGCCGATGGACGAGCATGAACTGCGCAAACTGATGTATACCGCCCAGTTGCCCGACCGCGGACCGTTTATCATCCGCTATCCTCGTGGCAGCGGCTCCGTCGTCGACTGGCGCTGTCCGTTCGAGGAGATACCTATCGGAAAAGGTCGCAAGTTGCGCGACGGCTCTGACGTAGCCGTCATCACCATAGGCCCCATCGGTGTGCAGGCCGCTGCTGCCATCGACGCCTGTTCCGGCGCAACTACCAACACTATCGCTCACTACGACCTGCGGTTCCTGAAACCGTTGGACGAGGAGATGCTGCACGAGATAGGCCGCAAGTTCCAGCGCATCGTAACCATTGAGGACGGTGTACGCAATGGCGGCATGGGTTCGGCGGTGATGGAGTGGATGGAAGATCACGGCTACCACCCCATCGTCAAGCGCCTTGGACTGCCCGACCACTTTGTGGAACACGGCACCATAGCACAGCTACAGGCGATTGTCGGACTTGACAAAGAAAGTATTATAAACGCTATTAGTGAACAGCTAACAGCCAAAAGGCAATAAGCTATGAAGATTATCATTGGCGGAGCAGGAGCAGTCGGCCGCCATTTGGCCAAACTGCTATCAAAGGACCATCAGGACTGTGTACTTATCGATGAGTATATGGACCGTTTGGAAGGTTTGGAGAGTCGTTACGACATCATGACGCTGCAAGGGTCGCCCACAAGCATCCGAACGCTCAAGGAAGCCGGTGTAGAGAATGCCGACCTCTTTGTCGGTGTCATGACGGCCGAAAGTCGTAACATGAATGCCTGCATGATAGCCCATAACCTCGGAGCCAAGAAGACGGTGGCCCGCATCGACAACATCGAATACATGTCTCCATCGCTGAAACCGCTCTTTGAACAAATGGGCATCAGTTCACTCATCTATCCTGAGGTACTGGCAGCCATTGACATCGTCAGCGGGTTGAAGATGTCGTGGGCTCGCCAACGTCTGGACATCCACGGTGGGGCACTCATTCTGCTGGGTATCAAGTTGCGCGACACCTGCGAAATCCTGAACCGTCCGCTGCGAGAGTTGTGCGGTCCTGACGACCCCTACCACATCGTAGCTATCAAGCGCGATGACGAGACACTGATACCCGGTGGTAACGATGAATTGCGCGTCAACGACATCGCCTACTTCATGACCACCCGCGAATATATTCCCTATATCCGACAGATCAGTGGCAAGGAACACTATGCCGACGTCAAAAACGTTATTATCATGGGCGGTGGCAAGACCAGTGTCCGTGTGGCACTGACGGCTCCAGACTACATGAACCTGAAAATCATCGAGCTTGACGAACAACGCTGCGAGCGACTGAACGAGCTTTTGAACGATGTTGACACACTGGTCATCCACGGTGATGGTCGTGACTTGGGACTCCTGCAAGAGGAAGGCATCCAGAATACGCAGGCCTTTGTGGCGCTAACAGGCAATGCCGAGACGAACATCCTGGCTTGTCTGACAGCCAAGCGATTAGGCGTTCGCAAAACGGTAGCGATGGTGGAGAACCTGGACTATGTGGACATGGCCGAGAGCCTGGACATCGGCACCATTATCAACAAGAAGACACTGGCTGCCAGCCACATCTATCAGATGATGCTCTCTGCCGATGTTTCCAGTGTACGATCCTTGATGATGGTCGACAGTGACGTAGCTGAATTTGTGGCTGCACCAGGTTCCAAAGTCACCAAGAAAGCCGTCAAGGACCTCGGTCTGCCGTTCGGTGTCACCATCGGTGGACTGGTACGCGGCGAACAAGGTATTTTGGTTAATGGTAACACCCGCATTGAGGCCGGTGACTCTGTCATGGTGTTCTGTCACGAGCAGAACTTGCAAAAGCTGGAGAAGTACTTCAAGGCCGACACGCTGTGGTAAATATGAGGTAAGAGGTGAGAAGTAAGAAATAAGGATATGTTAAACCTTCGGCTGATATATAAGATTTTAGGATCGTTGCAGTTCCTCCTCGGCACACTGCTGCTGGGGTGCGCTGCCATCGCCTTCTTTTACACAGAGGACGACCTGCTGGCCTTCCTCATTTCAGCTATTCTGACCTTCTCCACGGGTTTTGTACTGAAATACTGGGGCCGTGATGCCGACAACAATCTGAACCGCCGCGACGCATTCCTACTGGTTACCATTACGTGGGTTATCTTCAGTCTCTTCGGCATGTTGCCTTTTATCATCAGCGGATATATTCCAAACCTCACCGATGCCTTCTTTGAGACTATGTCCGGTTTCTCCACCACGGGAGCAACCATTTTGGATGACGTAGAATGGCTACCCCATGCCATGCTCTTCTGGCGAACTCAGACCCAATGGATAGGCGGTTTGGGAATCGTCTTCTTCACCATCGCCATTCTGCCTTCTATGGTTGGTAGCGGTTCCGTAAAGGTGTTTGCAGCAGAAGCGACCGGTCCGTTACGTTCCAAGATGCACCCTCGTCTGTCGACCATGGCCAAGTGGATTTGGAGCATCTATCTGTCGCTCACTGTCGCCTGTGTCTTCAGCTACTATGCAGCAGGCATGGGGTGGTTTGATGCCATCAACTACGCCATGACCACCACAGCCACAGGTGGCTTTGCAACCCATAACGACTCAACGGCATTCTTCCAGTCGCCGACCATAGAATATATCAGCATCCTGTTCCAATTCCTGGCGGGTATCAACTTCATGATGCTCTATACCAGTATCTTCCGCTTGAAACCAGGGGCACTCTTCAAGAGTTCAGAGTTCAAAGCCTATATCTTCATCATCCTGATAGCAAGCATTTGGATAGGCTACCTGCTCATAACCCGCAATGGTTACGGTTGGGAACGGGCCTTACGCTCGTCACTATTCCAGGTAGTGTCGTTTATCACCACAACAGGACTGTTCAACGACGATGCAGCCATGTGGCCACACATCACATGGGTTATCCTAGGATGTCTGATGTTCGTCGGAGCATGTTCCGGCAGTACAACGGGAGGTTTCAAGTGTGTTCGATTGGTGATGGTCGTCAAGGTGCTGCGCAACGAATTTCATAAGCTGCTGCACCCTAATGCCGTCTTCCCCGTAAAGATCAACGGCATCCCCGTTCCACGCTCCCAACTGAGCACCTTGCTGGCTTTCTTTGCCATCTTCACACTGATGGTACTGCTCACGGCAACATTGATGATAGCCTCCAATATCGATAATACCAATGCCATCACCATTGCCTTGAGCTGCATCAGCAATGTTGGTCCGACTCTGGGTACACAGATTGGCCCCGAGATGTCGTGGAGTGAACTCCCCGAACATGTCAAGTGGCTCTGCTCTTTCCTGATGCTCGTTGGACGTTTGGAAATCATGTCTGTGCTGGTGCTCTTTACCCGTAGCTTCTGGAGAGATAATTAAAGGTGAGACCTCACCCCGACCCTCTCCCAAGGAGAGGGAGCAAGAGGTAAGACAGAAGAAAAAGCGGACTGGTGTCATGGTGACATCCAGTCCGCTCTCATTATCATTAATTACTGTTGTTTACTTCATGGGACCGTAGTTGTACATACGAGCCATGTTCATGCAATACTCATTGTACGTGTTGCTTTTCTTCCATTTGTTAATTAACTTCTTCATCATGTTGTTTCCTTTCTTCTTTAAAACATCTAATCTGTTATCCTAATTCTACTGCAAGTCTGCAGAAGCAGTCTCGCGTTGGATTCCTAAATCCGATGCAAAGGTACGGATATTTAGAACAATACGTAACAAAAAGGACAACTGTTTGCGTTAACAGCCGCATTTGTTGACCTTCGTCAAGTGAGGAAGAAGTTGCACAAAAGCGCGAATTTGTGCACGATTAACACCCGTTTGTGCAATTTTTATGCTTTTTGCTTTGCCAAACGGTAAAAAAGCACTACCTTTGCACACGATTTGAAATTTCAATATTATACATTATTAATAATATGGCTTTAAAGATTGTTGTACTGGCCAAGCAAGTGCCAGACACCCGAAACGTGGGTAAGGATGCCATGACTGCCGAAGGAACAGTGAACCGTGCAGCCCTGCCCGCCATCTTCAACCCAGAAGATTTGAATGCCTTGGAGCAGGCTCTTCGTTTGAAAGAGCAGAACCCAGGCTCAACAGTAGGAATCCTCACGATGGGTCCTCCACGTGCAGGTGAAATTATCCGCCAGGGACTATATCGTGGTGCAGACACTGGCTGGTTGCTTACCGACCGCCTGTTTGCTGGTGCTGATACCCTTGCTACTTCTTATGCACTGGCTACTGCCATCAAGAAGATTGGTGACGTAGACATCGTGATTGGTGGTCGTCAGGCTATCGACGGCGATACCGCCCAGGTAGGTCCGCAGGTGGCTCAGAAGTTGGGGCTGAATCAGGTTACTTATGCTGAGGAAGTACTCTCTGTCAAGGATGGAAAGGCTACCATCAAGCGTGTTATCGACGGTGGTGTGGAGACCGTAGAGGCTCCGCTGCCTGTGGTGATTACCGTGAATGGAAGTGCTGCTCCTTGCCGTCCCCAGAACGCTAAACTGGTGATGAAGTACAAGCGTGCCACCTGTCCTATGGAGCGTCCTGCAGAGGGCACACCATACGACTATCTTTATGAGCAGCGTCCTGAACTGAATCTGAATCAGTGGAGCGTGGCTGACGTGAATGGTGATGTGAACCAGTGCGGTCTCAGTGGCTCACCTACAAAGGTGAAGACCATCAAGAACATTGTGTTCCAGGCTAAGGAGTCGAAGACTTTGACGGCTTCTGATGCTGATATCGAAGGTATGATCAAAGAATTGTTGGAAGAAAAGATTATTGGCTAAGCTTTCGACGAAGTCAAAAGTAAAAACGTAAGTTTTATATGAATAACGTATTTGTATATTGCGAAATTGAAGGTACTCAGGTACAGGAAGTATCTCAGGAGTTGCTGACCAAGGGTCGCAAGCTCGCCAATGAACTGAACGTAGAACTCCACGCCATCGTTGCCGGTACTGGCATTAAGGGTAAGGTTGAGGACCAGATTCTGCCTTATGGTGTCGACAAGCTGTTTGTTTTCGACGGTAAGGACCTGTTCCCATACACCTCAGCTCCCCACACCGACATTCTGGTGAACCTCTTCAAAGAGGAACAGCCTCAGATCTGTCTGATGGGTGCTACTGTTATCGGTCGCGACCTCGGTCCTCGTGTGTCATCATCACTGACCTCTGGCCTGACAGCCGACTGCACCGAGCTGGAGATTGGTCCTTTCGAGGATAAGAAGAACAACAAGGTTTACGAGAACCTGCTCTATCAGATTCGTCCTGCCTTCGGTGGTAACATAGTCGCAACCATCGTAAACCCCGACCACCGTCCTCAGATGGCTACTGTTCGTAGTGGTGTGATGCAGAAGGCTCTCTATGAAGGTAAGGCTAAGAACGAGGTTGTTTACCCCGAGGTTTGCAAGTATGTCAGCCCTGAGGCTTTCGTCGTCAAGGTGCTCGACCACCATGTAGAGGCTGCCAAGCATAACCTGAAGGGTGCGCCCATCGTGGTTGCCGGTGGTTATGGTATGGGTTCAAAGGAGAACTTCGACATGCTGTTCCAGTTGGCTAAGGTGCTCCATGGTGAGGTTGGTGGTTCTCGTGCTGCCGTTGATGCTGGTTGGCTGGATCACGACCGTCAGATTGGTCAGACGGGTGTCACCGTTCACCCGAAGGTATATATCGCCTGCGGTATCTCTGGACAGATTCAGCACATCGCCGGTATGCAGGACTCTGGTATCATCATCAGTGTAAACAGTGACCCCGATGCACCTATCAACCGTATTGCTGACTACGTGATTGTTGGCACCGTTGAAGAGGTCGTACCGAAGCTGATTAAGTACTATAAGCAGAACTCGAAGTAAGATGAAAGCATTAGAATATTTCCTTCTTTTTTGTGCTATTGTACTGCTTGCTGTATCCTATTACCTTAGTACGGAAGGCAATTTTAAAGTTGCTGCTTTAGTGAACTTCTGTGCTTTTATTTGTGGTACAGTAGCCGGCACAAGAATAGGAGGAAGAATTTATAAGAAGAATCAAGAAAACAAAGAATAATATTATGGCTAATTATTATAGCGATCATCCTGAGATCGGGTTCTACTTGAACCACCCCCTGATGGCTCGTATCGTTGAGCTGAAAGAAAAGGGTTTCGCTGATGCGAAA
>ONQT01000045.1 GCA_900320045.1 uncultured Prevotellaceae bacterium | reverse complement strand
GATGCAGTCCACCATGTCGTTCAGCACGCCGAGGATGATACCCTTCGAGAAGGCGGTGTTGTGGTGGTGCATGTGGCTGGCGAGTTCACGCAAACCCATCGTTCCCTTGTACTCTACGCGAGCGTAATACTTGCCCAACGTGCCCTGAATGGCGTCGTTGGCGTTCTTTGTCAAATTCAATTCCAATGCCATAACTTTTTAATTTTTAATTTAATGTTAATACTGTTGTTACTTTCGGAGTAATCGGATTTTCTTTCGGAGTATCTAGAATTTCTTTCGGAGTACCGATTTTTCCGTTTGCAAGGACAGTGCAAGGCGAATGCAGAGAGCTTGCTCTATGCTGAGCCGCAGCCTGTTCTCGCAGTTGCACCTCCAATGCAACTGCAAAGTTACAACATGCCGCAATGGCGCTGTCCGTTTCTGTCCGTTTCTGTCCGTTTCTGTCACTTAAATGCAGAATTTGTCAGTTAAATAGGCGACGATTTTAGGCGGCATCAGCTTCATTCGGGGCTTCCACCCCATCTTGGCGAGCTCTTTGTGGTGGGGCTTGCACCATCGGTTGAACGTCCTCAAGCTGACTCCTGCCTCACGTGCCACAGGCACTCTTTCCGAAAACCTTCAAGAACTGCATCGCCTGTGGCGGTGTTCTGTTCTGTTTGTTTCTCCTCTTTTTCTTTCACCTCCGTCTCTCTTTCTTTTTAAGAGGGGTGCAGGGGGGAATTTTTCTTTTCTCTTTTTCTTTTTCGCTCTTTTAAATCACATTTTGAGTCAAAAAAATAACGCAGCTTTTTCTGCGTGTCGGCAATGATCACAAAAGTACGAAGACGCTAGCAGAAAACCATCGTTTTTATGCCTTTGTAATCTCGATGGCATGATGGGGAATGAAAGTTTTCTGAAAGTTTTTCACGAATTAATTGTTTAACACACGGAAATTTCGTACCTTTGCATAAACTATCGACGCAGCAACTTAATCAAAGAGATGAATACACGTTCGTTAAGGTTCAGAGTTTTCAAGGCCATTATGGCGCTACCCTTTCAAGTGGCAGTTGTCATACCTATGATATTGCTGTATTGTTCAGGATGGCAGCCTGACAATATGGTACTTTGGGCTCTCTTTTTAGGCATTGCCATTTTTTTTGCAGGCCTGCTGTTGGCAGTCTCGACTATCAGGCTCTTTTCAAAGTTGGGCAATGGCACCCTTGCTCCATGGGATCCGACGAGCAAGATGATTATCACGGGGCCCTACGCTTATGTGCGCAATCCCATGATAACGGGCATTGTCCTGATACTCTTGGGGGAAGCATTGATGTTCTTCTCTTGGGCTATTGCCCTTTGGACGGTGATATTCCTCATCATCAACATGTTTTATTTTGCGTTGTCCGAAGAGCCCGGCTTACGGAAGCGTTTCGGTCAGGAATATGAGGAATACAGTAGGAATGTGCCTCGTTACATTCCTCGGCTGACGCCGTGGAAACCGTGGTCAAAGAGTATAACTTAAACCAAGCATCCATGCGCATGAAGCCAAGTATAAAAAAGGTGTCGCTGTTTTGTTTCTCATGTATCGTCAGCATAGGGACGTTGCTGCTGTACAACATACCGTTCTTTAACTATGTTGCAGGGAACTCCAATGAGGGTACCGGCGGACGACTGTTCCTGCTGGCTTCGCTGGTGGTGGTCATGCTGGCGCTTAACTTTATGCTGACGTACCTAGTCCTGTTCCTGCTGAAGAAGGTGGGGCGCGTGCTGCTGGCCATCCTGTCGCTCATCAATGCTACGGCCGTCTACTTCATCTTCACCTATCATGTGATGATTGACGCCACGACCATCGAGAACGTGTTCAACACCCGATACTCCGAGGCCTCGGGGTTCTTCAGCTGGTCGCTGTGGCTGTTCCTCCTGGCTGCTGGCGTCGTGCCGGCCGTGTGGTGTCTGCTGCAGCCTGTCGACAGGGGCAAGGCCAGAAAGATGGCGGCCTACTGCGGCGGTTCGCTGGCCGTCATCCTCGTCGTCCTGGCGATGAATGTCCACCAGACGCTATGGATCAGTCAGCACGACACGGAGCTGGGCGGACTGCTGCAACCGTGGTCCTACGTGGTGAACACCTGTCGCGTCGCCAGCTTCAGGCACGACGAGCAGGCGGAGGAAATCAAGCTGCCCGACGGCAGGATTGCAGACCACGAGAAGGCCGTTGTGGTGCTCGTCATCGGCGAGTCGGCACGCAAGGCCAACTTCCAGCTGTACGGCTACCGGCGCGACACCAATCCGCTGCTGTCACGCCAGGAGGGTCTGAAGGTCTATCAGGCGACGTCGTGTGCCACCTATACCACAGCGGGCAGCAAGGCCATCCTGGAGCCCAAGGACACCGACGAGCTTTATGAGCTGCTGCCCAACTATGCGTTCCGGACGGGTGCCGACGTGTCGTGGCGCACCTCCAACTGGGGCGAGCCGCCTATCCATATTGACGAGTATCTCACCGATTCGCAACTGGCCCTGCAGTACCCTGACGAGGACCGGCAATACGACGGCATTCTGTTTCATGGTCTGCGGGAGCGTATCGTGTCCAGCAAGAAGGACAAGGTGCTCATCGTGCTGCACACCAGCACCAGTCACGGTCCCAAGTATGCCGACAAATACCCTCGGCAGTTTGAGGTGTACAAGCCCGTGGCCAAGAATGTGGAAGAAGGCGAGAAGAACATCGACAGGCTCGTCAACGCCTACGACAACACCATCCGCTATACCGACTTCCTGCTGAGCAACCTGATTGACATGCTGCGTGCGCTGGACGGCTGGCACAGTGCCATGATTTTCATTTCTGACCACGGCGAGTCCCTAGGCGAGAACAAGGTCTTCATGCACGGCCTGCCCATGAAGATTGCTCCCCGTGTGCAGTACGAGATACCGTTCCTGGTATGGACTTCACGGGACTTCCGCCGTTTCAAGCCGGACAGCCAGCTGCCGCCGGTCCTCGAGCAGCATTACGTTTTCCACTCCGTGCTGAACCTGCTGTCCATCCAGTCGCCTGCCTACGACCCGGATTTGGACGTCTTTTCGAGGTGAAAACAGCAAAATACCACGTTTATGGTATGCGAATAACACGTCACAGGTATTGTGGGAGTGGAAAAATCGCCGTACCTTTGCATCGTGATTCAGAACCAACAGTAAAACGTATTATATAATAATTAAAAAGGTAAGGATTATGACAAAGATTGCAAAACAGCTGACTGAGCTCGTCGGTAACACCCCACTTCTGGAGCTCAACAAGTTTTCAACGGCAAAGGGCCTGGAGACGCCCGTGATTGCCAAAGTAGAGTTTTTCAACCCCGGCGGCAGCGTGAAGGACCGTATCGCGCTGGCCATGATTGAGGATGCCGAGCAGAAGGGCATTCTGAAGCCTGGCGCCACCATCATCGAACCCACCAGCGGCAATACGGGTGTAGGACTGGCACTGGTCAGCGCCGTCAAGGGCTACCACCTCATCCTTACCATGCCCGAAACCATGAGCGTGGAGCGTCGCAACCTTGTCAAGGCATACGGTGCGGAAGTTCGTCTCACCTCTGGCAAAGACGGCATGCCTGGTGCCATCCGCGCTGCCGAGGAGCTGCGCGACTCCATTCCCGGAGCAGTCATCCTGCAGCAGTTCGAGAACGCTGCCAACCCTGCCAAGCACTATGCCACCACGGGTCCTGAAATCTGGCGCGACACAGACGGCGAGGTGGACATCTTCGTGGCTGGCGTAGGCACAGGCGGCACCGTCAGCGGCGTGGCGAAGTACCTGAAGGAGCAGAAGCCCGGCGTGAAGGTGGTGGCCGTAGAGCCGAAGTCGAGTCCCGTGCTGAACGGTGGACAAAGCGGTCCGCACAAGATTCAGGGCATCGGTGCCGGTTTCGTGCCCAAGACCTACGACGGCACGTTCATCGACGAGGTGTTTGACGTGGAGAACGACGATGCCATCCGCACGGGTCGCCAGATTGCCCAGCAGGAAGGTCTGCTGGTGGGCATCTCTGCGGGAGCAGCACTCTTTGCAGCTGCCGAGGTGGCCAAGCGTCCGGAGAACAAGGGCAAGAAGGTGGTTGTCCTGCTGCCTGACACCGGCGAGCGTTACCTGTCGACGGTGCTCTATGCCTTCGAGGACTATCCTCTTTAACCATCTGTACTCTTTATTCCTTCCCGAGTGGGGGCTGTTGCCGCAAGCATCCGGCGACTCCCCCACTCTTTGTGTCCAGAACAGATGACAAAACCACCAGACGAGCGTCTTATCTTATATAAAAGAATATGGATATGAAGAAGACTGCAAAAGCAACATGGATATGGTACCCCGGCGACTTCGAGGTGTGGCTGGGCAACATCTTTAACAATCGTCGCACCGAGCGTGGCGCTATGCTTCCGCCGTTCTGGAAGCAAGACTCCCACTACCCCACCGTGGAGTTCTCCAAGTCGTTTACCCTGGACAGCGAGGAAACCATCACCATCGCCGCCGAGGGGCGCTACAACCTGGCACTGGACGGCAAGCTGTATGCCGTGGGCGACACCTTTACCATTCCTGCCGGCGAGCACCGCATTACCCTCAAGGTGTGGAACCAGGCTACGCCGCCGGCCATCTTCATACAGGGCGACACCCTTTGCAGCGACTCCACCTGGCTGGCAACCTACGAGGACAAGCTGTGGATTGACGAAAACGGTGTGGCGCACGGTTCAGGCATCTATGTCCCTGCCGCCTCGTGGAACTTCAACGCCATCGACACCCCGCCGTCGTCGTACCATCTGGAGCGCGAAGAGCTGCAACCCGTCCGCAGCGAGACCATCACGACAAACGGCTCGCTCTACGACTTCGGTCAGGAGACCTTCGGCTACCTGAAAGTAAAAAACCTGCAAGGCACCGTCCACGTCTATTATGGCGAGAGCCGCGAGGAAGCACTGGACAAAGACCACTGCGAAACCCTCGACATCCTCACCTCATCCCTCAGCCCTCAGACATCATCCATCAAACATCATCCATCAGACATCGCCAGCAAGGCCTTCCGCTTTGTCTATATAGAAAAGGAAGACGGAGCTACCTACGACGACGTGTCCATGGACTACGAGTTCGCGCCCCACGACATGACACATAGCGGTTCCTTCCATTGCTCCGACCAGCTGCTGAACGACATCTGGCAGGTGTCGGCGTACACCATGGACCTCACCACCCGCGAGTTCTTCATGGACGGCATCAAGCGCGACCGCTGGACGTGGTCGGGCGACGCCATCCAGTCGTACCTGATGAACTACTACCTGCGCTTCGATACGGAGTGCGTCAAGCGTACCATCCGACAGTTGCGCGGCAAAAACCCCGTCACGGCACACGTCAACACCATCATGGACTATACCTTCTACTGGTTCAAGTCCGTCCTGGACTACTATGAATATACGGGCGACGTGGACTTTGTGCGTGAGATGTGGCCCCGCATGGAGACGCTGATGGACTATGTCCTCGGCCGCACCAACAGCGACGGCATGGCCGAGGGACAGCCCGACGACTGGATCTTCGTGGACTGGGTGGACTTTCCCATGCACAAGCGCGGCATCCTCTGCTTCGAGCAAATCCTCTTCTGCAAGGCCCTCGAGACCATGGCTATCTGCGCCAAGCTCTTAGGCATCAACAAGAGCGACTACCGCATCAAGGCCGAGGAGTTGCGCAACAAGGTGAGGCAGACCTTCTGGAGCTACGAGCAGAAGGCCTACTATCACGCGCTGGAGGATGGTGTGCTGAACAAGCAGATTACCAAGTTCCCCAATATGTTTGCCATCATCTACGGATATGCCTACGAGGAACAGCGGAAGGAAATCATGAAAAGCGTCATGCTCAATCCTGACATCGACCCCATCACTACGCCCTACATGCGCTTCTACGAACTGGAAGCGCTCTGCATGGCCGGACTGCAGGAGCAAGTGCTGCCTGAAATCCGCGACTACTGGGGCGGCATGCTGAAAGAAGGTGCGACGTCGTTCTGGGAGAAATATGTACCTTCCGAGACCGGCACGCAACACTTGGCCATGTACGGCCGACCCTACGGCAAGTCGCTGTGCCATGCCTGGGGAGCCTCGCCCATCTACCTCATCGGAAAATACTACCTCGGTGTTCGTCCTACGAAGCCCGGCTATGCCGAATACGAAATACGCCCGTCGTTAGGCGACCTGGAGTGGATGCAGGGCACGGTGCCGATGCCGCACGGACTCATTCACGTCTACATGGACCGCCACCGTGTCAAGGTCTCAGCCTCGGAAGGTGACGGCTGGCTCTTCGTCGGTGACAGAAAGGTACATATCCATCCCGACGAAGAGATCATCATCAGCTATTGATTCAGGGTTGTCAGACAGCCCCCGCATATTACAATGCGAGGGGGGTGTACTGCAAGTTCCATACTTTGGCAACGGCCTCGTAGGTGCATCGGCCATCGACCATATTGACGCCACGCGCCAAGGAGCGGTCGTCGCGGCAAGCCTGCTGCCAGCCCTTGTCGGCCAGTGCCAGCACATAGCGCAACGTGGCGTTGGTAAGGGCGATGGTCGAGGTGTTGGGAACGGCGCCTGGAATATTGGCCACGGCATAGTGAACGATGCCGTCAACGATGTATACGGGGTCGCTATGGGTGGTGGGGTGAGACGTCTCGAAGCAGCCGCCCTGGTCGATAGCCACGTCGACGAGCACGGTGCCCGGTTCCATCAGCGGGAGCATCTCCTTGGTAATCAGCTTCGGAGCAGCATCGCCCGGAATGAGTACGGAACCGATGACCACATCGACGGTAGGCAGTTCGCAGCGGATATTATGCTCGGAAGAATAGAGGGTATGGACATTGGCAGGCATCTCGGCAGCCAACTGCTTCAGTCGGGGCAGCGAGACATCGGTAATGGTGACATCGGCTCCCATGCCTGCTGCAATGCGGGCAGCAGCCTCGCCGACCGTTCCACCTCCCAGTACCAGCACCTTGGCGGGTTTCACTCCAGGCACGCCAGCCATCAGCTTTCCCTTACCACCCTTGGTCTTCTGCAGGTAGTAGGCTCCGTTCTGGGTGGCCATGCGGCCGGCCACCTCACTCATCGGAATGAGCAGCGGCAGTGAGCGGTCGTCGCGCTCCACCGTCTCGTAGGCAATACAGGTTGCGCCACTCTTCAGCATGGCGTGGGTCAGTTCCTCCTCGCAGGCGAAATGGAAGTAGGTGAAGACAACCTGACCCTTGCGTACCAAAGGATATTCGGGCTCGATGGGTTCCTTGACCTTGACAATCATGTCGGCCTCACGATAGACATCCTCGATAGTGGGCAGCATCTGCGCTCCCACCGCCTCATAGTCTTTGTCGCTGAAACCGCTGCCCTCCCCTGCAGTATGCTGCACGTAGACGGTATGTCCGCGTCTTACTAACTCGGCGACGCCCGACGGTGTCATGCCTACTCGGTTCTCGTTGTTCTTAATCTCCTTGGGAATTCCTACTTTCATCGTTGTAAAGATTAAACGTTAAACATGAGCGCATAAATTATGTCGCAAATATACGAAATATTTGCGACATACGGATGCTTTAAGAGCAACTTTTTTTCAATCTCGTTGAAAATTATTCCTGCGGAGCGTCGGCAGGACGAGGTCCCTTGGGACCGTGACCGTGGTGTCCATGGTGGCCGGGACCGCGACCGTGACGCTGAGCCATCTTCTGATACTCCTGATACTGCTCGTCTGTCAAAATCTTCTTCATCTCACCGTCGTAAGCCTTGCGAGACTCTTCCATCGCCTTGCGGTCCTTCTTCATCTCCTTGTCCTTGGCCTCCTTCTTCTTCTCGAACTTAGCCTTCATGTCGGCGTCCTTCTTCTCCATCAGCGCCAGCACCTTGGTCTTCTGCTCGGCAGTGAGGTTTAGTTTCTTGGCCATCCTCTCCGTGCGCTCGGCGGCGGTCATCGGCTTGCGGGGCATCATGCCCTTGCGGCCCTTCTTCTCGCAGCACTCTTTCTTGTCCTTGCAGCAATCCTTCTGGTCGTTGCCAAACTCCTTGTTCTCACTCTGAGCCATCGCTGCACTCATGGTCAGCAGGGCTACTAATGTCATTGCAATCTTCTTCATAATCGTTTTACTGTTTAAAAATGTTTTCTAATGTTTGTTGTCTCTTGTTTATTAACTGAATCAATCTTTTTACCTGATCAGACTTCTTACCTTTTTTGCCTTTGTCTGTTCTTATGATGCTGCAAAGGTATGAAAAGTTAAACCGTCCGCAGAAGTTTTTTCTGCGAACGGCTTAAAATATTCAGCGAAACGGCCGTATTGATTGGCCGTAGATACTGGTCGAGGGCCTGTTTCCTACTTATTGAGGTATTTGCGTCCCTTGTAGATGACGAAGCCGCGATGCGACTTATCAACCTGCTGGCCCATCATGTTATAGACGGGGGCATCGACGCTGTACATCGTAGCGGGAGTAGCCTGTCGATGACCGTCGACGGGAACGATGTCGATGGCCGTAGTACCCAGAATCTTCTTCAGACCAGCCAAAGCGTCAATCTTACCATAGCCGGCTTGTATCTTGTTGCCGGAAGGAATGTTGGCGACCTCTGTAGTCCAAGTGTCGTTGACGCAGGTTTCCTTCAGGACACTCTTGATGTCGTTGACGGTCAGCGAGGGCTTGGCCTGCAGCCACAGGGCAATGATGCCGGCAGCATGCGGACAGGACATCGAGGTTCCCTGCTCCAGAATATACCAGTTACGACGATTGTGCTTGTCGACGTTCTCAATGAGGAAGAAATTCGCTTGATTACTATTCGGATTGGGCTCAGCACCGCCAGGATTCGTTTCATCCGCTATAAAAGTCGAGTAATCGTAGTTGTTGGCGGCAGAGATGACGCCCTGTCCCGGGGCGATGATGGTAGGATAGGGCTTGCCATTGTCGTCGGTGCCCCAACTGGAGAAGTCGGAGATTTCGCCTATTTGCTGTACCTTGCCGGTAAATGTTGACTCCGGGTAACCCACGTCTTTTCCTTTCCTGGTATTCCACCCTGTGCGGGTGATGTACGATCCGACACTGATGACGGCATCATTGCAGATACTGCCGTTGAAGGCAATGTCGCCGTTGCCCTTCGTCCAGCCGTTGGCAGCAAAGTCGTAACCGCCAGCAACGGTGGGAGCGTCGAAGCAAGGTTCCCTGTAATTATCGCCATTGCATATCAACTTGAGGTTCTGTCCATTGTTGGATGTGGCGACAACGGCCAGTCGGTATTTGGAGGCATCCAGTTTCACGGCTGTTTCCATTAAGTTCAAATAATATACGACGGCATTCTTACCAGAAGTGGCGGTAGGATAATCGGAGATCTTTGTCAAATTAAAGTTCTCCATCACCGCACCCGACTTCTGGTTTAGCACGTGATTACCTATGTCCATCACCTGGCCCGTAGTAATATCTACCACCTTCAGCGCAATGGTGAAGTCCTGATAGTCGGAAGCGTAGAAAGTGTAGACAGCGTTATAGACTGCAGGTTCTGTAGCTGTCACTTCTGTGGCAGAGCCCATCACGGACATCGTGGAACCCGACTTGACTATCGACTGCCAGTTGGCGCCGGAGTTCGCCGAGCTCATCAGCACAACCCGACCCGCCTCGGTGCCGTTTTTGGTCTCTACTCTCACCGTTTCGGCAATAAAGTCACTGCCGTCGTGCAGGAACAGAATGCTACCCATACTAATACTCACTACGGCAGGTTTGTTGACCTGTTTTGCATAAGCGAAGATTTCCTTGATAAATCCGGCAATGTTGGTGGTGGAGGTATATTGATTCAGTCCGCACAGGATAATATCCACCTCAGGAGCAACGCCCTGCTGTCCATTGCCCAGTTCTGTGCCTGCAGCTGTAGCCGCTGTGTGCGTCCCGTGCGACAACGTCGTATTGTCAGTCGTGAGAGCCGGAACTCCTTCGCTGGTAGCAGAGGTGTAATTACCCTCATTATCTTGCATCACAAAAGCCTTTACGACGCGTGTCGAACCGTCAGCGTTGCGGAAGGCTCCGTGGTTGTAGTCGATACCCTGATCGATAATGCCCAGTACGACACCCTTGCCGGTATAGGCATGGGGCAGTCCGGCGGCAGTGGCCTTGGCGGCTTCTACAATCTGGTCTGCCTTAGTCTCCTTACGCGCCAAGTCGTTCGTTGGTCGCAGCATTTCGTCAGCCTTCACGTAGCTGATTTCCTCAACCTCTTCCAACGCCTGCAGTTTGTCTGCGGGAATGTTCAGTGCCAC
>ONQT01000028.1 GCA_900320045.1 uncultured Prevotellaceae bacterium | reverse complement strand
TCCCATCATGGAAGATGCGACGATAGCTCTCTATAAGTGGGATGACGCTGAAGGTAAGCACACCTTCTGGCACACATCGGCACACCTGTTGGCCGAGGCCCTGCAGGAGTTGTATCCTGGCATTCAGTTCGGCTTCGGTCCGGCCGTAGAGAATGGTTTCTTCTATGATGTACTTCTGCCTGACGGACAGATGATCAAGGAGAGCGACTTCCCCACAATTGAGAACAAAATGCGTGAGTTGTCTGGCAAGAAGGAGGCCGTCGTCCGCAAGGAGGTTGCCAAGGCTGATGCCCTGAAGGAATTCAAGGCCGACGGTCAGACATACAAGTGCGAGCACATTGAGCAAGACCTGGAGGATGGTACCATCACCACCTATACACAGGGCTCGTTCACCGACCTCTGCCGCGGTCCGCACCTCGTGGACACCGGCGAGATCAAGGCCATCAAGTTGACCAGTGTAGCCGGAGCCTTCTGGCGTGGTGATGCCAGCCGTGAGCAGATGCAGCGTCTGTATGGCATCTCGTTCCCCAAGAAGAAGATGCTCGACGAATACCTCGTCATGCTCGAAGAAGCAAAGAAGCGCGACCACCGCAAGATAGGCAAGGAGATGGAGTTGTTTATGTTCAGTGACAAGGTAGGTAAGGGCTTGCCCATTTGGTTGCCCAAGGGTACCGACCTGCGCCTTCGCCTGCAGGACCACCTGCGCAAAGTTCAGCGCCGTTTCGGCTATCAGGAGGTTATCACACCGCACATCGGCTCGAAGAACCTCTATGTCACTTCCGGCCACTATGCACACTACGGCAAGGACTCTTTCCAACCCATCCACACACCCGAGGAAGACGAGGAGTACATGCTGAAACCCATGAACTGTCCGCACCACTGCGAAATCTTTGCCTGGAAGCCCCGTTCATACCGCGACCTGCCACTGCGTATCGCTGAGTTCGGTACCGTATACCGCTACGAACAGTCTGGTGAGTTGCACGGACTGACCCGTGTACGTTCGTTTACGCAGGACGATGCACACCTGTTCTGCCGTCCCGACCAGGTAAAGCAGGAGTTCCTGAACGTGATGGACATTATCAACATCGTCCTCAAGGCTTTCGGCTTTGAGTTCGAGGCACAGATTTCCCTGCGCGACCCCAACGACCACGACAAGTACGTCGGTACCGATGAAGACTGGGCACTGGCTGAGCGCGCCATCCAGGAGGCTTGCCAGGAGAAGGGTTTGCCCGCCAAAGTGGAATATGGCGAGGCTGCATTCTACGGTCCTAAACTCGACTTTATGATTAAGGATGCCATTGGTCGCCGCTGGCAACTGGGAACCATACAGGTAGACTATAATCTGCCCAAACGCTTCCAGTTGGAGTATACTGACGAGGACAACCAAAAGAAGACACCCGTCATGATCCACCGTGCGCCTTTTGGTTCGCTGGAGCGTTTCACCGCCGTGCTTATCGAGCATACCAGTGGCCATTTCCCCCTGTGGCTCACGCCTGAACAGGTGGCCATTCTGCCGCTGTCAGAGAAGTACAACGACTATGCGAAAGAGGTTGCCAAGAAGTTCGAAGAGGGGGGCGTTCGTCCCACCATCGACCTGCGCAATGAAAAGCTGGGTCGCAAGATTCGTGACAACGAACTGAAGCGTATTCCTTATATGGTCATTGTCGGTGAAAAAGAAGCTGCCGATGGTACTGTTGCAGTACGTCCTCAAGGAGGTGGCGAGCAGACCGTCATGAGCATACAGCAGTTCATTGATTACATCAATGCTGAAGTACAAGAAATGACCAAGGACTTCTAAAGCAATCCACTTGGAGGCTTTTGAGTTTCTTTTGAGTTTTTGCTAAGCCGTCTGTCGCGCTGAAATGCCCGTACAGACGGCTTTTAATCCTCAAAAACTCATCAAAAACTCAGTTCACTTCTCGTGTGCATAATCTACGCTTATAGTGAGAATAGTCCACACTCGTAGTGCGCATAGTCCGTACTCATAGCGATAGCCGTCCTCACTTAAATTGATTTGCCTTCCTAATTCTAGCGTTTCATTTTTCGCGTTTTGGAAAGCAAATGACCAATATGGTCGTAAATTTACGATTTTTGAGAAAAGAAATTTCTGCACGTCTAAAACGGCCATAATTATCCTTCAAAAAGAAAATGGCACTTTTAAAACATAATCGGCATTATGATAAATAAAGAATTTGCTGAGTCCACTTTTAAGAAATTAAGGTTGCATTCTCTGGGAATATTGAAAAATAATACAGACTTCTTGGTAGATTGAAAAATAATATGTATTTTTGCAAACGTGAATATACTGGGGGACACAAGACCCGACAAAAATAACCAAAAGAAAGAAACTAAAACAGAAAAAATATAAGTTATGCTGAAGGATTTTAATTTCTATGCACCGACTCGTGTCGTGTTTGGTCGTGATTCGGAAAAACAAATTGGACAGTTGGTTAAGGCCAATGGCGGTCATAAAGTACTCATTCATTATGGCGGTGGTTCAGCTGAGCGCTCCGGACTGCTTGGCGTGGTTCGTCAACAACTCAATGATGCAGGTATTGATTTCATTGAACTGGGCGGTGTAGTGCCAAATCCTCTATTGTCAATGGTATATCAAGGTATAGAGCTTTGCAGACAGGAAAATGTCGATTTTATCCTGGCTGTTGGTGGCGGCTCAGTCATCGACAGTGGTAAGGCTATTGGATACGGGGTGCCCTATTTTGGCGATGTTTGGGATTTCTGGGCTGGCAAAGCCACTCCAACGCAATGCCTGCCGATTGGTGTTGTACTGACCATTCCTGCTGCAGGTTCCGAGATGTCCAGCAGTTGTGTTATCACCAAGGACGACGGTTTAATCAAACGTGGCATCAACAGCGACTTATGCCGTTGCCGCTTTTGTGTTATGAATCCTGAGCGAACATACACCTTGCCGCCCTATCAGACTGCTGCCGGAGCAACCGACATCATGATGCATACCATGGAGCGATATTTCTCGAAATACGACGATATGACGCTTACAGATGCCATTGCTGAAGCGTTGTTGCGTACGGTAAAAGATGCTGCATTAGTGGTTATGGAACACCCCGAGGACTACCGCCAGCGTGCCCAGATTATGTGGGCTGGTTCGTTGGCTCACAATGACCTGACGGAATGCGGTACAGAGAAAGACTTCGCAACGCATCGTTTGGAACACGAGCTCAGTGCCCTATTCGGCGTGACTCACGGTGCCGGACTGGCTGCCCTATGGCCTTCGTGGGCTCGCTATGTTATGCCGAAACACGTCAGCCGTTTTGTACAGTTTGCCGTCAACGTAATGGGTGTTCAGAATGATTTTGCTCACCCCGAGGAAACCGCAGAACGCGGCATACAGGCTTTGGAGCAATGGTACCGACAGATTGGTATGCCAACGAATATTCACGAATTGTTGGGACGAGAAATAACCAATGAAGAAATTACGATATTAGTTGACAAATGTTCACGTGGTGGCACCATCACTCTCGGTGCGTTGGAAGTGCTTGATACTACAGCCATGCGCAAAATCTACGAAATGGCGAGATAGTCCCCTACTCGCCTTTGAGGATGGGCAGAGACAAGTGGTAGCGTACGGCCAGGAATCGCATAAGGCAAATAAGAACGAACGAAGCGATAACTGTTACTTCAATTGGACAATGAATAAAGTCTAAGAACCAATAGGTTATACCTCCAAGTACGGCCGCCATAGCATAGATTTCCCGTTGAAAGATGACAGGTTCGTTGTTAAGCAATACGTCGCGTATAACACCACCAGCTGATCCAGTAATACATCCCATAATGATGGCCACCCAGTACGGTTGACCAAAAATGAGCGACTTCTGGATGCCGGCAATGGTAAACAAAGCCAATCCCAGCGTGTCGAATACAAACCAGGTATTCTTCAGGCCCTCAATATGCTTGGCAAAAATCACGACAAACAATAAGGCCATTGCAGTACATATAATGTAGATGGGGTTCGTCATCCAGAATGGCGTAGCTCCCAGCATGACGTCGCGGATAGTTCCGCCGCCAATGGCAACGGCAATGCCGCAAACGTAACCGCCAAACCAGTCGAAGTGTTTGGCTGCGGCATGACGAATACCTGAGATCGCAAAGGCAAAGGTGCCTAAGAACTCGATGATTTGTTGTAGGATATCTTCGTATTCCATTATTCCTTAAAGCGATCGCCCCAGTAGTTGAGCATGCGCTCGTAGAGTTTCTCTTCAGCAGGCGAATGCTGCGCATGCCACAAACGCTGCTGTTGTAAGGCATCGGGCATGTACTGTTGTGGTGTAAAGTGACCAGGGAAATCGTGCGGATATTTGTAACCGTCGCTGTAACCCAAGTCTTTCATCAGCGACGTTGGAGCGTTGTGTAAATGCAATGGTACAGGTTGGTTACCGGTCTGACGCACTACACCCAGCGCTGTATCAATGCCTAAGTAAGCGCTGTTGCTCTTAGGCGATGTCGATAAATACACGCAGCATTCAGCCAAGGCAATACGTGCTTCGGGCCAACCAATCTTCATGACCGTGTCGAAAGCGGCATTGGCCAACAGTAGGGCGTTTGGATTGGCCAGTCCGATATCCTCGGAGGCCGAGATGACCATGCGACGGGCAATAAACTGCGGGTCTTCCCCACCCTCTATCATGCGCGCCATCCAATACAATGCAGCATCAGGGTCGCTGCCGCGGATACTCTTGATGAAGGCCGAGATGATGTCATAATGCATCTCACCGTCCTTGTCGTAGGCCAACGGATTTTGCTGCAGGCACTGCTCAACGAGGGTGTCGGTGATGACAACGGAAGGGGTCTGCGATGACTCTACGACCAACTCGAGGATGTTCAGCAATTTGCGAGCGTCGCCACCACTATAGCGGAGCAAGGCTCCCGTTTCCTGTAGCTCGATGTTTCGCTCTTTCAGAAAAACGTCTTGTGTCAGGGCTCGTTGTAACAGTTCCAGTAAGTCATCCTTCTCGAGAGACTTCAGCACATAGAGCTGACAACGGCTCAAGAGCGGACGGATAACCTCGAACGATGGATTCTCCGTAGTGGCTCCAATGAGTGTCACGATGCCCTTCTCGACGGCGCCAAGCAACGAATCTTGCTGAGATTTGGAGAAGCGATGTATTTCGTCTATAAATAAAATAGGTGACGCTTCGTTGAAGAAACGCGTCTTCTGTGCCTTCTCAATGACGTCGCGCACATCCTTGACGCCGCTGGTGACAGCCGACAACGTATAGAATGGCGTCTTCAGACGATTGGCAATAATTTGTGCCAGTGTAGTCTTACCGACACCCGGCGGTCCCCATAGGATAAACGACGAGATGCGCCCTGCATCAATCATCTTGCGCAAGACGGCTCCCTCGCCTACCAAATGCTTCTGTCCGATATAGTCGTCGAGCGTGCGTGGTCTCAGTCGTTCAGCTAACGGTTCTGCCATAACTTCGTGCAAAAGTACGAATAATTAGTCGAAATACAAAAAAACTCGGCAAAAAACTTGTAAAACGGAAAGAAAGTATGTACATTTGCAGAAAATTTAGTTAACTAAGGATATACAACATGGCAAGAAAATCAGTAAAAGACACCGAGAAAGACACTTTGAAAGGTGAGACAAAGTCCGCTAAGGGCGCGTCGAAGAAAGCCTTTAAAGAGCAGGATGATGAAAAAGCATTGAACCTGAAGTCGCTCACCAAGAGTTCTGTTTGGGATATCCAGGAGAACGACGTATTCCGTGCTTTAGAGGCTGCTGCCAAGGATGCAGAGCTGAAGGAGAACCTGCGCCATTTTACCGACATCATTCGCAGTGCATTCATGATGGAGGAAGTGAAGGACAACAACAAGACCCAGGCCGACAATTACATCCAGCAGGGTTACAAAGTCGCTACGGTTAGCATCAGTGAGAATGCCAAGATCACATGGGCTATCAAGAAACGTCCAATCATGCGCGTTACCGACTTGACGTATGAGAACATTCGCCATATCACGGCTGCCAAGCTCATCGAGGTGCTGGACCGCAACTTCGGCGGTGGCTGGGATTCGCTGTCACAGAGCATTCAGGACATCATCGAGAGCGGATTCGACATCTCTACCACTACCCTGCCCAAGGATAGACTTCACAAGAAGGGTGGTATGTACGAGAAAAAAGTTGCTGACGGCTATGAAGTTCTGGAGGTCTCTAAAGGTTCGTGGGTGGAAGCCATCTTTGCCAAGGTAAAGCCCGAATCCTTTAAGCCTCGCATGAAGTTCGACGACCCGAGCGACCTCAGCGCTGAAGAAGATGAGGATAGCGACCTTGAGTTGCCTGCCGACAACTACAACCGCCCTGACGAGGACGATGAAGAGTTGGAAGAGCCCAATGACGACGACATCAATGAGGACAACTATCGTACGACATTTGACATTGAAGAAGATCCGGAGGAAGACGCCGAAACCCTTTCGGACTATATTGCAGACGAGTAATAGTCGGAATGTTGAATATCGTAATATCGAAACATCGTAATATCGAAACCTTAATTTATAATTTACTATGAACATTCCAAGTGTATTTTGGCTTGTACCCGTTGCCTCATGTGTGGCGCTGGGTATGGCCTGGTTCTTCTTCCGTCAGATGATGAAAGAAGACGAGGGAACGCTCCGTATGAAGGAGATTGCCATCTACGTTCGTAAGGGTGCTATGGCCTATCTGAAACAACAGTACAAGGTCGTCAGCATCGTGTTTGTTGTCTTGTGCATTCTGTTTGCCTTCATGGCCTATGGCCTCGGCGTACAGAATCCGTGGGTACCGTTTGCCTTCTTGACGGGTGGTTTCTTCTCAGGACTGGCAGGCTTCTTTGGTATGAAGACCGCTACCTACGCATCAGCACGTACCGCTAACGCCGCTCGCCAGAGCTTGAACAGCGGACTGAAGGTTGCCTTCCGTTCAGGAGCTGTCATGGGACTTACAGTAGTTGGTTTAGGTTTGTTGGACATTGCCATCTGGTTTGTAGCGTTAAGCTACTTCTACGGCGACTCCGACGTGGCACTGATCACAATCACGACCACCATGTTGACTTTCGGTATGGGTGCGTCCACACAGGCACTCTTTGCCCGTGTCGGTGGTGGTATCTATACCAAGGCTGCTGACGTCGGTGCCGATATCGTCGGAAAGGTCGAAGCAGACATTCCCGAGGACGATCCCCGCAACCCCGCAACGATTGCAGATAATGTAGGTGACAATGTAGGTGACGTAGCTGGTATGGGTGCTGACCTGTACGAAAGTTACTGTGGCTCTGTGCTGTCAACGGCAGCCTTGGGCGCTGCTGCATTTATCGGCACAGGCGAACTGCAGCTGAAAGCTGTTATCGCTCCGATGCTGATTGCCGCCGTAGGCGTATTCCTGTCACTCTTTGGCATATTCTTGGTTCGTACCAAGGAAGGTGCCACCATGAAGGACTTGCTGCACTCCCTGTCGTTAGGTACCAATGTGAGCGCTGTGCTGATTGCCATCGCCACCTTTGGCATCCTCTACTTCCTAGGCATCGAGAACTGGCTCGGCCTATCGCTGTCCGTGATTAGCGGTCTGGCTGCCGGCGTCATCATTGGACAGGCTACAGAATATTATACTTCCCATTCATATAAGCCGACACAGAAGATTTCCGAGGCAGGTCTGACTGGCTCTGCTACCGTTATTATTAAAGGTATCGGAACAGGTATGATATCAACCTGCATTCCCGTTATCACGATCGGCGTGGCAATCATGTTGAGCTTCGGCTTTGCCAACGGTTTCGACCTCAGCATGTCTGCCGATAGTCTTTCGCATGGTCTTTACGGCATTGGTATTGCTGCTGTAGGTATGTTGTCAACGCTGGGTATCACATTGGCTACCGACGCTTACGGCCCTATAGCCGACAATGCAGGCGGTAACGCCGAGATGTCTGAGTTGGGTGAAGAGGTTCGTCATCGTACAGATGCCCTGGATGCTCTGGGCAACACCACAGCTGCTACCGGTAAGGGCTTTGCCATTGGTTCTGCAGCCCTCACGGCCCTGGCATTATTGGCATCTTATATTGAGGAAATCAAAATTGCCATGGATCGTGCAGGCATGACGATGGAGAACGTCAAGGGCGAAATCATCAATGCCTCGCAGGCTACCATCCCTGACTTCATGAACTACTTCCAGGTAAATCTGATGAACCCGAAGGTGTTAGTGGGTGCCTTTATCGGTGCTATGGCCGCCTTCCTGTTCTGTGGACTGACGATGGAAGCTGTAGGCCGCGCTGCCCAGAAGATGGTAGAAGAGGTACGCCGACAGTTCCGCGAGATTGCCGGAATCTTGGAAGGCAAGGCAACGCCCGACTATGGTTCTTGCGTTGAAATCTCCACCCGTGCAGCTCAGCACGAGATGATCTTCCCCTCGCTGCTGGCCATCGCCATTCCCATCATCGTGGGTTGTGTACTCGGCGTTGCCGGTGTATTGGGTTTGTTGGTTGGTGGATTAGCCGGAGGCTTCACACTGGCAGTCTTCATGGCGAATGCCGGCGGTGCCTGGGATAACGCCAAAAAGATGGTAGAGGAAGGTAATTTCGGTGGCAAAGGCTCATTTGCCCACAAGGCAACCATCGTCGGTGATACCGTCGGTGACCCGTTCAAGGATACATCTGGTCCGTCGCTGAACATCCTCATCAAGCTCATGTCAATGGTTAGCATCGTAATGGCAGGACTGACAATTCTGTTCATTTAATCGAAATATCGATATGTCGAAATAACGATTAAATCTCTAAAACAAATCCTCCTACAAGTCCTGTAGGAGGATTTTTCTTGATTCCTTGAGATAATTGCTGCGCAGTTCCACAGCCTTTGCCCACTGGCCTTTAAACAGTTCACTGACATCCAGGTCAATCTTCCATTTGCCGTGTGACTCCAGACGGTCAATCAGCGCACCTACAGTCATATTACGAAGGTCTTCTGCCGGTATAAAGTGCGATGTTTCTCCCTTCTCGTCATTGGTCACCTCTATCAGCATACCCGCCTCCACAAGGTCGAACAACAAGTCGTTAACAAAGCGGATGGGAACAGTGGTCTCCTGGCTTAACTGGAATGCAGAGTAAGGCTTCTGTCCATTGGCAAAGCGGCGGCTAATACGGCTCATGAGAAGCGCCGACAACATGATGCGATAACGATGACTGATTTCGCTGGTGTTGGCGTCGTAGTCGTAATAAGCCAGATTCTGGTTGGTATAGCACAATTCTGCGCCAAACAGGCAGATGGTCCATGATATCTGCACCCACAACATAAACAACGGCAGAGCGGCAAAGGAACCGTAGATGGCGTTGTAGCTGCTGAGGAATATCTGAGAATGGATGTATATAATCTGCAGTGCCTGCATGGCAAAACCTGCCAAGATGCCAGGAACAATCACGTTGACAAGACGCACATGAGTGTTTGGCATAAAGATGTATAGAGCAATGAACATACCAGACATCAGCACGTACGGTATCAGGTCAATCAGGAAGCGCACGAACCAGCCCAGGAGCAGGAAGTTAGGCATCTGGTCAGCTACCGTAGCCAGGAAGATAGAGATACCCGACGTAATCACAATGATGATGGGGAAAAGGAAGAACATGGCCAGATAGTCGGTAAAGGTGCGGAAAATGCTGCGCGGCTTCTTGACCTGCCAGATTTCGTTGAACGAATCCTCCACGTTGCTTACCAGCATCAGTACTGTATAGAGCATAAACAGCAGACCAATACCCAGAAAGACACCGCTCTTTGTATGTACCAGATAGCTATTGACGAAGTCAATGATAACGCTGGCAGCCTGAGGCTGAGAAGACAGCGCGTCGCGGAACCAAACCTCAATGTACTTGTTATATCCGAATCCTCTGGCAATGGCAAAGACCACGGCCAGAATGGGAACAATGGCCAACAGCGTAGAATAAGTCAATGCAGCTGCCTGGGACATGACACGCTTGTCCAGGAAGAAGCGGACGGCCAGCATCAATCGCTTGGTAAGACTTACCAACAAAAAACGTAGTGGAGAAACGTCTTCCTTCGTTATATGCCAGATGTCAGTCGTAAAGAACTGAACGATGTGATTGTTGTTCTTGCCCATATTCTTGACTCCTTTCTTGAATAGATTCTATTTTAACTCCCTTCGTTGAATTCACAAATAAAAAGCAGCGCCACTATAAGCCGGGTTCTGTGCCCCAAAAAAGATGGCGTGGGGTGTCTGTCATTTATCTACTCCGCACGTTACCCTACGGATTTAGCCTTTCGGCTTAGCGTTCTACCCTCCGTCGTAGCCAGAGGCTTCGGGCGGACAACCCTCAAACAACGGTTTACGCGAACTTGCAGCCTCCAGACGGAACAGCCCGACGATCGCCCGCCGGCTGGTGGTCTCTTGCACCACCTTCTCACCCTTACCATCCCCAGAATCCTCCGTTACGAAGGCCATGGACGTACTCTGACCGAAGCCAAAGCAGGACGGCGGTTATTTTCTTCTTCCGTATCCAGCTGTCACCAACTGCTGGCATTTTCACCAGTGGAGCGTCCTGTGCTGCCCGGACTTTCCTCTCGTGCTCTACCCTCCTCTACTAAGAAGGTGGTTAGCACCAGCGACAGACCGTAGCGCTGCTTTTAAATATAACTTAGGGAGGCCGTTACTCGTGACCTCCCTTGGTTACCAGTGATCCGGTCGGGATTCGAACCCGAGACCCACAGCTTAGAAGGCTGTTGCTCTATCCAGCTGAGCTACCAGACCATTTTGCGGTGCAAAGGTACGAAAACGAAAGCAAAAAACCAAGAGAAAACGAAACTTTCTTCTACTTTACTGCCATTTACTCGTTGGAATTTCGTATTTTTGCACCTGATTATGGCTATTATAGAGATTTCTTCCCTCCATGACGAGGGACTACAAGTGTTCAGCACGCTAACGGAAACGCAGTTGCGTATGGAGTTGGAACCGGAGAAAGGACTTTTCATTGCTGAGAGTCCGAAGGTGATACGCGTAGCCTTGGATGCCGGCTGGGAACCCACGGCCTTGCTCTGTGAGCGCAAGCACATCACCGGAGACGCTAAGGATATCGTCGAACGTCTGCCTTCGCGCGTACCTATTTATATTGGTAGTCGTGAATTACTTGCCGAACTGACGGGCTACAAGCTGACGCGTGGCGTATTGTGTGCCATGCGGAGAAAGCCTGCCCCTGCGGTAGCAGACGTGCTGAAAGACGCTCATCGTATCGTGGTGATAGAAGCCGTAACAGACACGACGAATATCGGAGCCATCTTCCGTTCGGCAGCAGCATTAGGCATTGATGCCGTGGTGCTAACCGCTGACTCTTGCGACCCCCTGAACCGACGCGCCGTCCGTGTATCGATGGGTTCGGTGTTTTTAGTACCTTGGACCTGGTTGGACGGCCCTGTAAGCAAGTTGAAGAACTATGGCTTCCGCACGGCAGCTATGGCACTATGCGATGATAGCATTGCATTGGACGACCCATGTCTGAAGCAGGAGGAACGGTTGGCCGTTATCATGGGAACAGAAGGCGACGGCCTCCCCCATCAAACGATAGAAGAGGCCGACTATACCGTTCGTATTCCAATGGCCCACGGCGTCGATTCGCTTAACGTGGCAGCGGCAGCAGCCGTGGCCTTTTGGGAACTTAGAAAGGAGTGACGCGAATCCAGTCGATATCCAGATTGCCGCGATCTGCTTTCTGATTGGTTTCTACGCTGATGAAACCGAACTTGGCACCAATCCACTTGCCCTGGCGCATCTCGTAGGCAGAACCACAGTCCGTGAACTTCTTGCCGTCAAGACTATAGGCAAAGCGCACCTGTGGCTTACCCTCAAAGATATCCTTGTTCTTCAGCTTTTCCTTGTTGGGGAGCTCCACCTTCAGGCGAAGGTAAATATCCTCATGGATGGCGGGCTTATAGTCTATCTTGTCCTCAGCGGTCGGCTTTAGCGTGGCAATGAGCTCTTCCTGCGGTGCCGTCCCCTTGTCTGCGCTCTTACAACTCATCAGCAACAACTGAAACTCCTTGCCGACTCGCTTCACAACCAATGCCTGATAGTTATGTCCCATCATGATGAGACCGCCCATTTGTCCCTCGGCTTTGGACGAGAAACGTACCTTGGCGGTAGCGGTGAACTCGTCAGCAGGGGTTTTCTGCAACAACAGATTGGGTACTTCCCAGAAGTTCTTCCAATCATCAGACAATTTATAGGTATAGAGACGCATCGTTCCAAAGGCTGTGGGGACGCCAAACTTCTCGTTGTAGTTGGCGTGCCATTGCCATTGCTTGCCAATGACGGGAGCGTTAAACTCATCAGTTTCAACGGGATTGACGACGATGTTGCTGCTACTCTTTGGCTTCTTATAAGTCGTAACAGGCTCACCCTTCTTGCCCATCACAGGCCAACCGGTAGACCAATCGACGGGGTTGAGATGCATCACACGACCGTAAGCCTCCTTGTCCTGAAAGTGCAGGAACCAGTCCTCTCCATACTTGGTGTGTACCCAACCACCTTGGTGAGGCCCGTTGATGTTCGTCTTGCCTTGTTGCAACACCTTCTTGCACTCGTAGGGACCATACGGTGACTTGGCACGCATAGCCAACTGGAAGCCTCCAGGAACACCGCCTGCAGGACACATAATCCAATACCAGCCGTCACGCTTATAGAATTTCGGACCTTCGCAGGTACGGTTCTCAGTACCATTGCCGTCAAATACGATAACAGGCTGTCCGATAGCCTTCTTGCCGTCGGCCGAGAGCTCACGAACCGTCAGCACAGATGCATACTTGGAACGGCTGTTTGCCCATCCGTTGACCATGTAGCAGCGGCCGTCCTCGTCCCATAAAGGCGTCGTGTCAATATAACCCTTGCCCTTGATCACGCAATGAGGCTTCTCCCACTTTCCGGCAGGATCGCCGTTCTTGGTCTTGACCATGTACACACCGAAGTCCGGGTCGCCCCAGTAGATGTAATACTGTCCATCGTGATAACGGATGCTGGGAGCCCATACACCATTGCCGTGCTGGGGTGTGTTGAAGTGTTCGATGATTTTGCAGTCGCCCTCATACAACTGATTGCCCAAGGCATAACCAACAATCTCCCAATTGACGAGGTCGCGGGAGTGCAGGATGGGCAAGCCTGGTGTGCATTGGAACGACGAGGCCGTCATGTAATAATCCTCGCCGGAAGGACCTACGCAGACGTCCGGGTCGGAATAGTCTGCATTGATAACTGGATTGGTGTAAGTGCCGTCACCATTGTCCGGACTCCACACCTGCGATTTGTACTGCGCTTGCGCCAATAGCGGTAAGGCTGCAAGGACTGTAAAAAGTAGTTTTCTCATAGTGCTTGTATTGTTAATTGATAATGATTTCCATTGTATAACACCTTCATCTGTGCTTGAGCGTCGTTTCTTATGCCCAGTTTTTCCGTAAGCGCCAGCGCCACATGTCCCATTGTCCGTCGCAGATTGAGCTCAACGCAAGGATGCAGCAAAAACCCTGCAGTTTCATCGTCTTTCGTCGCGATCGGCTGGCGCACTACCATCATGTCAATCCCGAAGCATCCACGATAGTCTTCAAGATCAAGAACAGACACTATCTTTTTCTGTATCGAATTCAACAAAGACACTGGGATATAGCGACTTATAATTTCTTCTTTAATGGTTTCTATAGCTAACAGATTGCCTGTATACGCGCTTCCTTCTGTATGAAAAACCGACAGGCCCTTGTAGCAGATTTGTCCCGTTTCACCGACACAGAACTCCATCGCAAAGTCTATTACTTTTTCATAATACGGCTCAGCCATGATACTTCCCTGAAGACGAATGACATTGGCCGCCCAATCCATCAGTCTTTGATGGCTTTCCGATGGTTGTCCGTCCTTGTTTGCCGTGTCTACAACACGCACCCCTCGCCCACTCGACGACCACGGCGCTTTCAGCACGGCGCGAGGATGCCGGTTCAGAAAACCTTCAATTTCATCGACCGACCAACATTCCACGGCTTCGCCCACGGTTCCATCCTGTTGCAGTTGCGCCAGCAGACGGGTAGCAGTCCTGCGGTGAGACAAGGCCCGAAACCGTTGTAGCTGTTCGTCATCGGGCAACAGACTCTCGATGATTCCGCGCCTTTTCAACTCCGCACATAGTGCCCGATTCCACCCCCATGGATTCACTGCCGTCGCTCCAGCCCTTGGAGCGCTTTGCTCCAACCGTTGGAGCGCTTTGCTCCAACCATTGGAGTAAGTTGCTCCAACTATTGGAGTAAGATGCATGAATAGTTCTTGAAACTGACGCTTGGCATATTCGGCATCATCCACTAGTACGACATCGTCCTCCGCAGCCCAAAGAAGCGGCAGGAACGACAGGTCGTGACGCAACTGTCTTCCGGCCCGCGGAGCCGTGAAGTTGGACAGATTGCTTGCCAACGCAATGTCGTGCTCAGGATTAAAGACGTGTAGCGTCATGATGGAAAACGGATCACATAAAAGGTTAGTAACCTCTTGTTTCTTGTGCAAAGTTATGCAAAAAAGGCCATAATGCAAAATATTTCATGGTTTTTCCTTAAATTATTTTGTGAATAGACGGAAATTGTGTACTTTTGCACATTATATATTATAAACAAGATAAGCAACTATGAATACTGTAAAGATTCTGAGTGTTGATGATGAGGCAGACCTCGAATTGCTGTTGACGCAGTATTTTCGTCGTAAGATTCGTCAGGGCGAATATGAGTTTTTCTTTGCCCACAACGGTCTCGAAGCCTTGGACGTACTTCAGGAGCATCCGGATATTGACATCATCCTGTCGGACATCAACATGCCTGAAATGGACGGTTTGACGTTGCTGAGCAAGGTAAACGAGAAGCATAATCCTGCCTTGAAATTCATTATCGTGTCGGCCTATGGCGACATGGGCAACATCCGTTCGGCCATGAACAAGGGAGCCTTCGACTTTACCACCAAGCCCATTGACCTCGACGACCTGAGCCTGACGATTGAGAAAGCCATTGGCGTGATTGATTACGTCAAGTCAGCTCAGGAGGAGCATACCCAGTTGGAGACCATCAAGACCGATCTGGTCGTTGCTGCCCAGATTCAACAGGCCATTCTGCCGCGTGTTTTTCCTCCTTTCCCCGAGTTTGCCGACAAAATGGATATTGCCGCAAAAATGATACCAGCCAAAGATGTCGGCGGAGACTTCTACGACTTCTTCCGACTGGATGACGAACGCATTGGTCTGATTATTGCCGACGTCAGCGGCAAGGGTGTCCCCGCTTCTATCTTTATGGCCGTCAGCCGCACGCTGATTCGTACTGTCGCCTTGCAAGGCGGAACGCCTGCCGAATGTCTGTCGACGGCAAACAACCTGTTGAGTCAGGAGTCCGTCAATTCAATGTTCGTTACCGTGTTCTATGCCATCTACAACACCAAGACAGGAGCCATAGACTATTGTAACGGTGGCCACAATCAACCTTGTGTCATGCATGCTGACGGGACTTTAGAGATGTTGTCCATGACGAACAGCTACATTCTGGGAGCCTTTGCCGGTCTGCCCTACCAAAACGGCAAGGCCCGTCTCGGCGTCGGCGACACACTCCTGATGTACACGGACGGTGTCAACGAAGCTTTCAACACTTCCTTCGAGCAGTATGGTGATTCGCGTATGCTCAAAGCGCTGGAAGGCCTGTGTCAGAAGAATAGTCAGGAGATTATCGACGGTCTTCATCAAGATGTGAATGCGTTCGTCGGCGAAGCCCCTCAAAGTGACGACATCACCCTTTTGGCGTTGAAACGTAAGGTATGAAGATATTCGGAAAGACAAGTACGGCCATTATGGCTTGCATGGCGCTGGTGCTCTGTGCAGGCATGGTGCTACTATATCAAAAATACAAGGAAAAGGAACTCGAGGCCGAGGACCTGAAAGTCCAGCTTGCCACCTTGCGCCAAAGTGAAGCAGAGTCTGCTGTTATGCGCAGCATCAATGCCCAGATGGAGAAGATTGCCAATCAGGAGCGTCGCATCAGTGATGAGCAGCGCGAGCAGGCCGACCAGCAGCGACGGGTAGCCGAAGAAATGCGCAGTCATGCTGAGGTGGAGCGCCAAAATGCCGTTGAAGCCGAGCATCGCGCCGTCGAAGCCTCGAGGGTTGCCGAGAAAGAACGAAGCATAGCCGAAAATCAGCGCATGGTCGCCGAGCACCAGAAGCGCGTTGCCGACACGCTGAGCTATCTGACCCTGGCGCAACAGTTGGGTTACGTAGCCACGAAACAGCAGGAGACGGGCAATACCGAACTGGCAAGTCTGTTGGCATATGCCGCCTGCCTTTACAACAACCGTTATCAAGGTGACATCTATCATCCGGCTATCTACCGTTCACTGGTCATTACCAGTCACGGCCATCACAAGTGGAAGAAGCACAAAGGCTGGGTAAGCGACATTACGTTCTATCATGATAATCCCAACCGTTTCATCAGCTGCAGCACGTATGGTGAGCTAATGGAACACACGGTAAACGGCGACAACCTCAACACTAAAGTACTTGTGAGCAACAAGCAATTCGACTTCCGCGACGTTACGATTGCTCCTGACAACAAGCATACTTTTGCCGTCAGTCGCGAGGGACATATCATTCTGTTGAAGGGCGGTCAGATCAATGTGATAGACGCCACTGCCATTGCTCCGTTAGTAGACATAGAAATACTGGACGGCCGATTGGTAATATTCGGAAAGAAAGCCATCGCCCTCATTGCCCCTGAAAGACCGGGAATAGAGCAAATTCACTCCTTGCCGTTTAGCATCGTTTGTGTCAGTCGCGAAGGAGGCCATCCCTGTATGTTTGACGACAAGGGACAAATGCACGTGCTGAAAAGCATGGACAAGTATGAGAGCAGCAAGGTTCCTTTCAAGGGCCAGGTAACCACCTATGGCAGTTCCAGTCAGAAAGGCTTCAAAGTCTATGGCATGCAGGATGGCACTATCTGGATAGCTTATAAGAACGGTAAGACCCAACGTCTGAACGGACACCGTTCCCGCATTACCGACCTCAGACTAAACGGTTGGATTGTCTACTCGTCCAGCTACGACGGCAATCTGAACCTCTGGAAAGTCAATGAGTCAAAGATAGAGCCTATCACCATTATTTCCACGACAAACTGGATTATCGACTTCACGCTTGCTTCCAACAATTCAAACATCTGGTGTGGCGACCAAGACGGCTATCTATTCAGGACCGTCATCTCCGTTCCCCAGATGATAGCCAGTCTGAAGCGACAACTGAAGCGCAACCTGACCCGTGAAGAGTGGAATTACTATATCGGTAAGAACATTCCTTACGAGACATTTATAGGAAAGGAGGCCACCCCATGAAGCGACTCACAGTCACCCTCCTCCTGCTGTCAACTCTTGCCGGTTCTGTTGCTTGGGCACAGGGCATTCCCTTTATTCGTAACTTCTCCGCTACGGAATATGGAGGCCACAACCAGAACTTCGACATCATGACAGACAAAGGCGGTATGGTGTATGTGGCCAATTTCGAAGGATTGCTATACTATGACAATGCCAACTGGCGCATAGTACATACCCCTGGTATCAACCGCATTACCAGTCTGTTCCGCGACTCCAAGGGTATCATGTGGACGGGCGGCTACAACTACATCGGCTATGTGGGACACGACCGACAAGGCAACATAAACCTCCATAGCCTTAATGCTTACAACGCCTTCGACGGCGAAGTGAAATGGATTTGGGAAAAAGACGGTCGCATCTACTTCCTTTGTAGCAATGAACTCATCTACACCATTCGTGACAACAAGGTTATCCAAGCTCCTGGGGCTAAGCTTCCGCAAGACGGAAAGGCTACCTATATCGGCTCTTCACACATCAATCAGAGACAGCAGCTGGAAAACGGTTTCCAGGCACTGGCCACCGAGGGCGACGGCATCATCTTCACCAATTCCAGCGGAGAGGAGTTGTTCCGCATTACGGAAGATAACGGCCTGTGTTCCAACAACGTCAACTTCATCACCTATAATGGTCACGGCCTGATATGGGGCGCTACCGACAATGGTATCTGCTGCATCGCCTTCCCCTCCATCTATACCCACTTTACGCATCTGGAAGGACTAAATGGCGAGGTGATGGCGATTGAATTTCTGAACGGTCAACTGTATGTAGGTACGCTGAATGGCTTGTTCGTCAAGAACGGAAACTCTTTCCAGGCTGTTCCTAAGTTAACGCATGCCTGTTGGCAGTTCGCCAAAGCTGACGGTGCACTCCTGGCTGCTACGACGGACGGTGTCTTCCGCATCGAAGGACTTCACAACATCCGGCAGTTGACAACGGAAACGGCCTATTCCGTATATCCTATTGAGCACGGATTCTTTAGTGGTGAGAACTACGACATGTACTTCAATGACTCCAAAGGCGGTCGCAAAATGGTGAGTCACGCAGAGAAGGTCGTCAAAATTTCGAAAGACGGACACGGCGACATCTGGCTGCAGAACCTGTATGGCCGAATCTGGAAGTCGGTGAACGGCAAGCCCTTCGAACAGGTGCGTCTGGGTAGTTCTCAACGCGAGGACCTGGCCACATTGGTAGGATACAAGGGGCAGATATTCCCCGTTTCCGCTCACACCCGGGAGCCATTCTCCTACCCTCAGTTCAACTATTCGGACGGCGACGTGCTTTGGTTGACGGACAATAAAGGCAAAAGTCTCTACGCCTGGAAAGACAAGGGCAAGGAAGAGACGTTGTCGTCCTATGTCTATCCGCTCATGGACTATTCCGTCCGAGCCATGACCCACCAGGGGAACCTGTTGTGGTTAGGCGGCGACAAGGGCGTCAATATCGTAGATCTCAACGGCAAGAGTCATCATGCCCACCCAACGCCTACCTTGTACCTGCGCTCCGTCTGGTTGCAGGGAGACAGCCTGCTTTGGGGCGGCTTCGGTCCCATGCCGGAGAAATTCCCTAATCTGGACAGCGACAAGCGACACCTGACCTTCAACTACTCTATCGACTATCCGTCCCTGCTGCTGAAGACCCAGTACCGCACCCGTATTGACAGCAAGAACTGGACGGCATGGAAGTTTGAAACCCAAGAGGACATCCCCGGTCTGGCTTCCGGCACTCACGTCTTTGAAGTCCAGGCTCGCGATGCCTACGGACGGATCACGAATATCGTCAGCATCCAGTTTACCATCGACTATCCTTTCTATCTGCGGTGGTACATGATGGTACTCTATCTGATACTCCTCGTTCTCCTTGTCCTCGGTTTCATCCGCCTCCGCCTGCACCGTCTCAAGAGGGAGAAACACCAGTTGGAGCGTGTCGTCAAGGAACGCACCGCAGAGGTTGTGAAGCAAAAGGACGAGATTGAAGAGAAGTCCAAGAAGCTGGAGACCGCCCTTCACGAACTGGGCGAGGCACAGCACGAGCTGGTGCGCCAGGAGAAGATGGCTACCGTCGGTAAGCTGACGCAAGGCCTCATTGACCGTATTCTGAACCCCTTGAACTACATCAACAACTTCGCCAAGTTGTCAGAACGACTGGTGGATGACGCCGTGGCCAATATCCACGATGAGGAAACCCACATGGACAAAGACAACTACGAGGACACCATGGATATTCTCGGCATGATCAAGAGCAACCTCGAGAAAGTGAGTGAACACGGTGCCAACACGACACGCACCTTGAAGTCGATGGAAGAGATGCTGAAGGACCGTTCCGGCGGCAAGAGCCGTATTGACCTGCTGGTCATCGTCCGGCAGACGGAGAAGGTAACACGCAGCCAGTTCAGCAAGGAGCTGGAAAAAGACCAGACCTCACTCCGCTTTGACCTGCCTGACGGAGAGGTGTTCATTAACGGCAATGGCGAACAGCTGAACAAAGTCTTCTTGAGTCTGCTGGGCAACAGCATCTATGCCGTCCACAAGCAGGCTATCCGCAAGCATGATCAGAACGAGGCCTACCATCCTGAGGTGACACTCACTGTCCGCCGGATTGACAACCATGCCGACGTCATCATCCGCGACAACGGCACAGGAATTGAGCAGGCCATCATTGAGAAAATCTTCGACCCCTTCTTCACCACCAAGACCACAGGCGAAGCCTCCGGCATAGGCTTGTACCTGAGTCATGAGATTGCGCAGAACCATGGTGGCGACATCAAGGTAAAGTCCGTCAAGGGACAATTTACTGAATCAACAATCACGCTTCCAACACTATAAGCTATGGAACAGGTAAATACACTACAGCAGCAATTGAAAGAGCAGGAGAAGCTAGCCTCGTTAGGCATGCTCAGTGCAGGCATAGCCCACGAGATTCAGAACCCGCTCAACTTTGTCATCAACTTCAGTAAGCTCTCCGTCAAGCTCGTTCAAGACCTGGAGGAAGTCGTGGAGGCCAACAAGAGCTGTATTCCTGCTGAAGACTATGCCGATATGTCCGACATTATCCAGTCACTGTCAGACAACATGTCCAAGATAGCGGAGCACGGTGACCGCGCCGTCGATATCATCCGAAGCATCCTGCTGGTCTCAAGAGGAAAGGAAGACGAGTTCCTGCCTACGGACGTCTGCCGGACGGTCAAGGAGTATGTCTGGCTGTCCTTCCACGCTTTGCGTGCCAAGCATCAGGGGTTCAACATCAGCATCCACGAGGAGTATGATGAAGGACTTCCGGTGATGATGCTCATTCCGCAAGACTTGAGTCGTGCCGTACTGAACCTGATGAACAATGCCTGCTATGCGGTGTGGAACAAGAGCCAGAACGCTGCTTCCGACTACCAGCCGCGCATCCATGTGTCCGTACAGCAAGCTGGCGACAACGTAGTCATCACGATTGAAGACAATGGTGAAGGTATGAGTGACCAGGTAAAGCAGCACCTCTACGACAACTTCTTCACCACCAAGCCTGTCGGTGAGGGAACCGGACTGGGTATGGCCATCACCCGTGACATTGTCGAGAAGAAACATGGCGGTAAGCTTACCTTCGAATCAACGGAAGGCCAAGGCACCGTGTTCACCATGACACTCCCGATCAAGAAAGTATGAATTCTATGCGCAGATACCTATTTATATTATTATGGTGCATCAGTCTTGCCGTCAGTGCCCAGGACAAGACTGACGTCTATCGCAACATCTATGACAAGGCCGAGCAGGACTATGCCATCGGACGCATAGAGAATGTGCAGAAAGCATTGCAGGATAATCTTTCCGATTTTCCCAGTGATATGCTGACCAGCGTCTATCGTCTGCTGGCGCTGTGCGATCTGAGTAACGACCAGACCGATCACGCCGAGTGGAATGTCAGAAAGATGCTGGATATCAATCCGTATTATACGCCGATGATGAATGACCCCCAGCGGTTCATCGACATGGTGGAACAAATCAAGAGCGGTCTCTCGGCAACCATCACCACAGCCTCTAACCAGTCGGAGAAACTCAGCGAGGTTCCTGTGCCGACAACCCTGATTACGGAAGAGATGATTGCCAACTGCGGCGGTCGCAACCTGAAAGAAGTGCTGGAAGCGTTCGTACCCGGTATGACGCAAATAGACTGTAACGACGACCTCAACATAGCCATGCGTGGTGTTTACAGTAATGGGCAGGAGAAAATGCTCATCATGCTCAACGGACACCGTCTGAACAGCTACTGTACCAATATCGCCAGCCCGGATTTCAGCATTAGCCTGGAAAAAATCAAGCAGATTGAGGTGCTGCGCGGACCAGCTTCCTCACTCTATGGCAGTGTGGCACTAACGGCGGTTATCAACATCATCACCAAACAGGGCGCCGACGTTGACGGTATCAAGATCAAGGCCGGTGGCGGCAACCATTCCACCTTCAGAGGCGATGTCCTTTGGGGCAAGCGCTATTTCGACCTGGACATCCTCATTTGGGGCTCCCTCTATAAATCAGGCGGCGAGGAATTCCATTTTGATGGCAACGGTAACAATCCGGATGCCCTCATTTACAAGCCCAGCGGTACGATTACGGTAGGACGCGTCGGCAATAAGCCATCATACGACATGGGCATCAACCTGAAATGGAAGGACTTGCAGTTCCAGTACAACACGTCCTTCTCGCAGATTGTATCGCCCTTGTCGATGAGTTATTTCGCAGCGCCTTACGACATAGACCGCTACTCCACCTACAATGGCATCAAGCCCAGCTTTGCCACGCAGTCGCACCATGTCGACCTCAGCTACGGCCGGAAAGTAGGAAAACTCTTCCTTCAAGGAAGGGTCACCTACGACAATAAAGACATGACGCACTATCAGGTGTTGTCCGACCGTCCGGAGGGATTCCTGGCCTGCATACTGCTTGATATGCCTTACGAAATGCTTATCCAAATGATGGGCAAGCATGGACTTTCGCGCTATTTCAACGGACAGGAGCAGACATTTGGAGCAGATTTCAAATGCGACTTCAACTACATCAACAACGATCAGCACAAGGGCTATCTGTCGTATGGTGCCGCGTTCAACCACTTCTCGTTGGACGATTGTCGCTACGTCCTCGGCCATAGCTTTACAGACCATATTCCCGAGTCCAACTCCATCGCGAACATCGGCAAGGATCACGAGAATAGCTTCAATAGTTTTATACAGCTGAAACACCAGTGGAACTCCTTCATTCTCAATGCCGGTCTGCGCTACGACTTCAAACGCCGTTACGACGGTTCCGACATCAACGAGTATTCGCCCCGTCTGGCTTTCATCTTCGTCCAACCCAAGTGGAACGTCAAGTTAAGCTACTCCAAGGCCTTCATTGATGCGCCCTACCTCTACCGCAAGACCAACGAGTTCATGACGAGCTTTACGGGGAAAGCGAACCCTACCCTTTCACCGGAAACCTATCACGCCTATCAACTGACCTTCGGCGGAACACAATGGCTGAAAGGCTTCGACTTCGAAATCAACGGTTTCCTGGCTCGTGCCCGAGACCTGCTTTATACGGAAATCGTCACGCACAGCAACACGGGCAAAACCGATACCTATGGCGTGGAACTGACCGCAAACTATACCAGCAGGAAGTTCACGGGCAACATGACCATGACGTGGCAGAAGCTGAGCAGGAGCGAAATCTTCGACTACAGCGTTAACAAGTCGTTCAACATTCCCTCCGTTACAGCCAATCTGACGCTTGGCTGGCAGGCCACCAAACGTCTGAAGCTGCACTCCCATATAGCCTTTGCCAGCTCTCAGACGGCTTACGAAATCGACCTGAACGACTACTTCCTGAAGAAGTTCATCAACTCCCCGCTGGCTCCTTACATCGTAGGACAGAAGGAATTCGAAGATTTCTTCAAAAAGTACTATAAAGAGAAGCATGGCCCGGCCATCAATTTCATAGACGTCCCCGCACGCTGCATCGTACATGCCGGAGCATCCTACAAGATACTGCCGACGCTCGAGCTGAGTGTGAACGTGCGCAACCTTTTGAACACCAGCTATCACCAGAGCGGCATGGGTACCGACCTCATTCCGCAGCAGGGACGATGGATTATGGGCGAAATAAGCTATAAATTCTAAATAACAACACACCCAACTATGGAGGCATTTTTCCGTACACACCGCTACTTGGTAGAACACGTCAACGCTCCCGTCCGCCGACTGCTCATGGACGAGATCGACTGGAACGACCGCATGATAGGCATCAAGGGAACTCGTGGCGTCGGCAAGACGACATTCTTGCTGCAGTATGCCAAGGAGAAGTTCGACCTGGATGACCGCCAGTGTCTTTATATCAACATGAACAATTTCTACTTCCAGGGACACGGTATAGCCGACTTTGCCGGCGAGTTCTGCAAGAAAGGAGGCCGCGTGCTGCTCATCGACCAGGTGTTCAAGCAGCCAGACTGGAGTGCGGAGTTGCGCAAGTGCTACGACCTCTACCCCTATCTGAAGATTGTGTTTACGGGCTCCAGCGTGATGCGTCTGAAGGACGAGAACCCCGAATTGAACGGCATCGTCAAGTCGTACAACCTGCGCGGCTTCTCTTTCCGCGAATTCATCAACCTGCTGACGGGCAACAACTTCCGTCCCTATACGCTCGAGGAAATCCTGCAGGACCACGAGCACATCATCAAGCAGATTCTCCCCAAGGTGTCGCCCAACCGCCATTTCCAGAACTACATCCACCACGGCTTCTACCCCTTCTTCCAGGAGCACCGCAACTACTCTGAAAACCTGCTGAAGACCATGAATATGATGACCGAGGTCGACATCCTGCTCATCAAGCAGATTGAGCTGAAATACCTGACGAAGATTAAGAAGCTGTTCTACTGCCTGGCCGAAGACGGTCCCAAGGCTCCCAACGTCAGCCAGCTGGCACATGATATCGAGACCAGTCGTGCTACGGTCATGAACTACATCAAGTATCTGGCCGATGCGCGCCTGCTGAACATCATCTACCCCGTCGGCGAGAAGTTCCCCAAGAAGCCGTCGAAGGTCATGCTGCACAACTCGAACCTGCTCTATGCCATCTACCCCATCCATGTGGACAAGCAGACGGCCATGGAGACCTTCTTCGTCAATTCGCTGTGGAAGGACCACAAGGTCAACCAGCAGGGCCGCGACCAGTTCTACACCGTCGACGGACATATGAAGTTCCGTGTCTGTGACGCTACCGCGCGTAATAAAATAAGGTACACGCCCGATACGATTTATGCCCGCTACAATACGGAAATAGGCAAGGACAACCAGATTCCCCTGTGGCTGTTGGGCTTCTTGTACTAAACGGTTTACAGGCCTCCGAAGTCGTCTTTTGGAGCCTCCAACTATTTAGACAAAGGAAAAACAAGGCTTTTTAGCAAGATTTTGCAATCTCTGCTTTGCAATTCGGGAATTTCTTCGTAACTTTGCAACGATTTTGGATAAGCTACTAATAATAGAGAAATATATCATCATTTTTTAATCTATTCTAAACAAATGGCTAAAGAAAAGAAATTTATCACCTGTGATGGTAACGAGGCTGCTGCTCACGTGAGTTACATGTTCTCGGAGGTAGCTGCTATCTACCCCATCACCCCGAGCTCACCTATGGCTGAGCACGTTGACGAATGGGCTGCCCGTGGTCGTAAGAACCTGTGGGGTCAGACCGTAAGTGTGCAGGAAATGCAGTCTGAGGCTGGTGCTGCCGGCGCCGTTCACGGTTCGCTGCAGGCTGGTGCTCTCACCACTACCTTCACCGCTTCTCAGGGTTTGCTCCTGATGATTCCTAACATGTACAAGATTGCAGGTGAGCTGATTCCTTGCGTATTCGATGTTTCTGCTCGTACGCTGGCTTCTCACTCTCTGTGTATCTTCGGTGACCACCAGGACGTGATGGCTTGCCGTCAGACTGGTTTCGCCATGCTCTGCGAAGGTTCAGTACAGGAGGTTATGGATATGACCGCTGCTGCTCACCTCGCATCTCTGGAGACCTGCGTGCCTTTCGTTAACTTCTTCGACGGCTTCCGCACCTCTCACGAGTATCACAAGATTGAGCTGCTCGACCAGGAGGATGTTCGTCCTCTGGTGAAGGAAGAGTACATCAAGCGCTTCCGCGACCGTGCTATGAGCCCCGAGCGTCCTATCACTCGCGGTACCGCTGAGAACCCCGAGACCTTCTTCACACAC
>ONQT01000068.1 GCA_900320045.1 uncultured Prevotellaceae bacterium | reverse complement strand
AACTTCTATTTGCGAAATGTTAATAGATTGTCAATCAGTATATTGCAATGTTTGATTATTCGCGAAAGCCGGTAAAATGGCAAGTGGGAAACTTTAGTATGATACCTTACCATATTCGGCAGATAATGCGTAACTTTGCACCTGATTTATAATCATCGCTTATGAAAACATCTAGACTGCTCGCCGTGGTATGCGGCCTGCTGTTGTCCGTGGCAGCATTCGCACAGACACGGATCATTGCCCACAGAGGTTATTGGAAGACTGCCGGCTCTGCCCAGAACTCCCTCACCGCGCTCGTCGCCGCCCATAGCATCGATGCTTACGGGTCGGAGTTCGATGTCAGCATCACCACCGACGGCAAGATTATGGTGAACCATGACCCGACCATCCAGGGCATCTCCATCGAGAACAATCCCTACTGGGTGATCATGGACAAGCGCCTCGACAACTGCGAGACGGTGCCGACGCTCAACCAGTATCTCGCCATGGCCCGTTACCTGGCACCGACGAAGCTGATTCTGGAGATCAAGCCCCACGACCAGGAGGCCAACGAGGACCGGTGCGTCGACGAGGTGCTGCGACTGGTGAAGGCCGCGGGTCTGGAGAGCCGCACGGAGTATATCTCCTTCAGCTATCATGTGTGCAAGCGACTGGCCTTGAAAGCGCCTGGCGCCATGGTGTCGTATCTTGGCGGTGACAAGACGCCCGCGGAGGTCCATGCCGATGGCATCAAGGGCATCGACTATGATGGCAAGATCATCATGAAGAACCCCCGCTGGGTGGAGGAAGCCCATCGACTGAGCATGACGGTGAACGTCTGGACCATCGACGACCCTGACGACATCAAGGCCTTCGTGAAGATGAAGGTCGACTTCATCACCACCAATATCCCTGTGGAGGCCATGAAGCTCTGCCGGTGACGCCTCCCGCATCAGGAGATGATCTGCTTCCTCAGACCCAAGATGACCCGGTGGATATCGTTGCGCACCGACTGCACATTGATGCCGAGCATCCGTGCGATGTCGGCGGCGGGGAGCTCCTGCACATAGCGCAGGTGGATGACCTCTTTCTGGTGTGGAGTGAGCGTGGATAACGCCTGGCGGACGCGTAGATGGCGGCGGAGCATGTCGTCGTCGGGACTATAGTCGTCGACCGTCTCCATGATGTTGTCCTCGGCCTGTTGCCGCAACAAGTCGTTCTCGTCGAACGAGCACAGCCGATCTGTAGAAAGGTTATTGATGAGGTTGTTGCGAAAGGCCTGGAGCAGGTAGGCCTTCACATTCTCGACCTCGGGCAGGCTGTCGTGGCGTTTGATGATGCGCACGAAGAGGTCCTGAATGATGTCTTTCACCCGTTCTCTGTCGTGCGTGAACTTCATGCCGTATGCCAACAAACTGTCGGCATACAGGTTGAATAGTTCCTCGAAGGCGCTCATGTCACCTTCGCGTATCTGACTCCATAGAATTTTCTCAGTAAGAAACCTCATGACCCTTAATTCCGCAGCACTTTAGTTTAACTATTTTTATAAGTGAGGGTGTGTCAGATTTTTCACTTACCTTAGTGCTGCAAATCAAGACAAGCAAAATCATCCATGACATGGCAAAGGTACAACAAAAATCTGAGAAAATAACCGCTTTTGGCGGAATATTTTTCGTTTTGGACAAATTCGACTCTATTCTGTCCTCTGTGATAGACTCCCATCTGGGACTTCGTAGCACGCTGACAGGTTATCAGTATAGCGAGATTATACGGGCCATCTTCTCCGTGTTCTGCTGCGGCGGCGACTGCATGGAAGACCTCAACCTATATCTGAAGGACGTGCTTACCGAGCGTCCGCATACCCGTGTCCCAAGCGCGGACACAGTGCTGCGTGGCATAGAGGAACTGGCAACGGAGAACATATCGTATACAGCGGAAAAGACCGGCAACGTCTATGACTTCAATACGGCGGAGAAACTCAACCAGCTGCTCATCAAGTTGCTGCTGGCAACGGGACAGCTTACGGAGGGTGGAGCGTACGACGTTGATTTCGACCACCAGTTCCTTGAGGCGGACAAGTATGACAGCAAGCGGACCTACAAGGGCTTTGACGGCTACAGCCCTGGCGTGTTCACCATCGGCGGGCTGATTGTCTATCTGGAGAATCGCGACGGCAACTGTAACGTGCGCTTCAAGCAGGCAGAGACTCACCGCCGTTTCTTCGAGATGATGAGCTCGTTCGGCATTCATGTCAGGAGTTTCCGTGCCGACTGCGGCTCCTATAGCGAGGACATCGT
>ONQT01000017.1 GCA_900320045.1 uncultured Prevotellaceae bacterium | reverse complement strand
CCGCCCGACGTCAAAACGCCAATAGTCTTAATCTTGCTCATAGTCTTATGTGTTTTAAATTTCTTATATTATTAATTTCTGCTGCAAAGATACAAAAAAACGAGAGAAGAGCCAAATAAATCGGAAACAAAGTACCACTTATTATTTAATGAAGTGCTGTCTCGCAGGTCTCGAGATAGTGTCACATTGTAACTTTGTAACAATGTAACAATAAGGATTTTTGTCAAACAGAAACAATACTCCGAAAGAAACAAAAATTACTTTCGGAGTAATTAAAATTCTATTCGGAGTAATTGAATTTACTTTCGGAGACTCCATCTTGACTTACTACATCGGATGTCAGTCACCCGTCCCTATGGCAATTCATCCCCGTTCGCATTTATAATAGATTCACCAATTCCTTCTTACTCGAAGCTCGTTGGAACAGGTACCAGTCCCCCTGCGTTTGGACTATCTCGACAAGAACCCCACAGGCTACTGTCACCTACCCCTGTCACTCTTCGAGTTTGCAAGGAAAGCGAAAGAGAAGAAGTAAGAAGAAGAAGTAAAAACTGAATTCCAGCATCTCACAGAAAAGAATAAGAGGGCTCTCCTTATTTGGGGAACCCTCTTTCTGCTTGATGTCCGTTTTTTAATTACTGTCATTTGTCATCTGTCATTTTTATCAAGGATGCGGAAACGACCGTCTTCCAGCCTTTCTATGTGTCCCCGTTTTACCCATTGGTTCAACATTCCTGACGTTCCGTCTTCTTCCTTGCTGTTGGCCAGTCGCATATTGACGGCATCCTGATAGGTGAACACCCTCTCGGCATCAGTCTTGATCTGCAAGAGCAGATTAGCCGGACCACGATGCGAGGTCTTCACCTGACTGTCAGCATGACGAATCAGATCGCCAAAATAATGTAGTTTCAACCAAAGGTCGTAGTGCAGACTCCAACGACAGAACCCTTCGATGGCCTTTTCCCAATGCTGACCGTTGGCAGCATATAAGACACATGCCTTACGGAATACGGCAACTAAGGCACGGCGACCTAAGTTGTTGAGAACTTCATCTCCTGACTGCACTACGAAGTCGTCGAGTTCGTCTTTCAGCCGTTTGGCAATACGTCGAGCTTGCAAACAGTTTATTTCACCGCGTGTTTGGCGCAGATTGTCAATGAAGAGCTTCAGTGCGGCATCGTATTTCTCATCATACTTGCCATGCACGGGCATGGGTGCACCGAGACCACGATCGGGCACAGTTGACAGGCTGAGTCGGCTGATAGGACCATCAGTCATAACATTACGAAAGTAGTAGACCGCCTTACTGGGGGTTGTCGAAGCATTCCAGTTGATACTGAGTGGGCCTTGATACGTCACGCTCTGACTGCCGACTCGTTCCTGGCCGAATGGGTTGTCCTCGTCGTCAGTCATCTTCATATAGGTGAAAGGACAGTTAGGACCGGGCTTATAGCCCTCGACGCCAAACCACTGGTCAAGTTCTACCATACGCGTATGGACAATACGGCCCTGCGAGTCAGCCATCAGCTCCGACAGACGAGCCTTAGTGATGTCTGCTGCCACACTCCTTACAGCCACGTTGGGACGTTCAGGCTTGTCCTCGTTCTGATTCTTGCGGTTACACTCCCGTTTATATTTTTCCAGTACAAGTCTATTAGGTCCGTCTTCTGCTTTCTGTGGCGCTTCCAGGTGCTTCAGCATGTGCTTGGTACTGCTATCCTTTCCTCCGCCTGTACCCGCTATGATAAGGCAGTTCATACGCGGTTCACGAATGGTGTTGTCAGTATAGACAAACTTAGCGTCGCAATACATTCCAAGAGGAGGAAACATGGCTTGGGCAGCAGTCTCTTTCGCCTCTTTAGGGGTGGGGCCTATTGCCGTTTTAACAAAGCGAGGTATGGCACTCTTCGACAGCCGTGGCGGCTCAAGGCTGCTGTAGATGTCATCCAGCGATGCCGTATCGCCATAGACTACAGCAGACGACTCTTCGTCAGGAACCTTCGCTGACTTGCTCTTCTTGGCAGAACTGATCTTGCGGCTTTGGGCAAACACCCTACGCTGGAATTGCGTCATCTTCTGGCTGTCGTCGGTGTACTTGGTGTAGAAGTCGGTCACCAGCTGCTGGCACTCCTTCTCCTGACTATACGCAGGAGCCATTTCCTGCAGGACACCCAGAAACTCCCCCTTGGTCATCAGCTGTGTAATGCCTACCGACAAGATGGACTTCACGGCATTGTGACGGCCACCCTCCTCGTTCAAGTCATACACAGTCAGTCCAGCCTCCTTCAGACATTCCTTGGCAATGAAAAGGGTACGTTCATTGGGTGCTACGACCTCGGCTGCTGACTGTTGATTGCTGGCAACGTTAGCAGCCTTTGCGGTCTCAGGCTTCTTCAGCGGACGGCCGTCCACATCAAGTCCACGCATCAGGAATGCCTCGCGACGTTCCTCTATCTCCTCGTCGCTCAGTGGTTGCAACCAACGCTCCGAACGATAGACTTCGTCGCCCGTCATGTTGATGTAACGCTCAGGGGTGATACAGCTTTCGTCGTAGGGTACGCCAATCTCCTCGCAGAAGGCCTTCTGAGTTTCCTCAATGGTCATGCCCACTGGCAAACGAATCCAGATGTGACACTTCTTACGTGGCGAGTAGTCGATGTACTCCACCATGCCGTGGAACTCGCTGTACTCGTCCTCGTTCACCTCCAAAGCTCGCTTGATGGCCTGCTCCACCAACTCCTTCTCGTCGATGTCGTTGCACGTCTTATAGGTGAACGCCTCGGGGATGATGTCGGCTTGGGCACGGTGGTTGTTCTTAAACTGCGAGTAGTGCGGACAGATGGTTGGCAACTCGTCCTTCACCTCCTCCTTACCTTCGTCACGAATCTGGCGAAGCATCTCTGGCAAGTCTTCTCGTCTGAGCATATTTAGAATATCCTCAGCCGTTCCAGGCTCCGCGTAACCACGATGATACTTTCCTAAAATCTCACCCGTCCTACTGTCCTTCAAACGGGGATTCATTGCAAAAACTGCTTTTGATGTATCCATATCTTTTTATTCTTTTTGTTTTTTAATTAAGGTACGCGCCTCTACTAATAGCGCAAAGACGCGCACCGGGTTTACTCACGTCATGGGAACATGGGCAGTTTGATGCCCTGGTCGTGGGCGCAAGCCAATATCCGCATGTAAAGTTCACCGAGCAGTCTATCGACATACTTCAGACCTGTCACATGCAGACCCAGTCCACACCAGCAGTCTATCAAGTTGTCGGCAATTTCCAGAGCTACGTCTTCATTGTAGCCCTCCAGAGCTTCCGCCATGTTCAGACGTAGTGTGGGATACACCCAGTCGGGCATGGTGTCGTTCAGCAAATCAAGGGCAAACATATTTGGTTGATAGCCCTGATTCAATTCACTGTAGAAGATTTTCATCTTCTGGTCTTTGCGAGTCTTGCCACCCTTGGCAGCGCGAAACGCTTTCAATTCTCTGTTCTTCATTTTGTTTTCGAAATACCGTCGTCCTGTAGCGACATTAATGGGTGAATAAATGAAGAAATTTGAGACGCGTCTCGATGCTCCTGTCCTTATAGTGCACATAGAAAAAAAGAGCATCGCCTCAGGAGTTTTACTTCCTTTCGGCGATGCTAATAGTACAAAAATAATGCTGACTATACTGGTCTTGCCAAAATAACAAGTAACAAGCAGTTGTTATTTTATTCTAACAAGTAAATCGATAAGTTCTAACAACCAAATTGTCTCTCTCTAACTGCCATGCTAATAACTGCCACTATGTCACCTTTTGTTATTACTTTGCGATTCCATACTTAGGCATACGTTTATGCCCAGTTCAGAGCATAAGGTATTGAGTTCTATTAGAGTGTTATTATCTTGAGTTTGCGGATAGTATTTTCCACTATCAGAGAGGAATGTTTGGCAGATTTGTGCACTATTGCCCCTATTGTTTTTGGATATAATTTCGAGCAGAAACGACATTATTCTTGCCACTTTCGCACCATTGCCTCTAACTTTTATAGTTTCGTCTGTTAATCCTGCCTCCTTTAGTAATTGCAGTGCAAAAGCCATTCGTATCTTGTCCTTTGCAGTCAGTTCCTCTACTGGTTGTGTTAACTCTTCTATAGTATGATTTGCTTCCCGCAGTTTAGACTGTAAGCTACTGACTTCTGCTTTCAGTTTTTCATTTTCCTGTTGAGTTTCAGATATCTCTGGTTGCTCAACCACGGGGGCACTCTTTGCAGGAGTTGAAGGTTCAGTTGACTGAGGAGCAACAGCATTTTTGCCAGGGTGATGGTCTATAATATACTCTAAGGCTGCTTCCCTTAATTCTATATTTTGAAAGAAAAGGTTTTTTCCATCAGTGTCATATCTGATAACCTCTTCCATTTCTGGGGTAAATGTTTTAGTTTCGGGATCGTATCCATAATTGTCATATAATTCTTGAAGTCCGTCATTCAAGCGTTTTATGGCCAAAACAGCCCCCGATGATGCAGTTTGCTTGTTTGTTATACCTGCAAGTCGATCGCAGATATATTTAAAACCTAACGCCAAAGCCGATGTATTTACATCTCCTATAGCCTTCACGATATCACGCGGCGCAAATTCTGTAGGCGAAAGAGGTGAAGACAAATTGTAATTCAACATCATCATAGCATGGAAAATATCGGTTGCCGATGAGTTATACCACTGATAGTGTGTACATCTATAATATATGGCTTTCCATACCTCGCTATCCTTACCGTATTTATTTGAATCGTACCTGGCAAGCAATAGGCATGCCATTGCCATCGAAGCCAGACAAACCTCGTCAATATGTTTATTACCTTTTTCTATCTCAAGGATTGTATCTACATAATCTGAAATACAAAGTTCGGGAAAATCATTTGCCTCAAGAAGAATAAGTGTACAGACATAATAGGCATTGTTGTAGCACCTTAAAGCCAGCTCCCTTGCCCCCGAAGTGCCCATGAGGGCTTGTTGTTTCAAGAGCAAAAAGAGCAAGTAATTCATGGTCTCTGGTATTTGTACTCCAAATTCCTTTAAATCATTACGTTCTTTGTATATCAGTTCGCGTGGTACTTTCGTGTAGTCCATTGTTATTATGTATTTACTTTAAAGTGACATTACTGTATTTTTTTGATATTTTGTTGTTCGTCCATATCCGTTCTCTTTATCCTTCCATTACTATCTTGCGCTCTTCCTCTGTCAGTCCGTAGAGGTCGAAGACGCGGTTGTCTATCTCGTTATCGGTAGCCTTGATTTGTTCCGTGAGTTCCTGGCACTCTGCTACGCGCTCATTGAAATAGTCTTCCCACTCGTCCTGTTGTGAGAGCGAGAGTTTTATCTTCTGCTTCTTCAGCTCTGCCATCAGGCCCTTGAAGTCCATTGTGTCGAACTGCTGTAGCGCATTCGTCATCTTCAATCCCTCAAAGTTTTCACTCAGACGATGGAGAAAACGAGAGCGTTTCTCCTGAAGTTGCAGATGCAGTGTGAGCATCGTGTCAGCGAGAGTGATGAATGGTTGCTGAGCCTCATAAGATATTGCAGGAATAGGGATATTCCTAATATGCTCAGGATAAATATTCATATCACCACCTCGAATATTATTAAGTAGTTCGATGGCATATTTGCTATTTAGGATAGCCAACAGAAATCGCAAATCACATTCTTTAGAGAGGCTTTCCATTTCTTTTCGTGATAATTTGCAATACTTCTTAATACTTGTTTCAATACTTGTGTTCTCTACTCCACATAAATCTTTCCACAAAAGACAGAGTTGACCTTTATGATTACAGCAAAGAGAGCCTTTACTGTCTAAGATAACTTTGAAATTTCCCAGACCATTGATAACAAGTTTTCTATTAGTATATAATTCAGGAAAGGTTTTACGTCTGATCTTGGCAGGACACCTTTCGGTTCCATATTCAAGGTATCTGACACGTTTTATTTGATATCTTTCAAGGTCTTTCCCCTCTACATATTCCTTACAATGAATATCATCTTTTATTTCGCTAATTAAGTCATCTTTTACGAATTCACCTTTTGCTATGTTCTCGTCTGCATTGAGAACCATTCCAACGCTTACATAACAAAAATCACCAAGGACATTCATATCCTCATGACGCTTAGACTTTGAAACAGAATGCTCAAGATTCCAAACAAATGTCTTATCATCTTGAACTAAATCATCTCGATTCTTTGTGTAAACGGGTTGTAGGACACCATCCTCTATTTTGGATATAGTAATTATTTGTTCCTTTCTTGCCTTTTGAACAAAGAAAATGGTGCTCGTCACTGCCGCATCTTCAAAAACTTTAGTGCCTTTCAAGTCTGATACTTCATATAAAGAGAATTCGTCAAGAAGCATCTCTCTGCTTTTTTTTGCATATAATTGATTCGTTAAGGGATAAGGCACAATCATTGCTGAAAGACCATTGTCTTTACAAAGATGTTTAATACCTAATTCAATAAATGGAATGTATAAATCCCATTTTTGGAATAACGAACTATATTTTCCACTATTAATTATGGCTTCTCTTTGTTTTGACAGTTCTTGTGAAGCGACCTGGTTTGGCGCACTTACATACGGCGGATTGCCTATTACCACATCGAAGCCTCCTTTCTCGAAGACCTGTGGGAACTCCTTCTGCCAGTCGAAAGCCTTGGCTCCTGCTACGGCAGGGTCGCTGATGAGCGAGTTACCACACTTGATGTTTTGGTTCAGCGAGTTCAACTTGCGGTGGGGTTTGGCGGTACGCAGCCAGAGTGCCAGCTGGGCTATGCCGACACTCTCTTCATTGATATCTACACCGTAGAGATTGTTCTCAAGGATATAGTTCTCTACATCTTGGAACTCAAGGCTGTAACCTAAAACTTTCTTCTCTAACTCGTCTATTTGTTTATGCTCTCCCATCAGAAACTGAAGGGCAGCATTCAGAAAAGCACCACTACCACAGGCTGGGTCGAGAACGGTGATTTGGAGTAACCACTCACGATATGCCTTCAGTTGATCCAGCAGGTGCTGCTTAGTTTTCAGCTGGCGACGATGGTCAGAGTTGTATTCCTCCTCGACGATGTTCAGTTCTTTGGTGTATAGAACACGCCGTCCTGCTTGCGCTTGGAGGTCTTCGGAGCCTCACCGTTGGTAATCTGCTGCGTCACTTCCTCAATCTCGCTGAGCGAGTTTTCGAAGATGTGTCCGAGTATATTCACGTCAACATCACTTTCAAAGTCGTAGGCTGAGAGACTGCGCGTGTGCTCGGCAAGAATCTCGTCGCTGATTTTCAGATTTTCCAGCACCTCGTCGGGCTTGAATAGACCTCCGTTGTAGGCGAATATCTCGTACTTGCTGCTCTTGTAGCCTGTGTCGAGATAACCGAAGTGTTTCTTGATGCGTTCGTAGAGTGGTACGTCCATGTCGAGGTCTTTCAGCTGCTGCCACTCGTCCAGAATCTGCAGAATCATATTGGGCGGGAGCAGTCCAGCATCCTCGGCAAAGAGAATGAACAGCAGGCGGTCAAGCAACTTCTGCGTCTTCTTGAACAAGAGCAACTGCCATTGCTTGGTGTCCTTGCCTTCAGGGGTAGGGTTGTGTTCCAGTATGTCGGCAAAGAGTACTCGTTTGAACTCGGAGTAGTCCTTATAGAGAGCCTTGGTTATCTGGTCCTCGCTTGACACCGACTCCTCCTCACGGCATTGTCAATATACAAACGTAGCTTCTCAAAATTCGAGATGACGACAAGACGCGTTTCCTTGTGCTTGTTTTTATATCCGAATGCCTGATTCTCAATACTGGCAAGGTCAGGTGTCTTGTGGTCTTTCAGCTCGATAACACCAATCACCTTTTCATCTATAAGAATAGCACCATCTGCTTTCTTAGCACCCACCTCGTTCTTTAGCTCTGTAGTGAGGTTGTAATTAGGGGTGGGGTTGATGGTGTAGCCCAACACTTTGACGAACAGTTCGCGCAGGAAACCTTCCTGAAACTGCTCTTCCTTGATTTTATGTATGTTGGCCTGAATGTCCTCGTTCATGAAGAACTGCTGGTATTGCTCCCAGGGCTTTGCAGTCTGTTCTTCGCCAATCAGGCTCAGATACTTCTTGATGATGTTTTTCTGTAGTAGCATATCTGGCGCTTTTGAGGCTTGTAAAACTTTGGTTACAAAGGTACAAAAAACCGTAAACAACGCAAAATATTTTTCAGTTTATTTTGCATTGCAATGACAAATGACAGATGACAGTTTTGAAAATGAGGGGTAGTGGGTGTGTGTGATTATCTCTTTTATTATTAATTGAATAAATATACTATAAATATATATAATAATAAATATAATAATAAATATAATAATAGATATATATAGTAGTATAGATTCTTGCAGATGCTGGGATGGACGTTGTTTTGAAACTGTCATCTGTCATTTGTCATTTTGTAGCCTACTGTTGCAATAACAGTTGCAATAACATGCCCTTATCGCGCAATAACATGCCCTTATTGCCGGATAAGGATGGGTTATTGACGAGGCAAAAAAAGCGTGTGTTTTTCTGCGAAAAAAGTTGCGGAAATGTTTGGTGGTTTCGAATATTTTTTGTAACTTTGTAACATATTAAAAAAGCGGGATTCAGGCCACCCGGTGCAGTTGGTCTGAGGGAGTTTCTAATACCATAAAAAACACGACAAAAGGTATGATTGAACTTTATCTTTCAAAGGTTACCGAGAATTCGGAAACCGAAACCGCGGGTAAGATGTATGCCCGAGTTAGTTACAAACAAACGATGGACCTGCACGACATGGCTCACCACATGGCGGAACACAACACGGCCTTCTCGGAGGGTTTGATAGTGGGTGTGCTGACCGACTTCGTGAAGTGTGTGCGCGAGATGGTGCTCAACGGCAACACGGTGAAGGTGGGCAACCTGGCTATCTTCAAGGCCACGGTGGAGTCGAACGGTCTGGAGGTGCTCTACGATGCTCAGAGCGACAAGGTGGCTTCGGCTACAATGGGTGTTCTGAAGGAGGGCGAGAAGACGGGCGCTGCCGTGAAGACCATCAAGCTGCTGGCTCAGAGCACAGGCGACTTCACTCGCGAGGAGCTGAAGAAGGACGTGAAGCTGAGCTGGACCGACAAAACCAAGGCGGAGATTGCTGCTGCCAAGGGGGACGCTAACGCTAACCCTAACGCTAACCCTAACCAGGGCGGCAGCTCCGATTCGGGCGATGACAACCAGGGTGGCGAGAACCAGGGCGGTGACAACCAGGGTGGCAACAGCGGCACGATCACCCCTAATCCCGGCGGAACTGACGAAAACTAAGGCGAAAAGAGTGCCCCACAAGGGGCCTCTTTTTAAATGAGAAATGAGAAATGAAAATGAAAAATGAGTAATCGACGAAGTCGCTTTGACCTTCTGGTCAAAGAAATGAACTCGGTCAAAGAAAAGGGAAAAATTTTGAAGAAGAATCGATTGATTGAGGTGGTGGTGAAGGTTGTAGTAGCCGCTCTCACAGCCTTCCTGACGGCACTGGGAACAACCAGTTGCATGGGACGAGGACCGTTTTGAAAATTAAGAGAGAGAGGGAGGGGCTTCAGACGAGGCCTCTCTTTTTTTCAATAAACAGAGAATCACGAGGAATCACGAGGTCAACTGATACAACTCCTTAGCGTGAATCAAAGTACCTGTTTCACTCGGACTTGAACCCGAAGGTCTATATAGCTATTTTTTGTATTTCTTGCCAAACAGGTCAGAATTTCTTCTCGGTTGCAAAAATACAAAACATTTCCTAAACGACCAAGAAAAAAGCGGAAATCGGAAGATTTCCGCTTGATTCAGCTGTTGGTTGGGGTACCCGGACTCGAACCAGGAAAGGCAGGACCAGAATCTGCAGTGTTACCATTACACCATACCCCAAACTTAATCCTTCAAAAGGAGCAAATCTCTCATTTGCGGGTGCAAAGGTACAACAAATTATTGAACCACCAAAATTTTTCGGCACTTTTTTGTCTCCTACCGGCAAAAAAGTAGGTCGGCAGGCACGAATTTCAGTTAAAAAATATTAGTTATGACTATAATCCAAAAATATTCGTTATCTTTGCACTTCAATTTAAAGGATAAAGAATGGAATTAGTTAATACTATTATAAAAGGTATTCAAGAGAAGAAAGGTCAGCACATTGTTGTTTGTGACCTGCAAGGTATCGACGGAGCAATCACCAACTACTTCGTCATCTGTCACGGCAACTCTCCTGCTCAGGTAGAGGCTATTACGGAGTCTGTAGGCGAAATGGCCCGCAAGGAGCTGGGCGAGAAACCAAGCCAGGTGGCTGGTCTGGAGAACGCCCAATGGGTAGCCATGGACTACGGCGACGCTATGGTGCATATCTTTCTGCCCGACGAGCGCCAGTACTACGACCTGGAGCATCTCTGGGACGACGCCAACCTGACAGAAGTGCCGGATTTGGACTAATGCGCTGACAAATAGCGTGTGGCGCTGCGATGAGAATTGAGAATTGAAAATTGAAAATTAGGATATAGCTTTGGAACAGCAGAATCAACAGAATAAGGGGCAGCAGCCTCAGAAGAATGGACCGCGATTCAGCATGAACTGGATCTACGGTCTGGTGATTGTCGGACTTATTGCCTTCTGGTATACCAATGGAGGTACCGACAAGTCGAGTGTACACACAGAAACGTCCTACTCTGACTTCAAGGTCATGGTAGAGAAGGGATATGCCAAGGAAATCGTAGTCAACAAGCACGACGGTTCGCTGCTGATGTACGTCCAGCCCGAGCACATCTACGATGTTTTCCACCAGCATGTGCAGCAGACAGGCAAGAACCCTGCCGTTATGGTGGCCATAGGCAGTCTCGACCAGGTGGAGCAGTTCGTCAACAAGATGCGCGAGGAGGGTCACTTCAAGGGGAAATTCTCCTATGACAACAGCAAAGACAGCGAGTTTATCAGTTCGTTGCTGATGAACATCCTCTTCTTTGGCGGTATCATCATGATATGGATGCTCATCATGCGCCGAATGGGCGGTGGCGCCGGAGGCGGAGGCATGATGGGGCCTGGCAGCATCTTCAACGTCGGCAAGTCAAAGGCACAGATGTACGAGAAGGGTGGCAATCTGGGCATTACCTTCAAGGACGTGGCCGGACAAGCCGGTGCCAAGCAGGAGATGCAGGAGATTGTGGACTTCCTGAAGAATCCGCAGAAATATACCGAGCTGGGTGGTAAGATTCCCAAGGGAGCGCTGCTGGTCGGTCCTCCGGGAACGGGTAAGACACTGTTGGCCAAGGCTGTGGCCGGAGAGGCTGGTGTACCGTTCTTCTCCATGTCGGGCTCTGACTTCGTCGAGATGTTTGTCGGCGTTGGCGCCAGCCGTGTCCGTGACCTCTTTGAGAAGGCCAAGACAAAGGCGCCGTGCATCATCTTCATCGACGAGATTGACGCCGTGGGCCGTGCCCGTTCGAAGAATCCTGCCATGGGTGGCAACGACGAGCGCGAAAACACGCTGAACGCCCTGTTGACGGAGATGGACGGCTTCGGTACCAACAGCGGAATCATCACGTTGGCAGCAACCAACCGTGCCGACATGCTGGACTCTGCCCTGATGCGTGCAGGTCGTTTCGACCGCCAGATACACGTCGAACTGCCTGACGTCAATGAGCGCAAGGAGATTTTCATCGTACACCTCAAGCCGCTGAAGCTGGACGAGAACCTGGACATCGACTTCCTGGCCCGCCAGACTCCTGGCTTCTCGGGAGCCGACATTGCCAACGTCTGCAACGAGGCTGCCCTGATTGCTGCTCGCCACGACAGCGAGAAGGTCGGCAAGCAGGACTTCCTGGACGCCGTCGACCGCATTATTGGTGGTTTGGAGAAGAAAACCAAGGTGATGACCGATGCCGAGAAGAAGTCCATTGCCATCCACGAGGCCGGCCATGCCACTATTTCGTGGTTTACCGAGTTTGCCAATCCGCTGGTCAAGGTTTCTATCGTACCCCGAGGTCGTGCCTTGGGTGCTGCCTGGTATCTGCCTGAGGAGCGCGTGATGCAGACCAAGTGTGCCATGCTCGACGAGATGTGTTCACTCCTCGGAGGACGTGCTGCAGAAGAGCTGTTTGTTGGAGACATTTCAACAGGTGCCATGAACGACCTGGAGCGTACCACGAAGATGGCCTTCGGCATGGTGGCGTATGCCGGTATGTCAGACCAGCTGCCCAACCTGAGCTTCTACAACAACAATGAATACAGCTTCCAGCGGCCTTACTCGGAAACTACTGCCAAACAGATTGACGAGGAGGTGCAGAAGATGATTAACGAACAGTACGAGCGCGCCAAGCAGATACTGACGGAGCACAAAGACGGCCACGCCCAGTTGGCACAGTTGCTGGTGGAGCGCGAGGTGATCTTTGCCGACGATGTTGAGAAGATTTTCGGCAAGCGTCCCTGGACTAGCCGTTCCGAAGAACTCCTGGAGGCTCAGCAAAGGGCTGAGGCCGAGGCTATGGCCAAGCGCCGTGCCGAGGAGCTGGGACTGCCCTTCGAACCTGATGCCAAAGCAACAGATTCCGAGGATACCAAGGAGACCCCCGAGGACAAGAATACCGAGAATACAGAAACCAAATAACTAAAGATATGAAGAACCTCATCGTAAGAACCATTACGGGCATCATCTTTGTTGCAGCCGTTGTAGCCAGCTTCATGCGCCCAGAAGCTATGGTGCTGCTGTTCAGCATCATCACCGGCCTGACAGTCTGGGAGTTTACAGGACTTGTCAACGAACGGCCGGACGTCACCGTCAACCGTTTCATCACGACGGTTGCTGGCGTGTATTTCTTCTACGCCATGACCTACTTCTGCAGCGACATCTATGCCGGAGTGGCCAAGTCGGTGGTGTTCATCCCCTATTTGGTGACCATTATCTACCTGCTGATAGCAGAGCTGTACCTGAGACAGAAAGACCCCATTCAGAACTGGGCCTACACCATGCTGTCGCAGATGTACATCGCCCTACCCTTCTCCCTGCTGAACGTGCTGGCTTTCAATGCCACCAGTCAGGGAATGGTAGCTTTCAACACGCTGCTGCCACTGAGCATCTTCGTATTCCTGTGGATCAACGACAGCGGTGCCTATTGTGTCGGTTCGCTGTTAGGACGCCACAAGCTGTTCCCCCGTATATCGCCGGGTAAGTCATGGGAAGGCAGCATCGGCGGTGCTGTGTTCGTATTAGCTGCCGCATGGGCTATCAGCGAGTTCCTGGACCAACAGATGCTGAACACCCTCGAATGGCTCGGGCTGGGACTGACTGTAGTGGTCTTCGGTACCTGGGGCGACCTGGTGGAGAGTCTTTTCAAGCGCACCCTCGGCATCAAGGACTCAGGCAACATCCTGCCCGGACACGGTGGCATGCTGGACCGCTTCGACTCCTCGCTGCTGGCCATCCCCGCCGCCGTAGTATATCTGTATACACTGTCGCTGTTTTAAAAAACCATCGACATAACGGAATATCGAAATAACGAAATCATGGACAACAAACTCGTCACCGACAACTTAGGCTACGTCATCACACTGGCTCGCCAGTACAAGAGCGACATCCTGTCGACGGACGACCTCATCAGCGAGGGCACCATCGGCATGATGAAGGCTGCGCAGAAGTACGATCCACAGCGTGGCAAGCCCTTCGTAACCTTTGCTGCACCTTATATCCGACAGGCCATTGAGCAAGCCATCAGTCGACTGGACACCCCGACGGACGTGAGGTCAACCGACGAGTCGTTGCCCCGTGGCAGTCGCAACAACTACACCCTCCTAAACGTCTTGGAGGACAAAGACTCCCCACGTGCCGACGCCGCCTCCGAACAGATGCTGAGCGACGATATGCTACGAGGACTCGGCCGACTGGACGAGCGACAGCAGGCCGTCGTCTGCCGTTACTTTGGCATCGACCGCGAACGGCAGACCATGGCAGAAATAGGCCAAGAGCTAGGATTGAAGCGCGAACGGGTGCGCCAGATTCGCAACCAGGCTTTGAGGAAGCTGAAACACTGACCATAGATAATTATTAACATTGATCATAGACCATATATAAAATAATGTACATGCGCGCGATAGTTGTTTTTCTCGTTTATCTGTTCATCGCCTTACCCTTGAACGCCAAGCTCATCAAGGTCTTGGCCATCGGTAACAGTTTCTCCGAAGATGCCGTCGAGCAGAACCTCTTCGAACTGGCTAAGGCCCAGGGAGATTCGCTGGTCATCGGCAACGCCTACATCGGTGGCTGCAGCATAGAGCGCCACTACAAAAACCTGAAGGGCGACAGTGCTCTCTATGCCTACCGCAAGGTGATTGGCGGCACGAAGGCTGAATACAAGAATGTCACCTTAAAGCGCATTATCCGTGACGAACAGTGGGATATCATCACCCTGCAACAAGCCAGCCAGCTGTCAGGCATTCCCAAGAGCTACGCCCTGCTGCCTGCCCTCAAACAGGAAATCACAAAATACGTCAGCAACCTGCATGTACAGTTTGCCTGGCACATGACCTGGGCTTATGCCAGCGACTTCAACTCAACACGTTTCAAGGCCTACGACTACAACCAGCGCCACATGTACAGCGCTATCGTCGGTGCCATACTCAACGCCCTACCCTCTGCTGGCATTCAACGCGTCATCCCCTCCGGCATTGCTATCCAACTGGCCCGCTATCGCTACGGCGACGTGCTGAATCGTGACGGATACCACCTGAACCTGACCTTGGGACGCTACCTGGTGGCCTGCACCTGGTGCGAGTTCCTTACCGGACGAATCGTCGACGGCAACCGCTACCACCCTAAGACCATCACCGACGAAGAAGCTCAGTACTGTCAACAGGCTGCCAACGAGGCCATCTTCATGCAACAACACGGACACTATTCAGTATTCTGATTTTGCACACCCCAGCAAATAGTGTGCAAAACCAATACCACTGGAGTGCTGATTTTCAAGGAAAAAGGAAAAAATTTCTTAATTCATAGTCCTTTATTACTAATTTTTTCGTACCTTTGCATCCGATTTGTCGAGAATGGGCAACCGTTCTTGCATTTTGGAAGTATGCATTATGTGTAGTTTAGAGTTGACGAAGATTGATTTGAAAGGCATGAAAGAAGAGGCTAACCGTCTCGACTTCGACCTTACCGATGATTTCTTTCAGGCTCTGGACGGCTCACAGTTGGAACACGGAACATTGCATGTGTCGGTGTCTATACGCAAGATGGCCGGCTTTTTCGAACTCCAGTTCCATACTGAGGGACACGTTACAGTCACCTGTGACCGCTGTCTGGATGACATGGAGCAACCCATTGAGACGGACAACCGACTGCTGGTAAGACTGGGCGACACATACAGCGAAGACGATGACACCGTGACGATTGACGAGAACGAAGGAATACTCGATGCGTCGTGGTTCATCTATGAGTTTATCATGCTGGCCATACCCATCAAGCACGTTCATGCACCTGGAAAATGCAATAGTGCGATGACGCAGAAGCTGGAAGAGCTGAGCGGTGCCGTCCGAAGCGGCGAAGAGGAGGCAGAGGCAGTAGACCCACGCTGGAAAGCACTTTCGGAGTTAAAAAGTAAAATGTAAATTGTAAATAGTTAAATTGTAAATCATTATGGCACATCCTAAAAGAAGACAATCGAACACTCGTACCGCAAAGCGTCGTACCCATGACAAGGCTGTAGCTCCCACACTGGCAGTATGCCCCAACTGTGGCGCTTATCACATCTACCACACCGTATGCCCCACCTGTGGCTACTATCGTGGCAAGATTGCTGTTGTAATGGACGAGGCTGCTGAATAAAGACCAAGCAAAAAGGTAAAAGTGAAGAACAAAATCAATGCAATAATCACCGGCGTTGGCGGCTATGTGCCTGACTATGTCCTCAATAATGAGGAACTGTCGCGCATGGTCGACACCAACGACGAGTGGATTATGACCCGCGTTGGCATTAAGGAGCGCCGCATCCTCACCGAGGAAGGTCTGGGCACCAGCTACATGGCCCGCAAGGCTGCCAAGCAGTTGCTGCAAAAGACCGGCTGCGACCCTGATACCATCGACGCCGTCATTGTCACCACCTCAACGGCTGATTATAAGTTCCCGTCTACAGCCAGCATCGTGCTGGGCAAACTCGGACTGAAGAACGCCTTTGCGTTCGACTTCTGGGCTGCCTGCTGTGGATTCCTCTACACGCTCGATGTGGCTGGCGCCATGATTCAGAGTGGTCGCTACAAGAAAATCATCATCATTGGTGCCGACAAAATGTCGTCAGTAGTCGACTACAAGGACCGTGCCACCTGTCCGCTCTTCGGAGACGGTGCCGCTGCCGTCCTGGTAGAAGGCACAGAGGAAGAGAACATTGGAGTGATGGACTCCTACTTCCGTGCTGACGGTAAGGGTCTTCCCTTCCTGCATCTGAAGGCCGGCGGTTCTGTTTGTCCTCCCAGCCACTTCACTGTAGACCACCGTCTGCACTATCTCTATCAGGAGGGGCGCACGGTGTACCGCTATGCCGTCAGCAGCATGAGTGACGACTGCGCCCTGATTGCCGAGCGTAACGGTCTGAACAAGGACAACATTACCTGGGTAGTACCCCATCAGGCCAACCTCCGCATCATCGAGGCTGTGGCCAAGCGCCTGGAACTGCCCATGGAACAGGTGATGGTTAACATCGAACACTTCGGTAACACCTCAGCAGCTACTATTCCTCTCGCACTTTGGGAGAATGAGCACCTGCTGAAGAAAGGCGACAACATCATCATGACCGCCTTCGGTGCCGGCTTCGTACATGGAGCCAGCTACTACAAGTGGGCGTATGATGGAAGTGAAAAGTGAATAGTGAAAAGTGAAGAATTTGCTACCGCGTAACCATGCATAAAGCAGGATTCGTAAATATCGTTGGAAATCCCAATGTAGGTAAAAGTACGCTCATGAACCAGTTGGTTGGTGAGCGTATTTCTATTGCCACCTTCAAGGCCCAGACCACGCGCCACCGCATCATGGGCATCGTAAACACCCCCGACATGCAGATTGTCTTCAGCGACACGCCTGGTGTGCTGAAACCCAACTACAAACTGCAGGAGTCTATGCTTGCATTCTCAGAGTCTGCCCTGCAGGACGCCGATGTGCTGCTCTACGTCACCGACGTAGTGGAAAACCCCGAGAAGAACATGGACTTCCTGGAGAAGGTGCAGAAGATGACCATCCCTGTTATCTTGCTGATTAACAAGATTGATGAGCTGTCGAATGGGACTCATGGGACTCATGAGGCTAATGGGCCTCATGGGGCTCAGCAGATGTTGGGCGACATCGTTGCGCGCTGGCACTCGCTGCTGCCTAACGCAGAGATACTGCCCATTTCGGCCAAGAACAAATTTGGCACCGACATCCTGCTGAAGCGCATCCAGGAGCTGTTGCCCGACTCGCCACCATTCTTCGATAAGGACCAGCTGACGGACAAGCCCGCACGCTTCTTCGTCTCTGAGATTATCCGAGAGAAGATTCTGCTGTACTACGACAAGGAGATACCCTATAGTGTCGAGGTTCGCGTAGAACGCTTCAAGGAGGCAGAGAACTATATCCATATCAACGCCACCATTTATGTGGAGCGTGACTCCCAGAAGGGTATCATTATCGGCCATCAGGGTGTAGCGCTGAAGAAAGTCTGCACCGAGGCCCGAAAGGCTTTGGAGAAGTTCTTCGGAAAACCCATCTTCATAGAGGTTTTTGTCAAGGTCGACAAGGACTGGCGCAGCAACCAGCGCGAACTGGATGCCTTTGGATATAACCCCGAGTAGTCTCTCCGCTTATGAAGCATGCCTGTCTGATAGTCCTAAGCATCCTTTTGATGCTGCCGGCCGTCCTCCATGCTGAGGAATTGCAGGAAAGCAAGCCCACCAAGGGCTGGGGACTGTTGGGCAAGATCAAGACATTCATTGACACGATGTCCGTCAAAGGCGTCGACCGTCGCTATATTGACATTCCAGAACGCCCGTGGCAAGTACTTCTCCGCAGCAACATCAACCAGTCGGGGCTGGTGTTGAAATCCAAAGTCGACGGTGAATCTTTGTTTTCCAACACGAAAGGCGAGTTCCTCTGGGAGCCCCGCATCAAGACATCACTATCGACCTATGCCGGCTTTTGGGTTGGCTACCGAGGCTATGGGATTGGCTACTCCTGGAACGTTGCCGGCGACGACGGACAAATCCTAACCTTCGGAGTCACTGGTGGCTGCTATGGTCTCAATCTGCGCATTCACCATTATGAAAGCGACAATCCTAAGGTACACTACGGTGGTTTGCTGCGCGAAAATGCCAACATGCCTTATGAATACCACACTGGTGTCAGGGAGCATCAGTTGAGCAGTCCCATCAGCACACGAACACTGATGCTGGACGGCTACTACTTCCTCAACGGCAAGCACTTCTCCTATGCCGCCGCCTACGACCAGTCAGCCATTCAGAAACGTTCGGCAGGTTCCATCATGGTTGGTGCCATGTACTACTATGCCCGTATCAAGTATAACGACAACGAGAATGCCGACTTCATCCTGCTGATGGACAACATCGGACTCCACAAGATGTGGCAGTTTGGCGTCGGCGCAGGCTACGCTTACAACTGGGTGCCCTGCCGGGGACTGCTTGTCAGCGGTATGGCCATCCCCATGCTGATGTTCTACAACCATCACAAGACGTGGCGCTACGATTCCAACCTGAGACAGCTGGCCTTAGACATAGAAGAATATGACGAAGAAGACCTGCCCAAGAACGAATGGGTGTTGTATGAGGAGCCATTGTCCGTCACCAGAAACAACAGCCGTGTTACCTGGAACTTGGACTGCCGCCTGTCCATCACCTATCAGTGGAGCCGTTTCTACCTAAATGCCAACGGCCAGTACAGTACCATCCAATACAAGGAAGGCAACGTCAAAGGACACCTGTTCGACTGGTTTATCAATGCCTCAGCAGGCGTACGATTCTAGATTTCTTGGGAAAAGCGCCACTAAATTTGGTTTTTCGCTCACTTATTTGTACCTTTGCACCCAAAAGCAATCGACTATGGGAAATTTAGTAGCTATCGTAGGACGCCCGAACGTCGGCAAGTCCACCTTATTTAACAGACTGACCAACTCCCGTCGCGCCATTGTCAGCGACGAGGCCGGTACCACCCGTGACCGCCAATACGGCAAGTGTGAGTGGAACGGCAAGGAGTTCTCCGTGGTAGACACTGGCGGCTGGGTTGTTAACTCTGACGACGTCTTCGAAGAGGAGATTCGCAAGCAGGTCATCGTTGCCACCGAAGAAGCAGACCTCATTCTGTTCCTTGTCGACATCAAGAACGGCTTGACAGACTTGGACCAGGACGTGGCACTCATCCTGCGCCGTTCCAAGTTGCCCGTTGTACTGGTAGCCAACAAGGCTGACGACGGCAAGGACCTCTACGGCCAGTACGAGTTCTATAAGCTCGGTCTGGGCGATCCCTTCTGCGTCAGCGCAGCTACGGGTAGCGGCACGGGCGACCTACTGGACCACGTGCTCTCTAAGCTACCCGCTGCCGATGGATTTCCCGTCGACGATAACACCCCGCGCTTTGCCGTCGTGGGCCGTCCCAACGCTGGAAAGTCGAGCATCATCAATGCTTTCATCGGTGAGGACCGCAACATCGTGACCGACATTGCCGGCACCACCCGCGACAGCATCTATACCAAGTACGATAAGTTCGGCTTCGACTTCTATCTGGTCGACACCGCCGGCATCCGTCGCAAGAACAAGGTTACCGAAGACCTCGAGTTCTACAGCGTCATGCGTAGCATCCGCGCCATCGAGAACAGCGACGTCTGCATCCTCATGATTGACGCCACCCGCGGCATTGAGGCTCAAGACATGAACATCTTCCAGCTCATCCAGAAGAACAATAAGTCGCTCGTCGTCGTGGTCAACAAATGGGATCTCGTGGAGGATAAATCACAAGAAGCCATCAAGACCTTCGAGAACGCTATCCGCCAGCGCATGGCTCCGTTCGTCGACTTCCCCATCATCTTCGCCTCGGCCGTCACCAAGCAACGTATCTTCAAGGTGCTTGAGACCGCCAAGCAAGTCTATCTGAACCGAAAGATTAAGATTGGCACGTCGAAGCTCAACGAGGTGATGCTGCCCATTATCGAGCAGACTCCCCCACCCTCCATCAAGGGCAAGTACATCAAGATCAAGTACGTCTCACAGGTTCCCGACACGCAGATACCCACCTTTGTGTTCTACGCCAATCTGCCGCAGTACGTCAAGGAGGCCTATCGTCGCTTCCTGGAGAATAAGATGCGCGACAACTGGACCTTGACCGGCACTCCTATCAACGTCTTTATCCGTCAGAAATGAAGAGGCTGATAGCATTTATCATTGGGCTGATGGCACTTACCTGCTGGGTATCCTGCTCGAACAAACTGTCGCCCGAAGAGCAGGCTGCACAGGCTGCCCTGTCATACTACAACCGCATTCTGGAGGGTTTTCCCGACGGTCTTCAGGCTGCCAAGGCCGACGATGGCGACCTGCCCGACGACTACCGCAAACAACGTCACCTCACCTACCACCAGTTCGTCAACGACATCCAGCGTCAACACGGCGGTCTGCAGTCCATCAGTATCTCGCCCAACGTCGCTCGACGCGACTCCATCAAGGCCAAGGATGGTCAGTGGCAACACGTCACCTATGCCTTCCTGCTCTTCACGTTCCGTGACTCTACACAGGAAGAAATCGTCGTCCCCATGGTTCACCAAAACGGTGAATGGCTACTCAAATAATCTAAACTTTTCACGCTAACTATCCTTGTGTGCGCCAAGGTAGGATTCGATGTCGTCCTGAATGCGTCGGAAGATAGGAGAAAGAATGTAACCGAGGTTCTTCTTCAGCGTCTGGCGGATGTCCTGCAACGAATGTTCGTAACATGACATCTCGTTTTGTTTCTGGGTGTGATGGCGGGCGGTACGACTGATTTCCTCCTGACGCTCCATGCGGAGGCGGTTGCACACCTTATTTAATATAGGAACGATGACGGTGTCAAAGAGGTGGTGACCCTGAATGTAAAGATAGGTGGTCTGCGGAGTGACGCCCAACTGCTTAATCTGCTCCTTTAATTGCAGGTAGACCTCCTTATTGCCTGGGAACTGCTGCTGCAGCTGACGAATCTTGTTGTTGACCTTGCGACGCAGATGGTCTATGGACGGCTGGGGGTCGAAAACATTGAAGCCTCCAGGGTCAGCCACACGATTGAAGTCGGACAGCGAGAACTTGTTATGATGCCCTGTGCGATAGGCCCAGACGCTCCACACGAAAAGGGGGAATAGGGCCTCACTATATTGGCGCAAGTAGTCCTGGAAGTCGAAAATGCGGTGGTCGTTCAGAGTGACGGCAACACAGAGGTCGTGGAGCGACGGAGCGTAGCATTGCAGATTCTCAATAGCATAGGCATAGGTATGAAACACATAAGGACTCTGCAGCACTTTACGCGACTGTTCGGTAGCGCCTTGCAACAGATAGTCGTAGTCGGCATCAACACAGGCAATGAGGGCCTTGCCCAGACCTTCTACCGGCAACGGTGTACGCAGCATGTTGTCGCTCCGCATAACATTTCCCTGCATGGCACCCCGATCTGGAGGAACTTCGTGTGAGGCCAGAACGGCTTTCTTGCCCCGCTCCAGTTTCCTGTGTGCCGGCAACATCACCTCGAAATAACGTTCCTCGTTCTCGAAGCGCGTCAGCACGGTACGCCAAAAGAAGATGTCATCGTAGCTCTCGACATAGGCAACGATGCGGCGTCGGGCTTGCTTCGACTTCAGGCTGTTGGCGGCCTCAAAGTACTGTGAGTTCAGGTTGTCCGTTAAGCGTTCTGACATACAGCGGTAGAAAATTCTTCACTTTTCACTCTTCACTTCAATATCGCTAACTTCGGTCACCTTGTCTATCCAGCCGTTCATGATGACGGCAGGGGAATGGGTAGTGAGGATAATCTGAACGTTGGGGTTCAACTCAACAATGAGGTCAATAAGGCGCTTCTGCCACTCGATGTGCAGGCTGACCTCAGGCTCGTCCATAAAGAGCACATAGGGCTGCTGGTCTTCCACGAGGACGGTGAGCAGGATGATGAGCATCTGCTTCTCGCCGCTGGAGAGCTGATAGGGCAGCAGCGACTCACCAATCTGTGAGAAGCGTATCTCGTTCTCCGTCCGGATAATCTTTTTGCCAGTCTCGTCGAAGAGGTCGTCGACGATGTCCTGAAATCGTGTCTTGGCCTGCGACAGTTGCTGGGCAGCATCGGCATTCCCCTGCTGCAGAGCCTCGATGATACGGTTTCCAATGTTCACCTGATAGTCGAGGAACTTACGCTGGAGGCTGTAAAGCTGCAGGTCGAGCATGGAGGTATGCTGCGAGATGGGAGACCCGATTTGAGTACTCTGCATCTGCAGGAAGTCTTTCATGTCTGCCCGCTCACCCCTGACTTCGAAAACCGGACTGTCCAGCGAGCGGATGATGTCAAAACGAACGTGGGTGGCATCTTCGGGCTCTGCCGTAATATGCACTCCTTTGAGCAGGTGATTCTGCAAATCGCCCTTGGTGTTAATACTCTGGAATACCTTATTTAATATTGTACTCTTACCCACGCCATTGATGCCACTGAGGATGTTGACATGGGGATCGAGCTGCCAAAAGATGTGCTTGCGACCGCCCCACAAAGAGTCAATCTCTATCTGCTTGATGTAATCTGCGTACTTCATAGTTGTAAGTTTTCTGCTGCAAATATACGAAAAGTTAAATAAAAGTAGTACTTTTGCAGGCGAAAATTTCACAAATATGGAAAAAAGCAACAATAATAACGCCCTTGTGGCCCACCTCAGCATGCTGGGAGCCGGTGCCGGATGGGGATTGATGGCACCTATTGGAAAGGATGCCATGACGCACGGCTTCGATGGTTTGACCATGGTAACGTTCCGTGTTGTCGGAGCCTGTGTCCTGTTCTGGATAGCCTCGCTGTTTGCCAAGAAGGAACAGGTTCCGCTGCGCGACAAGATGATGTTCATCGGTGCCGCACTGTTCGGTCTGGTGTGCAACCAGTGCTGCTACACGATGGGCCTGAGCATCACATCGCCCATCAATGCCTCGATAGTTACCACGTCGATGCCCATCTTCGCCATGATCCTGTCAGCCATCATCCTGAAGGAGCCCATCACGAGCAAGAAGGCCGTCGGCGTGCTGTTAGGCTGCAGCGGTGCATTGATACTGATATTGACGTCAGCCGCTCATTCGAGCGACAAGGTTGGCGACATTCGCGGCGACTTGCTGTGTTTGTTTGCACAGTTCTCGTTTGCACTCTACCTGTCGTTGTTCAATCCGCTGATACGCCGCTACAACGTGTTTACCATCAACAAGTATATGTTCTCCTGGGCCACGCTGATGCTGCTGCCCTTCACCTTTACCCATACTGAACACGTTATCAGTCAGCCCATCGCCTTGAAAGCGTGGCTGGAGCTGGCTTATGTAGTGGTGGTAGGAACCTTCTTCTGCTATATCCTGACCATGCTGGGACAGCGCACACTACGTCCCACGGTTGTCAGCGTCTATAACTACGTGCAACCCATCGTCTCGGTAGCCGCCTCGCTGCTGATGGGCATTGGCGTGCTGAAGCCCACTCACGGACTGGCTGTCGCCTTGGTGTTCAGCGGTGTGTGGCTGGTGACGAAGTCGAAGTCACGCAAGGACATGATGAAAGAAAAGCAGCGGATCTCATGATTCGCTGCTTTTCTTTTGTCCTTACTCTTATTTCTTTCTCCAGAACTTCACCAACCGAAGGTCGAAGATCAAGGTGCTTCCTGCCGGTATCGACCCACGGGCTACCGTTCCATAGCCTAACTGATAGGGAATATAGACGCGCCAGTGGTCACCGGGCTCCATGCGCATCACAGCAGTGGCGAAACCCGGAACAACAGAGCCAACGGAGAACTTGATTGGTGTTGCCACCACGGGGTCGAAGTCGCCGTAGTAGCTACGGTCGAATATCATACCCTTTTCCTTGTACTTGTCGGCAGAGGGTAACAGCTGGCCTACATAGTGCACCCGAACAGTATCCGTCAGGATGGGATTGAGGCGACCTAACTCCCACGAACCGCTGGAGGCGCCTTCGTTGGCCAACTTCTGGACGACGATATAGTCGGCAGTGGCGTAGGTATAGCCTGCAGCCGGCTTGGTATAGCTGGGATACAGCTCCCACGAAGTGTCGCCGGCATCGCGCTTAGCCCTTGCATCCGCCACCAGGTTGGAGAAGTAGCCATCGTTATAGCCTATCCAGTTGGGGAACTCCTCAACGGTGTCGTCCTGCTCCTTGCAGGAAACGAAGGCCGCTACTACCAGTAAGAAATAGAATACCTTTCTCATTATTGCAGTTTCTTAAGCAGCGAGGCAATGCTCACCTTGTCTTCGATGATGCTGGCCAGGTCGCTGATGTTAACACGCTCCTGCTCCATCGTATCGCGGAAACGCAGAGTCACCTTGCCATCCTGCAGCGAGTCGTGGTCGACGGTGACGCAGTACGGCGTACCGATGGCGTCCTGACGACGATAGCGCTTACCGATAGAGTCTTTCTCGTCATACTGGCAGTTAAAGTGGAACTTCAGGTCGTTGATAATCTCACGAGCCTTCTCGGGCAGTCCATCCTTCTTGACCAAAGGCATTACAGCCAGCTTGACGGGAGCCAGAGCTGCGGGCAACTTCAGCACCACGCGGGTCTCGCCGTTCTCCAGCTGCTCCTCGCAGTACGAGTGACACATGATAGAGAGGAACATACGGTCCACACCGATAGAGGTCTCGATAACAAACGGTGTATAGCTCTCGTTGGTCTGCGGATCGAAGTACTTGATGCTCTTGCCCGAGAACTTCTCATGCTGCGAGAGGTCGAAGTTGGTACGAGAGTGAATACCCTCCACCTCCTTGAAACCGAACGGCATCTTGAACTCAATGTCAGTAGCGGCGTTGGCATAGTGGGCCAGCTTGTCGTGGTCGTGGAAACGATAGTTCTCTGCACCGAAGCCCAGAGCCTGGTGCCACTTCATACGAGTCTCCTTCCACTTGGGGAACCACTCTAGTTCGGTACCGGGGGCTACGAAGAACTGCATCTCCATCTGCTCAAACTCCCTCATACGGAAGATGAACTGACGAGCCACAATCTCGTTACGGAAGGCCTTACCAATCTGGGCGATACCGAAAGGAATCTTCATACGGCCGGTCTTCTGTACATTCAGGTAGTTGACGAAAATACCCTGAGCTGTCTCAGGACGCAGGTAAACCTTCATAGAACCGTCAGCGCTGGCACCCATTTCGGTGGCGAACATCAGGTTGAACTGACGCACATCGGTCCAGTTCTTGGTGCCGCTGATGGGATCAACAATCTCCTCGTCCAGAATAATCTGCTTCAACTCGTCCAAGTCGGGACCCTGCATAGCTGCAGCATAACGCTCATGGAGGGCATCACGCTTCTGCTTGGCCTCAGCCACACGGGGTGAGGTCTCCAGATACTTGGCTTCGTCAAAACTGTCGCCGAAACGCTTGCGGGCCTTCTCGACCTCCTTCTGAATCTTCTCGTCGTACTTGGCAATCTGATCTTCTATCAGCACATCAGCACGATAGCGCTTCTTCGAGTCGCGGTTGTCAATCAAGGGGTCGTTGAAAGCATCCACGTGCCCCGAGGCCTTCCATATCGTAGGGTGCATGAAGATGGCGCTGTCAATGCCCACGATATTCTCGTGCAGCAGCACCATGGACTTCCACCAGTACTGTTTGATGTTATTCTTCAACTCAACGCCGTTCTGACCGTAGTCATAAACGGCACCTAATCCATCATAGATATCACTGCTGGGAAATACAAAGCCATACTCCTTACAGTGGCTCACAATTTTCTTAAAAACGTCTTCTTGTGCCATAAAATATTTAATAATTTCGAAATTATGGCTGCAAAGGTAGCAAAAAAATGATAATTGGCAATTGGTATTTAATAAATATTTCGTATCTTTGCAACATTATTTAATATAATAAGCCCATGGACGACGAAATAAAGGACGAAATAAAAGAGCAGAGTACAGAGGAGTTCGCCTCCTCTGACACTACAGAGGCCCATTCTGACTATAAGCCGGTAAACCGTTTCGATGCAGCTGCGGTACATCATCTGAGCGGCATGTATCAGAACTGGTTTTTGGACTATGCATCGTATGTCATTCTGGAACGTGCCGTTCCTCACATCGAGGACGGTCTGAAGCCTGTGCAACGCCGCATTCTGCACTCCATGAAGCGCATGGATGACGGACGCTACAACAAGGTGGCCAACATCGTAGGACATACCATGCAGTTCCACCCCCACGGCGACGCCTCCATTGGCGATGCTCTGGTACAGATGGGACAGAAGGACCTGCTCATTGACACACAGGGTAACTGGGGTAACATCCTGACAGGCAACAAGGCGGCAGCCCCCCGTTACATCGAAGCCCGCCTATCCAAATTCGCCTTGGACACTGTCTTCAACCCCAAGACCACCGAGTGGCAGATGTCTTACGACGGTCGCAACAAGGAGCCTATCACACTGCCCGTCAAGTTCCCGCTGCTGCTGGCGCAGGGTGCCGAAGGTATTGCCGTAGGCCTGTCGTCGAAGATTCTGCCCCACAACTTCGTAGAAATATGCGACGCCGCCATCCACTACCTGCACGACGAGGAGTTCCATCTGTATCCGGACTTCCCCACAGGCGGTTCGATTGACGTATCAAAATACAACGACGGTCAGCGTGGCGGTACGCTGAAGATACGTGCCAAGATTGAGAAGCTGGACAACAAGACACTGGTGATCCGCGAGATTCCGTTCTCGAAGACCACCGAGACCATCATCGACTCCATCCTGAAGGCTATTGACAAGGGTAAAATCAAGGCTCGTCATGTGGAAGACCTCACGGCTGCCAAAGTGGAGATTCAGGTACAGTTGGCTCCCGGCGTATCGTCAGACAAGACGCTGGATGCCCTGTTTGCCTTCTCCGACTGCGAAATCAACATCTCGCCCAACTGCTGCGTCATCGAGGACAACAAACCGCAGTTCCTCACCATCAGCGACGTACTGCGCCACAGTGTAGACCGCACCAAGGACCTCATCCGACAGGAGTTGGAGATCCGCAAAGGCGAGTTACTGGAGCAGTTGCACTTCTCTTCATTGGAGAAGATATTCATCGAGGAGCGCATCTATAAGGACAAGAAGTTCGAGAATGCACCCGACATCGATTCGGTCTGCGAGCATATCGATGAACGGTTGACGCCATTCTATCCGCAGATGGTGCGCGAAGTCACCAAGGACGACATTTTGAAGTTGCTGGAAATCAAGATGCAACGTATCCTGAAGTTCAACAAGGACAAGGCCGACGAGCTCATGGCACGCATCAAGGCTGAGATAGAGGAGATAGACCGCGACTTGGCCAACCTCGTGGAGGTGACGGCACAGTGGTTCCAGTTCCTGAAGGACAAGTATGGCAAGGACCATCCGCGACTGACGGAGATCCGCAACTTCGACACCATCGAGGCTACGAAGGTGGTAGAGGCCAACCAGAAACTCTACATCAACCGACAGGACGGCTTCATCGGCACCGGTCTGAAGAAGGACGAGTTTGTCTGCAACTGCTCGGACATAGACGATATCATCATCTTCTACAAGGACGGTAAGTTCAAGGTCGTCAAGGTCGCCGACAAGCTGTTCGTAGGCAAAAACGTTATGTGGCTGGGTGTCTTCAAGAAGAACGACCAGCGTACCATCTACAATGCCGTGTACCGTGATGGTCGCAAGGGTCATTACTATATCAAGCGCTTCAACATCCCATCGCTGCCCCGTGACCGTGAATATGACTTGACAACGGGCACAGAAGGCTCCCGCGTTGTCTACTTCACCGCCAATCCCAACGGCGAGGCTGAAGTCATCAAGGTAACACTCGATCCGGCTCCCAAGTTGAAGCGCATCTTCTTCGACAAGGACTTCTCGGAGGTGCTCATCAAGGGACGTGCCGCCAAGGGTAATCTCTTGACTAAGTACCAGGTACACCGCATCGGACTGAAGAGTCACGGCCACTCAACATTAGGCGGTCGCAAGGTCTGGTACGACCCGGATGTGAACCGTCTGAACTACGACGAGCACGGCCGACTGTTAGGCGAGTTCAACGACGGTGACCAGATACTGGTTATTCTCAAGAGCGGCGAGTACTACCTGACGGGCTTCGATGTCAACAACCACTTCGAGGACAACATCCAACGCATCGAGAAATACGAGATTGACAAGGTATGGAGCTGTGTGCTCTTCGACGCCGACAATCAGAACTATCCGTACATCAAGCGTTTCCAGATGGAGGCTACCAAGCGCAAGCAGAGCTACATGGGCGAGAACCCCGACTCACGACAGGTGCTACTGACCGACACCGTCTATCCACGACTGCAAATAACCTACGGTGGCAACGACGCCTTCCGCGGCAGCGAGGAGATTGACGTCGAACAGTTCATTGCCGTCAAGGGCTTTAAAGCCAAGGGTAAGCGTCTGACCACTTATGAGACGGCATCCATTGTTGAATTGGAGCCTACCCGATTCCCTGAGCCTCCCAGCGAGGACGAGGAGGGAGAAGAGGAAGAAGTGGAGAATCTCGATCCTGACGCCGGCAAGAGCCAGCAACAGGTACTGGACGAGTTGACGGGTCAGCTAAGACTATTCCCCAATGAGGAAGAATAAGCTGCTTGCCATCCTGCTGTTTGTTCCGTTTGTTGCGCTATTGGCACAACAGAACGACTCGCTGAAGGTCATCACCCGCAGTACCATGGTGGGTATCGGCGGTACGAACGTGCTGGACACCTATCTCTCCAACGAGCATTTCACCGGACTGGGTTTTAGCTTTCTGTCCACCATCGAGCGACAGCGCTCCGGACGCCATTGGTCCACACTGATGGAACATGAGGCCAACCTCTCAACTGTGAAGGACCGCAGCAAGGACAAGCATGAACTGGAGGGAGCCTACAATTTCTACTGGGGCAAGCTCTATCGCTGGCAACTGCTGGACGGAGCCCTTAGCTTACAGGCTGGTGGCGTGGCGAATGTGTCGTTAGGCTTCATCTACAACACATCCAATGGTAACAACCCCGCTCAGGCTAGGGCTCACCTGAACATGATGCCCACCGGTGTGGCCAGTTATCGCTTCACACTGTTCAACAAACCGTTCCTGGCGCGCTACGAACTGAACCTGCCACTCGTGGGCATCCAGTTCTCACCAAACTACGGGCAGTCGTACTACGAGATTTTCAATCGTGGCAACTACGACCACAACATCGTACCGACCACCTTCGTTTCTGCCCCTGAATGGCGCAACCTGCTGACGCTGGACGGCCAGTTGTCAAGCACCGTCACCCTACGCATCGGCTACTTAGGCAATATTCAGCAGTCGAAGGTCAACAACCTGCGACAACACATCTGGACACACCGATTCCTCATTGGTTTTACCAAACGCTTCAGCATCGTTCCCCACGGCCTATGAAAAAAAGTATTCCACATCTGACCGCTACGATCAAATCCATAGCAACTATAGTCACTTTAGCTGCTATTACCCTTGTTCCTGTCTCCTGCGTCGATGCCGATGAGTATGAAGACACACCGACGGGGAACTTCGAGGCATTGTGGAAGATTATCGACGAGCACTATTGCTTCTTCGACTACAAACAGCAGGAGTACGGACTGGATTGGAACGCCGTCTATCATAAATATAAGGTACGCGTAGACAACAACATGAAGACCAGCCAACTCTTCGAAGTGTGCTGCGATATGCTCAGCGAGTTGCGCGACGGCCACGTCAACCTGAGCAGTGCCAGAGACTACGGACGCTACTGGACTTGGCAGGAGGCCTACCCCAAGAACTTCAGCGACACCCTGTATCGTCACTATATGGGTACGGACTATATGATAGCCAGTTCACTATCCTATCGGGTACTGGACAACAATATCGGCTACATTCGCTGTGCGACTTTCGAGAGTCCCATTGGCGAAGGCAACCTCAACGAGATTCTATCCTATCTGGCTCTGTGCCGCGGACTTATCATCGATATCCGCAACAACGGCGGCGGCGACCTGACCATGGCGGAACGACTGGCGGGGCGCTTTGTGCAGGAGAAGACACTTGTAAGCTACATGCAGCACAAGACGGGACCGGGACACAACGATTTCTCAAGCAAGGAAGCCCAATATTTGGAACCCTCCAACGGCATGCGGTGGCACAAGAAAGTCTGTCTGCTAACCAACCGCAGCGTATATAGTGCGGCCAACTATTTTGCCGTCATCATGCGAGCCTTGCCCAACGTCACCATTGTTGGCGACCACACTGGCGGCGGCAGCGGAATGCCCATGAACAGCAGCCTTCCCAATGGTTGGAACGTCCGCTATTCTGCTTGTCCCATCTATGACAAGAACGGACGTCACACGGAATTCGGCATAGATCCAGATGTCAAGGTAGACCTGACGGAAGCGTCGCGCCAGCATAACATGGACGACATAATAGAAAAGGCCTGCCAGATCCTCGGTCAGTAAACTATTAAAGAGCGGGAAGCCTATCTTTCGATAGCGACTTCCCACCCTTTTCATGAACTACTATTTATTATATCTGTATTACTTCATCATGACCTTCTTGCCGTTCACGATAACAACGCCTTTATAGTCTTTCCCAACCTTCTGGCCAGCCAGGTTGTACATCACGCCGTCGTTAATCTTTTGCGTCTTCACAGCCTGAATAGCAGTTCCGATGCTATAGTCCACCTTGAATACGATATAGGAACCAGCAGGAACATAAAGTGTAGTAACATCTGTCACGTCGGCACTTGCCAACTCGCCGCCAAAGCCATTGGCAACAAGGATGACATCACCCTCGACATTGTCCTTACGGATAGTCACTGTCTTCGTAGCATCACCATCATTCTTACGAGCATACATGGTTACCTTTGTCACATTAGCAGACTTGGTAATATTGAACTTGTGGCTTGTTGTTCCGCTAACACTGAGGAAATAGATGGGGTCATGATCGGTTCCATCGATATTCACCCCACGTGCACCCATATTAGCAGAAGACACATTAGCAGCACGAAAAGCATCCTCATCAGCAGCTACAGTGAACGTAGCCGTCTCCGATGAGCCAAAGCTGATAGACTTACAATCAGTACCACTAGTAGGAATGGTAGCATTAGCACTTTTAGAATCACAGATCAAACTTCCAGAAGTAGCGGGAGTGCGCTTCAGCGTAATCTTACCGATATAAGCGGCCTGCAGAGCAAATCCGGCAATACCGTCAGCAGTGACTGTCAGCGTATAAACGGTGTAATCCAATGTGCGCGTACCTTCATTGTAAGTGAAAGTGTGTGTAAAGGTACTTGTCTCAGCACCAACAGTTACATTGTCAAGGTCAGTCATGGCAGGAACGGCCTTCATCGCATCAGCATTACCGCCACCATTGTAAGCAACCTCGATAACATCGCCAGCCTTGACGTTCTTGATGCCATAATAGTTTTTGTTGTTGTTAAACAATCCCAGGTTGCGTACATCGCTGTAACGCAGCATACCATCACCACGGCTAATCATCACATCACTTGCTGCAACCACCTCACCACAAGTAAAAGGATAAACATCCGCACCACATGCCTTATACTTTGTTTCAGTGATTCTGACTACATCAATCTTGCCCTGATACGTTACATGATCAGTAGCCAACTTGGCATAGTCGTACTCCCATACTGTAGTCTGTGCACTTGCACCCATGGTGACGAGTGCCATTGCGATAAATGTAAAAAACTTCTTCATACTTGTTTTGTTTTAAGTTGCTAAATGTTGTTTATATAATCATTGTTTGTTTTCATTTTCTTTCTCGACTGCAAAGGTGCAAAATTTTACTGCCTCGTTTCTTTATTTATATTCGCATCCCTGCATTTCCGTTCAACTCTACATCTTTAACCGTTACCTTCCAACAATCTTATTTACCTTAAAAGCCAACACCTATTTCAACTAATTACTAATTCTCATTATGCTAATTTACTAACTAAAACTAATCATTTACTAATAACGCTTATTTACTAACAAAAAACTATTCACTATTATATACTCACGTATGAATTCATAGGATACCGCTGTATTTTCTGTTGGCAAAGGTACAGACTTTTACCTCTGTACAAATGTACATTAGTACCATTAACTTTACTTTTATTCAACTTTTTTGCCTCTTTGCTTGCAAATATCAATTATTATCCGTACATTTGCACAGAAACTAATGGCTACTAACCATGAGACGAAAGCTAACAACATTGTTATTTTGGGCTGTCATGCTGTGTGCTAATGCCCAATTTATATCCTTTCAGTTGCCTATCGACAACGTGATGAACTCCTACCAGATACGCTGCGTCACCCAGGACAAGCGCGGTTTTATCTGGATGGGAACAGGCAGTGGTCTTTACCGCTACGACGGTTATCAATACAAAAAAATACAGACGCGCCAGCAGCCAGACCTGCTTCCCAACGAAGCCGTACTGACCATCAGCCGATGGGGTAGTCGATATTTGTGGATTCGGCTGCGAGGCGACCTCTACAGCTGCTACGATACAGAGTTGGAAACATTCGTTGATTGGAGCGGACAGGAAGCAGGCAACGGGCCGTACCAACGTAGTGTCATCATTGACGAACATAACCTGTGGTTGTACGACAAACAGCATGGTTGCTGCCATGTGACACAGCAGAATGGCACCTTTCAGGCCACCGTCTACCAGCAGCAGGACAACAAGCTCCCCAGCAACCACGTCAACTTCGTCTCACAGGAAACCAATGGCCGCGCCTGGGTAGGTACCGATCAAGGACTGGTACGTATCCAGCAAGGAAAGACGCATGTTGCCATTCGTCAGAAGGCTATCGTTTGTGCCCAACAGATGCCCGACGGCAGCATTTGTTTCGTTTCCGAGATTGGAGATGTCTACCGCACTCATCCCAGTGGCAGTATGGGTGTCTTCAGTCCTGCCAACCCCCTACCCCATAAGGTCAAGCGCGTAGCTTTGGAGAACAACCAATTGATTCTCTGCACCGAGGGTACAACTTACTGCTATGACATCAGCCGTCGCACCCTGACACCACACCCCAAAATTCATGTCGACGATGCTCAGGTAGTGGTCGACAACCGAGGAAATAAGGTTGTATTCGACCATGATGGCTATCAATTTTGGTACATCACACCGAAGAAAACCTATCAGCTTTCTCATATATATAATAAGGAGTTGACGCTGCAAAATGCCGGTGGCCGCTTCCGGTTTGTCTACGACTGCAACGACCGCATCTGGATTAGCACCTACGGCAATGGTCTCTTTGTCTATGACACTAAGACCAGCAGCATGCAGCACCTTACTCAGAATGACCAGCCGGTCAGTCTTATAGCCACCGACTACCTGCAGAACATCTTTGAAGACCATAGTGGCCGTCTTTGGATATGTCAGGAGAACTTCGGTGTGTGCTATCTGGGCGAGCAGCGGCAGCAGATAGACATCCGCTACTTTACCACGCCAAGCGACTTAGGCCATAGCAATACCGTTCGACTCATCCAGCCTGCCGGCGACAAGATTTTCGTGGGCAATCGCCAGAATGCCTTGTGGGTGACAGACAACCGATTGGAGAATGCCACCAAGGAGAATCCCTACAACGATGATGTTGTTGCCATATCCACCGACCATCAGGGCCGGCTCTGGGCCGGTACCCGCAACCGCGGTGTCTTCATCAACGGCAAACCCGTCAGACCTGCCGTCAAGGGAAAGATCAGCGACATCCTTTGCGACAGCAAGGGACGTGTATGGATTAGCATCTTCGATGGCGGCATAGAACTGGTCACCACCGACAAGGAGGGTTCAGCAAACCTGCGTCGCACTTTCTTCATGGGACAGCACACCATTTCCCAGCCCCGCAGCATGATACAGGACCGCCGAGGCTATATCTGGCTGTGCAGCAACCGAGGCGTCTACCGCTTCCTGCCCGACCAACTCATCAAGAACGATACGGCCTATCAGTATATCAACGTCAGTGGCAACGATGCCAACTCCGACGAAGTCCACTGTCTCTACGAGGATTCCCATCATCGCATCTGGGCTGGCACTACTGGTTACGGACTTGCCTGCTTCGACGAACAGGGGCATTTATTGCAACGCTACAACACCAATGCCGGATTGCCCAACAACACCATCGAATCCATCATCGAAGATCAGGACGGAAGCCTCTGGGTCGGCACCAGTTATGGTCTGGCCCGTTTCAATGAGCAAGAGCAGCGCTTCAACGTCTACTTTCTCTCTCCCAAGCCTCAAGGCATGATGTACACTGAGGGCTGCGTCGCCCGTCTGTCCGATGGTCGGTTGGCATGGGGTACCCTCTACGGCATGCAGGTGTTCAATCCTAAGAACATCAAGCCCCGTCCGTCCACCTACTCACTGACCCTCACCGATATTCACATCAACGGTGTCGCCCTGCGCAGCATGGGCGACGAGGCTCCCACGCAACAGGCCGTCAACCAGCTGCAAGAACTGAAGCTTGACCACGACCAGAACTCGCTGACATTCTATTTCTCATCCTTCGAGTACATCAGCACCCGTCTGGTCAAATACTCCTACATGCTGGAGGGTTATGACAAATACTGGAGCGAGCCTTCGGCCCTGAACTTTGCTTCCTACAAGAATCTCCGACCTGGAGACTATAAGCTTCACGTGCGTTCCTATAATATATATGGAATGCCCAACGACCAGCAAATCACCCTCAGCATCGTCGTCCGCCAGCCCTGGTGGAACACATGGTGGGCATGGCTCTTCTACATATTCTTCCTTGGTGCTATTAGCTGGGCTATCTGGCGTCAGTGGCTCCATACCCAGGAGCTGCGCAACAAGATCAAGGTTGAAAATCAACTCACAGAATTCAAGCTGCGTTTCTTTACCAATATCTCTCACGAGTTTCGCACCCCGCTGACCATTATCCGCGGTGCCATGGACCGTATGGTCCAACAGGGCGACATTCCTGGAACTCTTCGCCAACCCATCAGTTCCATGCAGAAGAGCACCGACCGACTGCTGCGACTGGTCAACGAACTGCTGGAGTTCCGCAAGATACAGAACCAGAAGTTGAAGCTACAGTTAGAAGACACCGACATTGTCGACTTCCTGCGCAGCATCTTCCTCACATTCAACGAGACCGCTGAGAACCACCGTATCAACTACCAGTTCACCACCTTTGCACGTGAATATCATCTATTCGTTGACCGCAACTATGTAGACAAGATGGCCTACAACCTGCTGTCGAATGCTTTCAAATACACACCACACAAGCGTGACATCACCATGAATGTGAAACTGAGCGATGACGGCCAGCATCTCGAGTTCTCCGTCATCGACACGGGTATCGGCATCGCCAAGGACAAGCAGTCGAGCCTCTTTACACGTTTCGACCAGAGTGCCTTCAGTCGCGAGAGTATAGGTATCGGTCTTCACATGGTCAGCGAACTAGTGCGCGTCCATCATGGTGCCATCAGCTTCCGTGAGAATGAAGGGGGCGGCAGCATCTTCACCATCGCGTTGCCCACCGACAAAGGTGTCTATAACGTTGACGACTTCCTCGTAGCCGACGACAACGAACTTCTCAACGCACAGCCGGCCAATACCCAGTCCTCACCATCCATTACTTATAAGGAACTCAGCACTCCTCCGCTCAACGACCGCCGCGTGCTCGTTGTTGATGATGACGATGACATGCGCAGCTTCATTTCCACCGAACTGGGCCGTTATTTTGTGGTTAGTACCGCCTCCGATGGCGAGGAGGCACTGAAGCGCATTCAGGCCAACCGTCCTGACCTGCTCATCAGCGACGTCCGCATGCCTGGCATGAACGGCTTCGAACTGACCAAGAAGATACGTCAGGACCAAGAGCTCAGCGACCTGCCTATTATCCTGCTCACCGCCATCAGCGACGAGGAGAAACAGTTGCGCGGCACAGAGTACGGTGCCGACGACTACCTCTTCAAGCCCTTCAATGCCAAGGTACTGGTGGCCAAGTGCAGTACGCTGATAGGCCAGCGCGACCGTCTGAAGGTGAAGTACGCCAAGGAAGTGGTGGGCAGCACACCACTTGCCGACATCATTGTCGAGGATGCTGACAAGAAGTTCCTCGAGCGTTTCGAGAACTGGGTATACAATCATTTGCAAGACTCCAACATGCAGGCCATCGACTTTGCCAACAGCATGAAGATGGGCCGCACCACATTCTTCAAGAAAGTCAAGCAGGTAACCGGCATGCCGCCCCACGAATACATCCGCAAGATGCGCTTCACTCGTGCTGCTGAACTGCTGAAAGACCCCACGTTCAGCATCTCCGAGGTAGCCTACCAGACAGGCTTCGACGACCCCAACTACTTCAGCCGTTGTTTCAAGGAGTATTTCGGTGTCACCGCCAGCCAGTTCCGCAAGGGCAAGATGCCTTCAGAGAAGGATACGGCGGAAGAACAGGGAGCAAAAGAATAACACCCTAAAAGAAGTGTTCCACCTCAATCGAGATGGAACACTTCTTTTAGGGTTATGGTGACCGGCGAGTGGTCGGCATTGGTCTCCATGATGTCAGCCATCATGTCCCACCAACGTTGGGTGACGGGGTCGACGTCTGTAGTATCTTGCGAGCTGGATTCACCGGCACACTCTTGATAGCCAAAGAGTATATTGGTGTCTCGATCCCAATAGATACTGTAGTTAGAGACACCTTGGCGCTTAATCATCTGCACCAGCTCGGGCCAGATAGTCCGATGGCGGCGTTGGTATTCTTCCTCGCAGCCCGCCTTGAGCTGCATCTTAAAAGCGAAACGGGTCATAGATAAACTTTCGGTGCTGTTTCCTTGGTAGCCTTCGAGAACCGGGAGAAGTCAATGGGAGAGCCATCGACCGTGAAGTCTATCAGTTCATACTTATCACTTGTCTTCACGTCGAACATGGTCTTAGCCTCAACCTGGTTGTTGCGCATCACGATGTTGTTGCAACGGCTGAGCGGCATGTCCTTGCGGTCGCCGGGCTTGAAGAACTGCGTCCAGGGATGGATAAAAAGGAATGAGCCGCAATGACCCTTGATGCCTTCCACCAATACATATTCGTAATGCTGCGGCGTGTCGGGACGCATCTTCAGCCACAAGACGCGGCTGGCCTGGTCAACCTGACAGTTGCGCAGAATGATGTTGCGGTCGTGCAGCGATTCCGATCCAAGCGTCAGACAGCCGTGTACCTTGCCGTAACGGCAGTTCTGAATGATGACACGCTCCGTAGGTCCGTTGGTTTCATCCTTATCGGCCCAAGTACCCTTGCCACCCTTGATGACAACGGCATCGTCGTTGACATGCATGAAGCAGCCATCGATGAGCACGTCGTGGCAAACATCAATATCAATGGCATCGCTCGACGGTGCTCCTCGTTTGGGATTTTCGGGCCAGATATTTTCCGTCGGCGCATAGATGTAACAGTCAAGGTAGCGCACATGGTCACTCCTGTAGACATGGTTCGTCCATACCGCCGAGTTGATGAGGTGTACATCCTGAATGGTGACGTTCTTACAGTTCGACACATAGGTCAGTCGGGGGCGCTGGGCATCCTTGTTGGTACATTGCGGATTCCAGCTTCTACGAATCCAGAACTCCTGCCAGTACTGCAGTCCGTTGCCGTCAATGGTACCCGTTCCGCTGATGGTGAATCCATCCAGCCCGTCGGCATTGATGAATGCCGAGAAAAACTTGCACGTCTCCCCCTCGAAGCGGGTCTGCAGCAGCGGATAGTCTATAATGCGGTCGCTACCCTTCAGCACAGCCCCCTCCTGGAGATGCAGATGGGTGCCCTGCCGGAAGAACAGCGCTCCGCTGAGGAAAGTGCCTGTCGGAACGACAATGACACCCCCACCCTCCTGGGCACAGCGGTCGATGACGGCCTGTATCTCCTTGGTCTGCACCCGAGGCCATCCAGCCATCACGCCATAGTCTGTCAGCACATACTGTTTGCCCAGGGTGCTGACATCCACCTTCTGAGTCTGCTGGAACCAACTGTCTATCACCGTGCCGTCGGGCCACTGCTGCGGTTGTTCTTTTACCTTTTTAGCACCAGCCGTCAGAACGGCCAGTGCTAAACAGACGATACCAAATATTCTTTTCATATTAGAAAGCAAAGATAAAGTGGAACAAGCGGCTGTCTCTCAATCCTGAAGGATAATAGCGGTCGGCAATCGTTGTCTTGCCTATCTGATAGCACCAGTTAGAGCCGGCACCACGCACATTACACGACCAATAAGGATCCTTCGACAGGGCCTTTCCACCGGCAGCCTCCAACTGGGCATTGACGACGCTGAGCTGAGCCTCGATGTTACGCCAGTCGACCAGCGAGGGGATGTACCAGTCGGAAGTCACGGACGGTAGCGGATAGGCCTCTATCCAGCTGTTCATCGTGGCATTCATCACGGTGGTATAGTCGAGCGTCTCACCACCGATTGTCAGCGGTTCGGGCACGGCGCGCCATGCCTTCGTCGTCTCGAAGCCCTCCTCGGCCATGATGCTTTCGTCCAGCTTCGACTTGTCCGTCACGCCATTCTGGTCAGCCAGCCCGTAGTCCTTATACCAGTAGCGCCAACCAGCATTATTTTGTGCTGAAGTGGGTGAAGCGTTAGTACCCCACTTGGCTTTTGTATTCTCCTTAACGGCCAGCACCACGGCGTGACTCCAGCAGCTGTTGGCATTACGGATAGCCTCCGTCGTTCCGATCTTAAAGACGACACCTACCACATTGTCGGGCAGCGGCGTAGCATTCTTCTTGACGATGCGTCCGTTAGAGCAGAAGAAGTCACCTACCTCCAGCGTCATGTTGACCAGCGAGGCACCACCGTCAATCACATACTTGGCATACTGGCCGCTGGCCACCTGCGACAGGTTGGTAGCCTCATAGCTCTGAGTCTGGTCGTTGTTGACGTATACCACCTTAAGGTTACGGGTCTCGTTAGGCTCGATGATGAGTCGGTACGACTGCGATGTCTCGTCAAAGTAAGGAGTCACCGCCGTCTCGCCTAACGTAAACTTCGCATTCTCGGCCTTGGCAAGCACATAAGGCTCCAAACCTTCGTTGTCGAAGATGTAAGATGAGTTGGGCAGTTCCATGCACACCATTGCTTTCTGGTGCTTCAGCGGCAAACTGACAGCATTATACTGTCCGACGGAACATGCTGTAGACACCATAATGTCGGCAGCCTCGTAGTCAGCCTTCGCGCCCTGGTTGTTTGCCGGTTGGACGGTCTTCACCATCGTGGCGAACGGGGTGGATGAAGAGGCATCAAACTGAGCCGTAGTGGTATAGGGATAATAAGCATAGAACTGGGCACCGGCTAGTTGCGAGGCGTCCATCTTCTGCGGAGCCTCCCAGAAGCCACTATTGTTATACGTCAGCTGCACATTCGCATGTACCACCTTGCCGTCCTTGACGATATACAGACCAGCCTTGTCGCCCAGTTCGAAGAACGTCGTCATCGTCGGACCTTCGGTAGCTGCACGGCGACCATTGCCGACCGTACTGGCATCGTAGATATTGAAGCGCAGCGGGCTCTGAGCAGGACTTTCAGACACGGCATCGTCTTGGCTACAGCCTATCAGCATAGGCAAGAGTGCCAAAAGGAAAAATATATTCTTCTTCATAGTCGTTTACACTTTACACTTTTCATTAAACACTTAACACCTATTTACTGCGCCTTCACGTCACCGCCGGCACCGCTGTCCTCCCACTTGGAGTCACCAGGTACGAAGTCGACAGTACCGATTCCATCGGTCACGTTGACAATAGCCTCTTGCGAAGATCCAGCTTCCAGCTGCAGCTTGCTCATGTCTATGGTATAGGAGCGTATGCTACCTATCAGCACCAGCTGGGGTTTCACGGCACCATCGGCGGAAAGGGCCTGCGGAATGAGTTTCAGCGTGACGCTCTTCATATCCGCACCTTTGACCACGAGGTCTTCTGGTGCGTCCAGCGTCTTAGCCAGCGTATATGGATTTACCGTAGCTTTCTGTGCGAAGCCGGAAAGACGGCAGCTGTTGATGCTCTCACCGGAAGGAGCGGTAATCTTCAGCGTTACCTCGGCCAGCGCATGCTTGAACGCTAAGTTCACCTGACTGGTCTGACGAGTGACGCCCTCGGCCTTCGCAAAGTAGTAGTCGGTCACCTGATCTTGGTTCAGCGTGTTCAGCGTGATGGTAGGCTCAGCGCCATCGGTTCCAACGAAGGGATAGTAGGCTACGATGCAGGTGTTACCCTTGACATAGATGGGAAAGCCCGACTTGTTCTTGAAGCTGCTGGCATCGGCCTGACAGACATACTCACGGTTACGGGCTGTGCCGTCGTTCTGACCATAGCCTGCTGCTATTCCGATGACATCGCCCTCGCTCCAGGCCTTATCGGTCTGAGCCGTGACGTTCAGCACGACACCGGCACCATCGGTCGTATAGTGGCCGCCCAGGTAGTCATCGTTGGAGCAGGCGGTAAAGGCTGCGGTCATACCGCAACACACCATACCTGCTGCAAATATTTGATAGATTCTGTGTTTCATAATCGTTTTCTCTTTTCAATACTCACTCTTTACTTCTCTCTTAGTATCCGGGATTCTGCTGATACAGCCCCTCACGGATGCGGATCTGAGACATCGGAATAGGATACAATGCCGAGTTCTGCGTCACACGGTTGGCGTAGATGGTGTAGTTCGACGAGTGCGAGGCATCACGCTTGTCACGATAGTTGGTAAACGTCGTGCGGATTTCTTCTACGAAGGTGTTCTGGCGCACCTGGTCGAACCAGCGGTGTCCCTCGCCCAGCAGCTCACAGCGGCGCTCAAAGGCTACTGCCTTCTGGAAGGCATCGGCCGAGAGCTCCTTCAGTTCGCTCAGTCCGGCACGCTGGCGGATCATGTTCAGATACTGATAGCCCTCGGTGGTATTGCCCACACACTCGGCATAGAGCAGCATCACGTCCTCAATGCGCAGCACAGGCCAGTTCTGCGGCCAGAAGGTACGGTCGGTAATCTCGGCATCCATGTCCGACAGACCCAGCGACTTACGCTTTATCTTGTGTTCAAAGAACTTGGTGCAGAAGTTGTTCTGGTCGGTGGCACCGCCCTCATACTGGCCCGTCTCCTCGTTATAGGTCTGACCGGTATTGATGGTACCATAAAGTCGCTTGTCGATATATTCCGTCGTCGTGGTGCCGTCGCCGTTGTCGATGTCACTGGTGATGAGGAAGTGGTCTTGCAGGTCACGCTCGACATAGACATGCGAGCCTGTTGTCAGGTTAGCGTTGCAGTAGTCGTCGGCGTAGGTATTACCGCTGCGGCTATAGGGAGTAGCCGGGTTGCCCTGATTCTTCTCGGCAATGTACTGAATCTCGAAGATGAAGTTCTTGTTGTCGTTCTCATGAACCCACATGAGGTTCCAGTCAGATATGCTGTTCTTCCAGTACTTGTTCATGTTCTTCAGCACTTCGGCAAAGAGCGACTGTGCCTTATCCTTGGTGTCCTGATAGAGCGGATAGCCGGCCATCTGCAGATAGACCTTACCCAGCAGCGCCTGTGCCGCCGTCTTGGTGACGCGTTCCGAGCGGGGGTTGCCTAAATAGTCGGTGGCTGTCTCCAGCAGGTTCTCCACAGCATACTGCAAGTCGGGCACGATGGCCTGGTTGTAGACATCGATAGCCTCGCTCTGTCCGAGGGCAAAGGCTTCATCGGGCGAAATCTCGTGCAGCGAGACGGGAACGCGACCGAAGAAGCGCACCATGTCGAAGTAAGCCAGTCCACGCAGGAAGCGGGCCTCGGCCATATACTGCCGCTTCACGCTCTCGCTCATTCCTGCCTCACCGATATGATCCAACAGCACGTTGGCAGCAGCAATCAGCGTATAGTGGTCTGCCCAGCAGCTGGACACGATGGCATCGTTGAGCAGACCGGTGGTGTTGAACTGAGCGCAGTCCGACTCCTCACGGGTTCTGGCCTCGGTGATGTTGAACAAGTTGTCAGAGCGGAACTCGCTCATGACGAAATAGTATTTGGCAAAGGGCTTCAGACAGCCATAGACACCCGTCAGGTCCTGATCTACACCAGCAGCCTTGGAATAGGCATTGTCTGTCGTCAGGGCCGACTTCGACTCCGTCTTCAGATAGTCCTCACAGCTGGCAAACAGTAGTAAGGAGCAAGGGGCAAGGAGCAGCAGAATGGCTCGTACCTTATTATATATATTAGTCTTCATAGTCGTTATACTTTTATATCTTACTTACTTTGTTTACCATTTAGAACGTAGCGTTGATACCCAGTGAGAAGGTACGTGCTGCAGGATAGGCTCCGTAGTCGTATACTGCCACCTGAGAGCTGGAGTTGTTTGACTCTGGTGAGTAGCCGTTCTTGTAGCCGGTGAACATGAAGACGTTCTCGCAGCTGGCGGTGAAGCGCACCACCTTGAGGGCAAACTTCTTAGGCAGACGCCAGCGGTAGCCGATGGTGATGTTCTTCAGCTTCAGGAAGTCGGTGCTGTAGAGCCAACGGGTCGAGAACTGCTCTGCCGAGCCGCCACGGGCACGGGGCACCTCGCCGTTGCCGGGGGCAGCCTCCGACAGCCACATGTCCTGCCAGCGGTCCAGGCGGTTGATGGTGACATCCTGAGCCTGCATGTCGATGGCACGGGCCAAGCCTTGCCAGATCTTACCGCCAGCCTGAGCGGTGATGAGGAACGAGGCATCCCAGTTCTTCCACTTGAAGCTGTTGGTCAGACCGAAGGTCCATGAGGGCTGCGGCTTGCCGCAGTAGGTACGGTCGTTCTCGTCGATGATGCCGTCGCCGTTGATGTCACGATAGCGTACAGAACCTACGACTGAGGTCGACTCGGTGGGATAGCGCTGCAGGTCCTCCTCGCTCATGTAGATACCGTCAGCAATGTAGAGATAGTACTCACCTACGGGGTGTCCCACCTCGATAATCTGCGTCTTGTTGTCGTAGCCGGTATAGATGGCCGAGTTGTTACCCAGCGACTTCACCTCGTTGGTGCTGTAACCCATCGAGAACTTGGTAGTCCACTTCAGCTTGCCCACCAGATTCTCGGTCTTCAGCTCCAGCTCGACACCCTTGGTGCGGATGTTACCGATGTTCTGGTAAGCCTTGGCATAGCCGATGACCGACGGCATTGACACCTGATACAGCATGTCGCTGACGTTCTTGATGTAGTAGTCGAGGGCAAACGAGATGCGATTGTTGAACAGACTCATGTCGATACCGAAGTTCCACGAGTTGGTCTTCTGCCAGCCCAGATCGGGATTGGCGGTACTGGCAGGCACGTAACCGGTAATCGCGGCTCCGTCCTTTGAATAATAGGAGGCGGTCATCAAGCCGTCGGCAGCATTGGTGGAGATGGCGTTCGAGCCGTTGGAACCGTAGCTGATGCGCAGCTTGGCTTGGTTGACCCACCAGTCGGGTTTCCAAAACTTCTCGTTCGAGGCGCGCCAAGCCACGCTGACGGCGGGGAAGGTACCCCACTTGCGGTTGCTGCCGAAGCGCGAGCTACCGTCACGACGCAGCGAGGCGTTTAACAGGTAGCGGCTGTCGTAGCCATACTCGGCACGTGCAAAGTAGCTGATGAGATGGTCGTCGGTGGTATAGGTGGCGGTGAACGTTGTCGGCGTCACGTCGTTGATGGTCCAGCCCATGATGGTGTTGTTGGGGAACTGTGTCACATTCAGGTTATAGGAGTTGCCGTCCTGCGTTGACTCCAACGACCAACCGCCCACCACGTTCAGATGATGCTTGTCCCAGGTGTGGTCATAGGTCGTGGTAGCCTCGATATGATACTTGTGTGAGCGGCTGCCAATCCAGTAGGAGTCGGCATAGTAGCCTTCGCCCGAATTCCAGAAGCGCGAGGCCGACGACGGTGTGAAGCGCTTGCGGTCGCGGTTGTTGAAGATCCATGAGCCTAAGACCTTGGCGTTCCATCCCTTCATAATCTCGTAGTCTGCAAAACCCGATGCCTGGATGCGAATCTGCTCGTCGCGATAATAGCGCTGTTCCATAACGGTGACCGGTGAAGCCGTCGAACCGGCATACATATAGCGGTTATAGGGTTCCGTGGCGGTGTGCAGCCCGGCGTTGTTCTCTACGACAGGCACCGCCGACAGGGCATTCTGTGCGGCATTGTCCTTACCATCCACGTTGCCGCCGGTGGTGACGGTCATCTGAGGCGACACGTCGACACCGATGCGCAACTTGTCTATCAGCGTGGTCTGACCGCTCAGTTTGGCGGTGAGTCGCTTGAAGCCTGTATTGATGACGATACCGTCCTGGTTGACATAGCTGAGCGAGGCACGGTAGCTGTTCTTCTTATTACCCTGCGTAATGGAGAGGTTATAGGTCTGGGCAAACGAGGGGCGGAACATGGCCTTCTGCCAGTCTACCAGCGACAGACCGCCATAGCCGGGCATCCTCCAGCGGGGGTCGATGACAGCACTCGTGCCAGCACCGCCCTGAGCCTTGATGACCTGCTCCAGATAGCTGTCGCCACTCTGGGCACCGGCGGTGGGATAAGCCTCCAAATAGGCCTGGTAGTTGGACTTCATACGCCAGTTAATCCAGTCCTCAGCCTCCATGACGGGAATGTAGCGCTCGGGGGTGGAGATGGCAAAGTTGACTGATGCCGTCACGGTGGTCTTGCCGTCGTCATTACCCTTCTTGCAGGTGATGATGATGACGCCATTGGCACCGCGGCTGCCATAGATAGCGCTGGAGGAGGCATCCTTCAGCACCTCGATGCTCTCAATATCCTGTGGGTTCAGCTGCTGCAGGTCAAAGCCCTCATCCATAGGTACGCCGTCGACGACATACAGCGGATTGGTGTTGCCGTCCTCGTTGATGCTCGTTGCACCGCGGACCTTGATCTGCACGCTGCTGCCCGGGGCACCGCTGGTGCTCTGCACGTCGACACCGGCCAGTTCACCCTGCAGGGCTGAGGCGATGTTGCTGACAGGACGCTCGGCCAGTTCCTCTGCCTTCACTTTGGCAACAGCATTGGTGATGTCGCCCTTCTTGACAGAGCCGTAACCGATAACCACCAGCTCGTTCAGCTCGTTCTTGTCGGTACTCATGCGTGCATCGGCACGACCATTCTTAATCTGTATCTTCTGATTGCGATAGCCCACGTAGGCCACCTCTATCTGCTTCACTTTCTGGTCGACCTTGAGCACATAGTTACCATCCATGTCGGTCACTGTTCCTCCCTGGCCGCCTACGGCCTTCACCGTAGCACCAATCATCGGCTCGCCAGCCTCGTCGAGCACCGTACCCTTTACTGTCTGGCCCTGGGCTTGGGCAACGACTGCCATCAGCAGTAATGCTACGACGGCGAATAATTTCTTCATATTCTTCATAGCTTACTCCTCCATGATGGTTAGTGAACTCCAACCGGCAGCTGCCTCATAGGCGGCCTTGCTGCCTGCAGGAACGTAAATAACAGGAGACACTCCGTCCTGAGCCTCATACAGTAGGCCCTCCAGCGTAGGAGGCGTAGCCGACTGCATGTGGTACTCCGTAATCTTCGACTTCAGCGTGGCATTGCGACCGCCGAAGGCACGGTTGCCGATGCTGGTCACAGAGGCGGGGATGGTGATGGCGGTCAGCTTGCTACAGTCGAAGAAGGCCATCTCGCCGATGCGCTTCAGGTTAGCAGGCAGCGTGATGCTGGTCATACCCGAACAACCGTCGAAGGCCATCTTGCCGATAGTGGTCACGCTGGCTGGCAGGGTAGCGGTGGTCAGCGCGGAACAATAGCCGAAGCAGCCGGTGGGAATATCGGCCACTCCCTCGGGAATGGTGATGCTGGTCAGACCTCTGCAGACGGCAAAGGCACCCTCGCCCAGCCACTGGATGGTGTTGGGCAGCGTCACGGAGGTCAGCGAGCGACAGCCCATCAGAGCCTGTTCACCAATACCCGTCAGGGTGTAGGTTTGGCCGTTGGCACTAATGGTCTCTGGGAGCGTCAGACTGCCTTGATAGGTGGTCACGCTGACCGTAGCCGTCGTTTCCGACTGCCAGTGGCGCGGATTACTGCCATCATAGGTCAGAGTTGCCGTACCCGCCCCGTTGCCAGGCAACAGATACAGCGTCGTAGCATCGCTGAGCGTGGCGGTAAACTGGCCGCGGCTGCTCGTGAAATAGTTGGGATCGCCTTCCGTCAGTCCCTTGTCGTCCTTACACGACGTCAGCACCCATGCTCCGGTAATGAGCATCAGCGCCGTCAGACCTCTCAGCAATACAGCGTCCCATCTTGAATGACACTTTTTCATAGATTGCTTTTGTTTTAGTTATTACCTTTTTAATATTGAATGATTTAATGACGAACCACAGGTTTCCCATGTTCTTGGTCGCTGCAAAGGTACGAAACAACCTATTGCTATAGCATGAATATCATTCAAATAACTGAAATATAGTTCATCTTGGCGTACACGTGGTCATCATTCGTATCATCCCATATTAAAAGGCTTAGCGCAATTAGCAAGTTAAATAATCCAAAATAAATAATGATGCTGAGTGAGGCAGGCGAGTATTACGTTGCAGACCAACTAATGCGCCTCTTCTTAATCCGATAATTTGCTGTTTATCGCCTGCAAAGATAGATATAATTATCGAGAATTGCAAATCTTTGTGGAGTTTTTGCGCTTGAGAATACCAAAACGGTTTTTTGTACCTTTTATGCCTATTATTTCGATAAGTTAGTTATTTTTCTTACCTTTGCAGTCGGATTATATTTCAAGGCTTGAAATATTTGTCCCAGGGCGCAGAGCATATATTCCAGGACCTGAAATATTGAAAACTTAGTTTGCTTAGGAAAAGAACAATCTTGAACAAGAAAAAAACGATATCGATTATGGCCAATTATGTAGTAAAAGAGATGCCTAAGGGCATGCACAGCAGCAAAGGGAAGGCATTTCCCAAGATGAAAGTCTATACCGAGTTCGACAACGACAAGGTGGTTGAACTCATCAACGACTACTCACCAGCATTCAGCAAGGGCACCATCAAGGGCGTGCTCGACACGCTGGCTACTGTCATGAAAAACGTGCTGCCGATGGGGCACACCCTGAAGATAGACAATATTGGCGTCTTCTCGCTGTCGCTGGAATTTACAGACAATGACACAGACAATCCTGATACAGAGAAAGAAAAGACAAAATACCACCACGTGAAGGCAAGAAACGTCAACTTCCGAGTAGATCAGAAGCTGGTGGACGACATCAACAAGGAGAACACCTTCGAACGGAGCGCTGACCTCAAAGCCTCCGCCTCGCCATTCTCACGTGAACAACGCCTGCAACGCGCCTTGGAGTTTATTGACAAAAATGGCAGTATCAGGCTACAGGAATATGCCAACCTCAACAGCCTGAGCCGCACGCAGGCCTCCAGAGAGTTGGCACAATGGGTCAGCAACCCCACCTCCGGCATCAAAGCCAGCGGCAGCGGCCCCCTGAAATGCTGGGTAAAAGGTTAGGGAAGTATGTTTAGCAACCTAACATAGCTGCAGGTGTTATTCCTAGTGTCAGACATAGCATGCGTGCAATTTTGAGCGTAGGCTCTGCACGTCCGGAGATATAATCACTAATTCGCGACGGGCTTACTCCGATTTCTTCTGCCAGCTGCTTCTGACTCATGTTCTTCTCATCGAGAGACAACTGAATGAGTTGGGCTACAGTTGGCTTAGCGATGGGATAGTGTTCTTTTTCATACTCTATCACCACATCCGACATCATTGTCAGTTCCACCGCATTGCGATCATTTGCAGGGGTGTTGTCATCTACCATTGGCAGTAGTTCCTCAATGCGTGCCAATGCAAACTCGTATTTCTCCTTTGTAATCTTACTCATAATCTTTCCTCCCTATTTAAATTGTTGCTGCATCTATCTTGTCATATTCGCTGTGAGTTCCTACAAAACGGATGAATATATGTCCTATTGTGAACTTAACCACTACTATCAAACGATATTTGTTTCCCTTGATGTTGAACACGTAATGCTGGTTGCCGACGTAGTCTGTAGCAGGAAAATCAACCTTTATGTCTGATAGGTTCTTCCACTCTGCTCTTTCAGCCATATCATACCAACGTTCGAGAGCTGCCTGAGAGTCTCCATGTCCTTCCGAACTGTAGAACTCAACTAACCTTCTATGTGATACTATTCTCATTTCGGGGGCAAAGTTAAACAGAAATTTTGTAATACGCAAGTTTTCGCTGAATTATTTTTGTTTTTCAAAAGAAAACTCATTTCAGTCCCCTAAAATGCTGGGTAAAAGGTTAGCTAAAGTTTTGCAAGCACATGGGGTCTGTCCCCGTGTGCGTTGCAAATCTTTGCGGAGTTTTTGCGCTTGAGAACACCAAAACGGCAGGCCGCCCGCTCACGAGTGCCTGCCGTCTTTTCAACAGAGTATCAATCTACATTTACCAGTCGTAGTCTTCGTCTTCGCGACCGAGGGCATTGTTATTATCCTGAGAACCACCCATACCTGCAGAGAGGCAGAGCATTGAGCTGATTTGGATGTCAATAACCTCAGCAACGGGCTTGCTATATGTTTTTTTCATTGTACTGTTCCTCCCTATCATTACTTAATTACTACTTTCTTACCATTCACGATATACAGACCGCGAGTGGGCTGAGCCACACGCTGACCGCTGAGGTTGAAATAATTGTCAACTTTCAAATGTGAATTGTCAATTGTCTTAATTCCCGTCGTCTCATTCTCGAAGACAAAGTCAAGGCCATGTGCTTCATTTGGAGCATTCACCGTTGTACGAAGGTAAGCCTTATTTGCTGACACGCTGCCAGAACCTGTTGAATGTTTGAACACTGGACCACCATCGTAAGCCAGCGTGTAATTATAGTCAGAGCCATAGCTTGCTGGCAGCGCATACTCACCAACATTAGCAATCAACTTATTGCTGGCAGCATTAGTCTTGTCTGCAGCAGTAATATCAATCTCGCGAATATTCTGCATGGTAATGACTGCATCAACAGCACCACCAACCAAAATAACACCTGTATTAGATGGAATATGAGCTATTTCCGTCAAGGTTGCTTTTGTAGCATCAACAGCCGACACCACATATGCCTTGTAACCAGAAGGCAACCTATAGTTACAGGCTGAAGAGAACGTTGCATAGCCGTTCGTTACACTAACTGAGATATTATGCTCTGACAGATCAGTAGCATCTGATGTCGGCACAAACTTTACACCATAAAGAGTCCATTCGTCTTCATCTTGGCAGCCTATAAAATAGCGATTGTCTGCTGCAACATCACATGATACAAGTATCCACTCAGACGTACTCCTTGAAGCATAGGCTTTTTGTGTCGTTGATTGATATATCGTTATATTTTTACCTGCGGTTTTGGTGTTCGCTAAAACGTAAAGTTTACCTGCTACTTTTGGTTTTACTGCTGCCAAATTATAATTACTAGTATTATCTGCTGTATTAGCGGCAGGGGTACGAGATTTTGCACTAAAAGTCAAGCCAACATAATCACCTTTTGCAAATGGTGTATATTCACTCACAGCAGGTGCAGTGGCATTTGGCATAGGCGTAGCTGCGGTTGCTGTTAATGTTCTTGTTCTATCTTTACTTCCATCACCAATGCAGAGGTATAGGCGGTCAAATAAGTAAACTTTACCTTTTTCACTATCAGTAGTGGTAATTGTTTGAATAGTGCCCTCATAGAACTGGTTGAACAACCATGTTGTTGTTGCTCGAGGCTGAACTTCGACTGCTTCTGCGTATGTCACGGACAGCGCAGCCACGGCGCATAGCGCCAATTTTAATAATTTTGTTTTCATTGTTTTTAGTTTGTTATGAATTAAACGATTGATTCGATTTTCTGGGGGCAAAGGTAATGATATATAAGAGTACCGCGGGCGTAAATAGGTGGCATCGCGGGTGGTCTCCCACTCGTCACGCACCATGTTGCGCTTGTCCTTGACCTGAGGCGTGGAGAAGTCGCGGTCGAAAGCCTTGTGGTCCTTGAACTCCTCGGCATACCACTTGGCTCGTTCACGCGGAATCTGGGTGCCTGTTAACTGCGGCAGCCAACGGTCGGCCAACGACACGTAGATATCCTTTTTGCCAGGGATGCGGATGACGCTCGTAATCTGCGAACAGAACGACGAGGCGGTGGTGTCGTTTACATGCGGGTCGCCCAAGTCGGTATATTCCCCATGCGGATCGGTAAAGACACAGACACGCGACGGGTTGGGCGTATAGCCCGTGGTGCCAGAGGTGAACAGATAGTGCTTGCCGTCACGATAGAAGTGCGACGGAGCTTCACGGGTATAGGGCACATGCTGGTCGGGGAAATGGACGCTATACTTGCCGTTGGTGCCCAGATAGTCGGGTGTCAGCTCGGCACAGATGAGTTCGCAATGCGGACGCTCGAACCACACATAGCCCTGTCCTGTCGTGGGGTCGCTCCACATGTCGAAGTCGCCTACACCGAAACCTTCGGGCTTCAGGCTCTTCACATATTCGTATGGTCCCGTGAAGCGGTCGGCCTGCATGATGACGAAATAGCCGTCGGTATCCATCGACTTAATCCAGCATACCCACTTGCGCGTTACCTTATTATATAATATATGGGGACGGTCAAGCGTCTGCGAGAAGTGCAGCGGCGACATGGCGTTGAGCGTGTCGGGAGGAATGATGAGTCCCAGGTCGTCCCAGTTGTAGAAGTCTCTGGAGCGATAGGCACGGATGCCCCATGTCCAGACATTCGAGCCCAGGGTGGTAAACTCCTTGTTCTCACCGTACCAATAATACATGCTGTCCGTGTCCTCGTAGAACACCTGGAAACCGTGAGCCTGAATGGGATTGCCATTGGTGTCGAGCCACACCTCACCAGGGCGGATGCTGTGATAACGGTTATCGTCACTGGCCTTCTGACCGCAGGCGGCCAAGGCAAAAAGAATGGTTACGATTAGTAACCGGCTAAAAGTCTTTGTATTCATAGTTTACGTGTATTGTTTGGATGCAAAAGTACCACATTCCTATCGCAGGGCAAGGCTACACAAGTTCAAATAATAGTAAACGAGTTCAAATACGCGCGGAATATTTGGCAGCATGACCGAAAAAGTATATCTTTGCAGAAAATACTTCAGAAAACATGAAACAGCTTATCCTTACTCTGCTACTGGCGGCCACAGGCTATCCAGCATGGGCCCAACGTCACGTAGAGTCGCTGAACACGGGCTGGGAGTTCAGCCGCGACTCGCTATTCACAACAACCGAAACAGTAGATGTTCCGCACGACTTCCAAATCAGTCAGCCGTGGGTGGCCCCCGCTGCCGATGAGAAGGCGGACAACTCCAACGCTGCCGCCAATACCCGCAGCCGACTGTCGGCACGTGGTTTCAAGGAGATGGGCACAGGCTGGTATCGAAGAAAGTTAGAGGTGAGAGGTGAGAAGTTAGAGGTGAGAGGCAAACGGGTGCTGCTGGACTTCGAGGGTATCATGCTGGTGGGCGATGTCTATCTGAACGGCGAGCGCATCGGCGGCACGGACTATGGCTACGTAGGTTTCCAGATTGACATCACCAAGCGTCTGAAGCAGGGCGACAACACGCTGTTGGTCAAGGCCAGCACCATGGGCGAGAAGAACTCACGCTGGTACACCGGCGGCGGACTGTTCCGCAACGTCAGCCTCATCACCACCGCTGACGACCTCTACTTCGACCGACATCCGCTATCGATCACCACACAGGACAACCGGCGGGTGACTGTTCAGGCAGCCTTTACGAATAAGAAGGAACGGCTGACGCGCTACCGGCTGACCATCTATGACCCCGACGGGGCGAAGGTGCAGGAGGTGACGGACTCCGTGCTACGCATCCATCCGGCATCTGTCCTGGAGGCTAAGCTACAAGAAGTCACGATTTCCCACCCCCAGCTGTGGGACACGGAGCATCCGAATCTCTATCGTGCCGAGGTGGTACTGCTGCGGCGCGACGGCACGGTGGCCGATGTGGCAACGGAGCAGTTTGGCATACGAACCATTGAGATAGGACCTGACTACGGACTGAAGCTCAACGGGCGGAAAGTGTTGCTAAAGGGATTTGCCAACCACCATACCTTGGGAGCACTGGGTGCTGCCGCCTACCCCCGAGCCATCGAGAAACGGCTGCGAATGATGAAGGAGTTTGGCATCAACCACGTCCGCACCAGCCATAACCCCTACAGCCGTGAGTTCATCCAACTGTGCGACCGCCTGGGACTGCTGGTGGTTAATGAGCTATACGACAAATGGACCGACCAGAACAGCGGCGGACGCGCCACCTTCACAAGCCACTGGCTGCAGGATGTCGAGGAATGGGTGAAGCGCGACCGTAACTCACCCAGCGTCGTGATGTGGAGCCTGGGCAACGAACTGCAACAGCTGGCTAACCAGCCATTCAACGACTACGGCGTGACGGCCTACAAAATGATGCGCAACTTGGTACACAGACATGACACCACCCGACTGACGACCGTCGCCATGCACCCCAAATACCGCAACTGGGCCACCGACTCGCTGCCCAGCGACCTGGCTATGGTCACCGACGTGCAGTCATATAATTATAGGTATAAGTACTTCCCCACCGACGGACGACGCTACCCGTGGATGACGTTCTACCAAAGCGAGGCGACGACCGAGGAGATGGGCGAGAACTTCTTCGGAATGGATAGGAAGAAGAACATCGGACTGGCCTATTGGGGTATCATCGACTATCTGGGCGAGTCGCAGGGATGGCCCGCCAAGGGATGGAGCAACGGCGTGTTCAACATCGACCTGACACCCAAGCCCCAGGCGTATCTGATGAAGAGCATGTTCAGCGATGAGCCTGTGGTTCATATTGCCGTCAACGAAGAGGGCGGCAGCGTGACGATGTGGAACGGTGTGAAGACAGGCGTCAAGGAGCAGTCGGAGAACTGGAACCGCGCGGAGGGCAGCAAGGTGTCACTATATACCTACACCAACTGCGATGAGGTGGAGCTGCTGCTGAACGGCAAGAGCCTTGGGCGCAAGAAGAACCCCACCGACGCCCGTCACCGCAACCAGATATTATGGAAAGACATACCCTACGAGAAAGGCACACTGAAGGCGGTGGGATACTCATCACCACAGCAGCAACAGGTTTCTGCTGCTGTACAACACGAAATAAGCACCACGGGCAGCGCCGTGCGTCTTATAGTCACTCCCGACAAGCAGACATGGAAGGCAGACGGTGAGGATCTGCAGCACCTGCGCATCACTGCCGTTGACAGCAAGGGCCGCAAGGTGTGGGACTGTCAGGATGAGGTAAGCATCGCTATTGACGGTGATGCCAAGATTGCAGCCATAGGTAACGGAAACATCTTTGGTGACGAGATTAGCACCACGGGCAACACCTGCCACCTATACAAAGGCACCGCGCTGGTCATCCTGCGCAGTGCCTCTAAACCTTCTGCCGTCACACTGAAGGTGAATAGTCCGAAATATAAGTCTGTTACATACAAATTATTTACTAAACAATAATAAGACTACCTTTGCAGGGTGACGCCCATCAAACCGATAACAACGTCATTAGACAGCGTGCGAATAGTTATGCTGCTAAGAGGTTTATGCGCGTTTAGTGGCATATCAAGCAATATAGCGGCACCAGCCTTGAAGTCACGCTGCTGATAACCATAGCGCTCGCCCATCGGCATGTGTTCACGGCTCACCCTCAGCGAGGCGAAGTCAAGACGGTAGGGACGTGGCTGGGCAGCATGGAACTGCAAGCCGTCCTCATAGTAGTCCTGCTCTATCGGGCACCAGTTGTGAGGATTATACAGAGGTAGCGTATCGGTAGTGCCGTCGGTATAGGTGACCACAATCTGACCATTGTCGATACGGCTCTGC
>ONQT01000009.1 GCA_900320045.1 uncultured Prevotellaceae bacterium | reverse complement strand
GGCGACATCACATAGCGGTAAACACCCGCAGAATTCTTGTCAAACTTCAGTAGCTTCTCTACTGCTTTCACTTTCATTGCCATAATTTTAATCTCCTCTTAGTTTAGTTTTTGTTAAATCTTTTAATCACAATTCTCTCTTGTCGCTTCAGAGTTTCTTTTGTTCTCTCCCTGGGAAAAAATTCCTCGTGCACTAGGAAAATTTTGCGCGCTGCCCAGGGCGCAAAAATTATCTCCTCATTGACAATACAAAGGTACAAAAAAGAGTCATGCAAACCTAATTATTTATGTAAAACTTTCAGAAAACTTTTATCCCCAATCGAGGAAACACTCTAAATCTTACATTCTTACATTCTTACATTCTTACAAAGTATGCTTCCGTACCTGCATGTTATATGCTGATTATTATTATATTATAATATAATAATAATCAGAACTTCTTTACCCTATTTTTTGCACTTAGGGAAACATTCCGTGTAAGGTTGTAAGGTTGTAAGGTTTGACAGAAAATTTTGCAGATGCAAATGAAGATTTTTGCGCCACTGCTGGCAAAGTTCCTCCATGAAGGAAACGACGACGGCATCAGCACTTCGGTAAACGGTAGCATCTTCGAGAAATTACCCTCTCCGTTCGACCTTCATGAGCTGCGTCGCCTGAAAGGGACGGAATTCAACGACGGAGCCTTGTACACGATTATCAGTCGTTGGAAAAGCGAAGGCTGGATAGAGAAGAAAGGAAAAGGCATGTGGATTAAGAAAAGGTAAAATCTTACAATCTTACAACCTTACAATCTTACACAGCGCGTTTACAAAATAAGAAATAAAATGAAAAGTGAAACTATCAATCTCTCGCCACACTTTACGCTGGGAGAGTTTTGCAAAACAAAGACGGGAATTGAGAACGTGCCCAATGAGGCACAAGTGGAGAACTTAAAGCGTCTATGCCGTTGGCTGGAGCAGTTGCGCAGGCGGTGGAACAACCTGTATGGCGAAGGTGACGACCCGATAGTCATCAACAGCGGGTTCAGAAGTCCAGAGGTCAACAAAGCGGTAGGGGGCGTCTCTACAAGCAACCACCTGACGGGCTGTGCCGTGGACATCCGCTGCATCGGGATGGAACAGGCGTTGCGTTATGCCTCTATCCTACTCGACCTCAGCGACCTAAACCGCGAGGACTACGACGAACTGTTGATAGAACAGAAGCGAAACGTCATCTGGATTCACTTCGCAGTCCGTCCCTCAGGCAATCGCAGGCGCACAAACTTCAAACGTTAAAAACAAAGAGGGCTGCATCCACAAGGAGCGCAGCTCTCTTTGGTGTGACACGTACCAGGTACCTGTCATATTATTCTTCTTGCTCGTAGTAATATGAATAGTCGATGCCCTTCATGAAGATCTCTCGATCATCAATGCGATCAGTCATCGCACCTTTAAGCAAAGCCTTGATGGCAGATGCATCTGTAGTGCTCCTGCGCATAGCAGCCAAATACTCCTTCTTGTCAATTTGGCTCCAATCCACACAGAGTTTCAATTGTTTCTTAAATATTAAATCAAGCCAAATACGTGTCGAACGTCCATTACCTTCCATGAAGGGATGTGCCACGTTCATCTCCACATACTTGCTGACAATCTCGTCGAAGGTCGTTTCTGGCATTTCCTCGATAAGCCTCAAGTTCTGCATCAGATACTCAGCACGACAAAACAGCGTTCCGTCTTTCCAAATTGTCTTTGTACGTATCTGACCCGCAAAGTCGTAGAGTCCGCCAAACAGATATGCGTGAATCTGCTGCAGACACTCAATCGTTCCTGGCTTCATACTGTCAAGCAAGCCACTTTCTATGAGCGAATAAGCCTTCTTCTTGCTCTGTCCGTCGATACTGTTGTCGCTATAGGTGAACCATTCGAGAAATTTATGGGCACGATTATTGGGATAGTTCTTTGCCAACGTCTGAACGCACTCGGCATCCAGTGCATCAGCATAGCGCTGTTTGCCATCGGGAGCCTGGAATTTGAAGTCGTGAGTGATGCTCACGAGTTGGATGCCATCCGTTGTCAGTTTCTTCTTCAGCCAGCGCCAGTAGTTACCCGCCTTGACGTAGTCTTCTTCATCATTTATCGCCCGCACGATATCTGTAGCCGAGAACCACCACTTGCTGTGTTCCTCGTCCCATACGGCTCGCACTTCACGATCGTTGAAAAAGCGGATAGATTTCTTGCTCATGATATATTACTTCTTAGAATCGTCTTGTGGAACAATGCTTTCTGGTGACTGTTCATACGAAACCCTTAACGATTGAAACGAGGCGCTGTAGATTTTCCGTGTTGTTAGCAGCCAGAACGCCTGAGGGTGAAGTAAAGTCCAGAGGTGCGCCATCGCGACTGCAGCATACGCCACCAGCTTCTTGCAGAATCAATGAGGCTGCTGCAAAATCCCATGGAGAAAGGAGGTATTCGAAATACAGTTCACAGCGTCCCATAGCCAGATAGCACAGCTCAGGGGCTGCAGCGCCAAAGCGGCGGATGTCGTTACACTGCATAAAGGCATTGAGGATGATGCGCGAGCAGACCTCAGCATACTCCTTGTGATAGACAGGCAAGGCTGTACATAGTACTGCGTTCTCGAAGGGACGCTCACTGACATGAATCCGTTTCCTGCACTTGTCGCTTTTAGGATGATTCAAGAAAGCGCCCTTCCCACGTTCTGCCGTGAAGAGTTCGTCAGTACGGGGCAGATAGACTGCTGACATTTCCATAGCCCCTTGATGCCATAGCCCCACACATATAGCACATTCACGAATGCCTCGGCTATAGTTGGCTGTACCATCTATGGGGTCTATTATCCACAAGTATTCGTGCGACAGGTCGTGTATGTCCTCTTCTTCACAGAGGAATCCGCAGCCAGGTATCAATCGGCTAAGCTGCTGGCAGAGGAAATCCTGTACTGCTATATCAGATGATGTCACGATATTGGCAACTCCTTCTTTCTGGGAAATGCTAAAATCTTCCGTCTGCATCAGCTGCGATGCTTCAAGAACAATATTTACAAGTAAATCTAACATATTCTCTTAGTGGATACAACAGACGGACATTATTTGTTTTCTGCCTGCAAAGATAAAAAGAAATATCCGAACTGCCAAGCAATTCGGATATTTTCTTGCCTCTGTGTCAGAGGTGTGGGGATTAGTCTACCACGACGGGAGAGTACTTCGGAACGAGCATCTTCATGACGCTCCAGCCGATGAGGTAAGCCACGGCGCAGATGCAGAAGACGATCATGTAGCCGGCGGGCTTGCCCGAGAAGCCCATGAACTGGAAGGCGTCACCCTGCTCCTCGGCAAAGGTGAACAGCACACCGGAGCCCTTGTTGATGAGGAACGAGCCGATACCTCCGGCCATGGCGCCGATACCGGTGATGGTGGCTACGGCACTCTTGGGGAACATGTCGCCCGTGGTGGAGAAAATGTTGGCTGACCATGCCTGGTGACCGGCTCCGACGAGACCGATGATGATGGCGGGCCACCATGCGCTGTCAAAGTAGTCGCCAAGGGGCTGGGCAAAGAGTGCCAGCACGGGGAAGAAGGCGAAGATGAGCATGGCGCGCATACGACCTGCATAGGGGTTCATGCCCTGCTTCTCGACGAAAATCTTGGGCAGGTAGCCACCGAACATGGAGAGGATGGTGACGATGGCGTAGAGGGTGAAGATGAGGGCGATACCCATGGGGTCGGAAGCCTTGTGGCCGAACTGATCCTGGAAGTAGGCGGGAGCCCAGAAGAGGAAGAACCACCACACACCGTCGGTCATGAACTTACCGAAGGCGAACGACCAGGTCTGCTTGTAGGTGAAGGCCTTGGCGAAGCTCATCTGCTTCTCTTCGGCTTCGCTCTTGACAGCCTCGGCCTCATCCTCGTCATCCTGGTTGACGTACAGCAGCTCGGCCTCGTTGACATGCTTGGACTCAGCGGGCTTGTCGTAGACGAAGAGCCAGATGCCGGCCCAGAAGAAGCCGAGGACACCGATGATGATGAACGCCATCTCCCAACCGAGGGCCTTGGCCAACAGGGGGATGGTGGCGGGAGCTGCGAGGGCTCCGACGGAAGCACCGGCATTGAAGATGGAGGTGGCGAAGGCGCGGTCCTTCTTGGGGAAGTACTCGGCGGTCACCTTGATGGCTGCGGGGAAGTTGCCGGCCTCACCGAGTCCGAGAATCATACGGCAGGCGAGGAAGAGCCACACGGAGATGCTGCTGACGGCCAGCAGGGTCTGTGACGTAACGTTGAACTTAGCCAGCGCGTCGGCAACGGCAGCCTGGTCGGTACCAGCGACTGCCACGGCCTCGCCGATAGCCTTCAGCGTTTCAGTGTCGGCAACGCCGTCGACAAACTGTACGGCTACCCAGCCGCAACCGGCATGAAGCACGGCACCCAGCGACCAGACGACGATGGCGATGAGATAACCCTTCTTGGTGCCCATCCAGTCAACGAACTTGCCTGCGAAGAGGCAGAAGATGGCATAGCAGATGGAGAACACACCGGTGATGGTTCCGTAGTCGCTGTCGGTCCAATGGAACTCAGGCTGAATAAACTCCTTGAAGGTCAGGGACAACACCTGACGGTCCAGATAATTCACAGTAGTGGCGAAGAAGAGCATCGCACACATGACCCAACGCCAGTTGGTCATTTTAGTAGTTTGAACTGCACTCATTGTTTTTGTATTTAGTAATGTTTTTAGATTCGTAGGATTCTTGCAAATCGTTGCAAAGGTACGAAATATAATTGATAATTGAGAATTGAAAATTGATAATTTTTACGTAAACGATTAAATTGCTACAAAATCAGTCTTGGAAATAGACCTTTTTCACGCGGTTGGCGATGCTGGTCAGTATCTCGTAGGGAATGGTGTCGAGGACGTCGCTGAGCACGGTGACAGGCAGGTGTTCGCCGAAGATTTCGACCATGTCACCCTCCTGGCAGTCGATGTCCGTCACGTCAATCATGGTGACATCCATGCAGATGTTGCCGACATAGGGCGCTTTCTGGCCGTTCACCAGACAATAGGCAGCACCGCGTCCCAGGTGGCGGTTCAGGCCGTCGGCGTAACCGATGGGGATGGCGGCAATGACGCTGTCGCGCTGCAGAACGCCCTTGCGACTATAGCCAACGGTCTCATTCTTAGGCACATGACGCAGCTGGAGGATGGTGGTCTTCAGCGTCGACACACAGCTGAGCGTGTGGTTGGTCATGGGGTCGATGCCATAGAGGCCGAGTCCCAGACGGCACATGTCCAAATGGCGCTCGGGGAAGTGCTCGATGCCGGCGGAGTTGCAGATGTGGCGCAGAATCTTATGAGGGAAGGCGGCCTGCAACTGCTGGCTGGCGCGGTCGAAGACTTCGAACTGGTGAGCCGAGAAGTTGTCGAAGTCGTCGCTGTCGGAGCCGACGAAGTGGCTGAACACGGAGCGTGGCACGACGGCGTTCTGATGCTGCAGACGACTGATGAGCTCGTCCATGTCGTGCTCGGGGTTGAAGCCCAGGCGATGCATGCCGGTGTCGAGTTTGATGTGAACGGGCCAGCCGGTAATACCTTGCTTCTCGGCGGCACGGATGAGGGCGTCGAGCAGGCGGAAACTATACACCTCGGGCTCCAGGTCGTAGTCGAACATGGTCTTGAAGGCCGTCATCTCGGGATTCATGATCATGATGTTCTGCGTGATGCCGTTGCGGCGCAGGGTGACACCCTCGTCGGCCACGGCCACGGCCAGATAGTCCACCTGGTGCTCCTGCAGCGTCTTGGCAACTTCGACAGCTCCAGCTCCATAGGCATCGGCCTTGACCATGCATACCAGCTTGGTCTCGGGCTTCATGTAGGAGCGGTAGTGGTTGAGGTTCTCCACCACGGCACCGAGGTTCACCTCGAGGATGGTTTCGTGAACCTTCTGCTCCAACAGCTCGGTGATGCGGTCGAAACCGAAGACACGGGCACCCTTGATGAGTATCATCTCGTCGTGCAACTCGCGGAACTCGCGACTGGCGAGGAAGGCATCAGTAGAGGGGAAGAACGACTTGCGGGGCACGGAGAATACGCCGCGCTGGGCGCTGATTTCCGGTCCTATGCCGATGAGTTTGCCCACACCGCGCTCCATGCAGAGATTGTTAACCTCGCGGTAGAGGTCGTAACTGCTCATGCCGCTCTGGAAGATGTCGCTGAGGATGAGGGTGATGGGGGTTGGCTGTTGGCTGTTGGCTGATGGGTGTTGGGCGTTGGCTGACGTGCGGCGGGTCATGAAATCGAGGGCGATGCCGAGCGAATTGATGTCGCTGTTGTACGAGTCATTGACCAGCAGACAGCCGTGCTGACCCTCCTTGACCTCCAGTCGCATGGCAACAGGTTCGAGGGACTTCATGCGCGCTGCGAGCTGCTCGGGCGTCAAGCCCAGATAGAGCGCTACGGCAGCACAGGCTAACGAGCATTGCAGAGAGGCCTCGTCGCCAAACGGCAACTGGAAACTCCCTCGCGTACCTTTATATATATAACGGACTGTGGTGAGGGGTGACAGATGGGAGGTGAGGTCATTGTTCTCAGAGGTGATGCGCTCAATATAGAACGGCGCAGAAATATTCTCACGGCTCCACCCTATCTTCTCGCCCTGATAGCCCGAACGACGAATGCAGCGCGACACCACATCGTCGTCGCTGTTGTAGACGATCACCTTGGCGCTGTGGAACAGCTGCAGCTTCTCCATGCACTTCTCCTCCAGCGAGCGGAAGTTCTCCTGGTGGGCGTCGCCAAGACAGGTCAGTACGCCAATAGTGGGCTGGATGATGCTGGCGAGCGACGACATCTCGTCGGGCTGACTGATACCAGCCTCGAAAAGGGCCACCTGTGTCTTTTCGTTGAGCAGCCATACGGAGAGCGGCACACCAATCTGCGAGTTGTAGCTCTTGGGCGAACGGGTCACGTTCATCGAGGGCGACAGCAACTGGTAGAGCCACTCCTTGACCATTGTCTTGCCGTTGGAACCAGTGATGCCGACGATGGGGATGTCGAACTCGTCACGATGGCGCTCGGCAAGTCGCTGCAGGGCTGCCAGCGGCGAGGGCACGACGAGGAAATTGGCGTCAGCATATAAGCCCCCTAAGTTAGGGGGTTGGGGGTCTGAAGGATTCCAATTCAGTTTCCTGTCGTCCCCTAACTTAGGGGACATGGCGACCACGAAGTTGCGGACACCACGGCGGTACAAGTCCTCGATGTACTTGTGGCCGTCGTTGCGACCGGTCTTCAGGGCAAAGAACAGGGTGACTTCCGGAAAACAAAGCGAACGGCTGTCGGTCAACAGCCATCCTATCTGTGCATCGGCGGTTCCGATGCGGCGCGCTCCAATCAGCGTGGTGATTTTCTCGATGGTATAATTCATTGTCGTATTTTTGTCATTTCGGGAGTACAAAGGTAGGATATTTTTTCCGTAACTCACCGACTTTTAACATAGTTTTATCCATCAACTGCCGATATTCGTCGGAATCGGGGTTGAAGGGACGGTGCTGCAGGACTTGTTGCAAAGGATGCCACTCGGCAAGAAATGTCTTCGCCGCCGGCGAGAACCATGCGTCGACGAGCCGCTCCCAGACATAGTCGACGGCCTGTTCGGAGGGGTGCAGCATGTCGGAAGCATAGAAGCGATAGTCGCGCAACTCGTCCATGAAGATTTCGTAAGCGGGAAAGTAATAGAGGTAAGAGGTCAGAGGTGAGAGGTCAGAGGTGAGTCGGGAAACGGCGAGGAGCAGGGTGCCCTTGGAGAGCTGCGACTCGTGGTAGCCGTACTTGCGGTAGCGGATGGGGCTGATGGTAAAGACGATGCGGACATCAGGGGTGCGCTGTTGCAGCAGGGCGACGCATTGCTGTAGGGCTTCGCAACATTGCTCCACAGACAATTCTTCCTCCTGAAACAATCGCTGCGGACGCTTCTCGCAGTTGTCCACAATCTCGCCGGTCTCCTTCAGCCGATAGACGTGGTTGGTGCCCAGCGTGATAAAGACGAGGTGCGGTTTCCCGTCGTAACGCTCAATGGTATGCAGCACACTGACTGGGTTATACATCGTGCCGTAGGGGTTCACCGTGGCGGGAAAGCCCGCCGCACGGAAACGCTCCCCTATCCCATCGGCAAAGCACGACCCCACGAGCAGCACCTCCTCACAGGGCTGTATCGCAAAGTCGGCTTTCGGGATGTCAACGATTGTACGGAATTCCATGGGGCTGTTTCGATATTTCGAAATCGCTTAACTTCTTGAGACCTGCAGGCCTTTCTTCGAGAGCGTCATCTCCACGAAACGGGCGTTGGCATTGGTGGGATGCTCGTGCAGAATCTGCTTGATGCGGGCAGCAGCCTCGGGATCCTTGGCCACCATATACAGATAACCGCCGCCACCGGCTCCTGGCAACTTGTAACCCAGGCAGAGGTCGTCCACCAGGTCGGTGATGCGACGCACGCTGTCGGGATTGGTGCCGCTGTCTATCTGCTGGTTCTGCTGCCACGTCTTGCGAATCAGGCGTCCCATCTCCAGGAAGTCCTGTCGCTGGATAGCCTCATACATATCGGCAGCATGGGCCTTCATGGCGCGCAACTGTCGGATTTCGCCACCGTGGTTGAGGAACATGCGGCGCACGATCTCGCCCAGAATCTTCTTGGCAGTACGGGTGATGCCGGTATAGTAGAGCAAGTGGCATTGCTGGTATTCGGGCTGGGTATAGACATCGTCGGGCAACCAGCGTACCAAGGGGTTCTGGTCGAAGCCGCGGGGAGTCTCCAAGAGTTTAACACCGCCCAGCACACCGCCGAACTGATCCTGCCAACCGCCGCCGGTGGTGAGCAGTTGTTCGAGCACCAGGGTGCGCCGGCCTATCTCGGCCTTGTCCCACGCCAATGAGCAAAAGTCGCTGACAGCTCCTAAGACGGTAGAAGCAAGAATGCTGCTCGTACCCAGTCCGCTGCCGGCAGGAATGGCCGACAAGAGTGTCAGTTCGATGCCGCAGCCAAAGGCCTCCAGTTGTACCTTCAGCGACGGATATTGCTCAGCCGAGAAGCCGGGCAGGAAGCCTGCCAGCGCCAATGCTGCCTTGGGAATGGAGAACGGTGAGCCCACCTTATTATAATCGGCCAGCTGCTCGTAGCTCTCCACCAGTTCCATGGCGCCGAGGTCGATGCTGCGCAGCACGACATGGAAGTCGCGACAGGGCTTGACGTATGCCTGCAACGGCGGCTGACCATTCAGTTCGATGGCAATATTCACCACCTGTCCGCCTTCCATCAGACAGTACGGCGGAGTGTCTGTCCAACCGCCTGCCAAATCGATGCGTACCGGTGAACGGCCCCAGACAATCTGGTCGGGATAGACGGAGAGCCTCGGTGACTGCCGTTCGGCCAATGCCCGCTCGGTCAGTCCTTCGCGCAACAGGCTGAAGGCCTTGTCGCTGTCGTCACGGAACATGGCGTCGTGAATGCGCGTCATAAGCGGTGCATCAGCGGGCAACGGAGCCGGCAAGGGCAACTGCTGCTCGCGGAACTGGCGGGAGGCATCGTCCAGGTCGAGCTGGTAGAACACGCTGTGCTGCCAGTTCTTGGCCAAGGCAGGCCAGTTGCTGTTGCGCAACTGTCGGCGCTGGGCAAAGAGTCGCGGCAGATTGGCCTTCGTGGCCAGCTCGTCGCTATTCACGCGGTCGTCGATATGGTAGCGGCGCACTTCGTAGCCGTCCTCGCCGACAGGCACCACGTCGATGCACTCGCCGGGTTGCAGCGTCAGCGCCCAGTCGTTCTTGGGCACACCGGTCACTACATTGTCGTGCGTCAGCGTCCAGTCGGCACCGACGTAGCTGTTTTCTATCCAGATGTTATAGTTCTGCTCCGTAAACTTAAAGCCTATCTCTGCGTTCTGAACGAAGATGCTGGGGTGCGGCTTACGGTCGTGGTGCATGATGTCGCGCTGGTCGTTGACGATATTCTGAATAGCCAGCGTCGAGGAAATCATCTCGCGCGAGGTTCCGAAATGGTAGAACTCGCCACCCGGCAGCGGCACGATGGCTACCGACAGCGCCTTCAACTCAGGGTCGTTGATGGTCGGCTCAGCACCCAAGGCGCAGCCGAAATCGGAGTACAGGTCATATTCGCGGATGCCGGTTCCCCCAGCATCCATCGACCGCCTCATGAGCAGCTGCACGGCACGGTCGCTGAGCAGCCAGATGCCGATGTCCGTCAGGTAGAAATGGTCCTTCTGCAATTCGGCCAACCGCTCGACGCTGGGCTTCTGCAGCATCTGCTTCAGCACGCCGGGCGTCCGGCGGTCGCTGACGAAGACGCCATGATCCTTGGCGATGGAGGCGTCGAGCCACAAGCCGTAGCACACCACGTCGGCCTCGGGAATCTGTCCGATGCGCTCGGCAGCACGGATATAGACGTCGCCGCTGACAATCATCGTTGTCAGACGCTTCGGAGCCAGTTCCATCAGTCGCTCGTAGAGCGGCAACTGCAAGTCGAGGAGCGTCTGCGACAACTGCTGTCCACGCTCCCAGCGGAAGACGGGAATAGGTGTCAGCACCTTGCTGCTGATGGCATAGGACGGCAGACGCTGGCTGCGTCCGCCGGCATGCAGGATGATGCGTTTCTCCTGCGCCAGCCAGTGGTCAAAGTCTGTTTCACTTTTCTCTGTTCCCTGTTCACTTGCATACGCCTGCTGCAACAGCCAGGTGGTTCCACCACCCGACCCTAACTTATGGCCTATGGGGTCATGGGTACAGAAATATTCTTCGCGCGACAAGCCTGTCACTTCATGAAAACAATCCACCAAATTGGGTGGTAAGGATAGAAGTTTCTTCATCATGTGTGCAAAATTACAAAATAATTAGCGATTTTCAACGCGTTATTACCAAATATTTTGTAATTTTGCAGCCAAATGTACATCAATAGCTACCTAATACAATGATTACGGAAGATTTTTTCCATATTGAGAACAAGAAATACCTGACGGCGTGGGTGCTCATTACCGCCTGCTTTGCCCTGTGGGGATTTGCCAACAACGTAACGACACCGATGGTAAATACCTTCTCCAAGATATTCCGCATCAGCACGACTGAGGCCTCGTTGGTTCCGGTAGTGTTTAATCTGGGATACTTCTGCCTGGCATTCCCTGCCGCCATGTTCATCCAGAAGTTCAACTACAAATGGGGCATCATCGTCGGTCTGGGGCTCTATGCCGTCGGTGCGCTGACCTTCATTCCCGCACACTGGGTTGGCACCTTCTATCCATTCCTGTCAGCATACTTCATACTGACCTGCGGCCTGTCGTTCCTTGAGGTATCATGCAACCCCTACATCTACAGTCTGGGCAGCAAGCGCCACGCCATCCAGCGTCTGAACGGTGCGCAGGCCTTCAATGCGCTGGGTTCGGTTATCGGCATGCTGGTGGCCATGTCAGTCCAGTCGCGTATCAGTCCTATGGACACCACGATACGCATGAAACTGCCGCAGTATCAGTTCGACGTCATCAAGGAACACGACCTGGGAATACTCATACAACCCTATATCTACATCGGTGCCGTCGTCGTCATTATGCTGGTGCTGATGGTGCTGCTCAAGATGCCGAAGGATACGGACATCCATACCTCACGGAATACGCTGACCATTCTGAGGGACCTGCTGCGCAACCCGTCCTATCGCGAAGGGGTAATGGCAGAGTTCTTCTACGTCGGAGCACAGGTGTGCTGCTGGACGTTTATCATTCAGTATGGGATGAGGGTCTTTACTGCCGAAGGGATGACGGAACAGGCTGCCGAGGTGTTGTCGCAGAAATACAATGTGGCTGCACTGGCATGCTTTGCTGTCGGCCGCTTCGTCTGCACAGGACTGATGCGAAAATTCTCGCCCAGTCGCATGCTGTCCTTCATGGGCATCGTGGCAATGACGGCAGTACTGGGCGTTATGCTGTTTACCGACCGTGACGGCATCTATTGTCTCGTTGTCGTCAGCATCTGCCTGTCATTGATGTTCCCTACCATCTACGGCATTGCCCTCGTCAACGTCGGCGAGAACATCAAGATAGCCGGTGCGGGACTCATCATGGCCATTTTGGGCGGTGCATTCTTCCCGCCAATACAAGCAGCCGTCATGCAGTCGAACATCTCGCTACTGGGACTGCCCAGCACCAATGTTTCGTTTATAGTCCCGCTGCTTTGTCTGGGTGTCGTCGTCTGGTACGGACACCGCTCGTACATGCGCTACCGTGTTATGCACGCCGACGACGAAACTCAGTCCACACCAATAACATTAGAATAAGCGCCAGCACGCCATAGGCCAGGTAGGCAATGGTCTCGGTGCGGTCGATGCTCTTGGGGAAGAAACTCAGCACCACCTCGTGCTTGCCGGGTTTCACCTGCAGGGCTCGCAGCACATAGTCCACGCGGCCCAGCTCAGCCTCTTCACCGTCTATCGTAGCCGTCCAACCCGGATAGTAAATTTCCGAGAACACCACGACACCGCCCTTGTCGGAATTCACCTCGTACGTCAGCTGATTAGGCTCGTAGGCTGTCAGTTGCACCACGCTCAGCGTGTCCTGCTCAACAGCCTGTCCTAACTGCTCCTCGAACTTCTTATCGGCAACGGCCTCATGGCGGAGCGCCAGCTGACCGACCTTGTCCAACTCCTGATTGGCATTGTCAACATAGTACAGGCGGTCCACAAACCAGGCATTGCCATAAGTATAGGGATTCTCCAGAGGTACGGTGGTCTGACTCTGCAAGGGAATGATGAAGTACTTCGTGTTCAGCATGTTCAGTACGGGGAAGACGCTGTCGCCGTTCACCTTGGTCATATCGCCGGCAGCCTCGTTGAAGGCCTTGCCCAACCGATTGATTTCCGGACGGATATAGGCATCGGCCAGTTCCTGATAGCGGCGCAGTTTGGCTGCATGATAGCCGCCAATGCTCTTCAGATAGAACGAGGTCTCGTTCTCGTTGAAGGTATCCGAGGCCAGATTCAACACACGATAGTCGGGCGACTGGTCCTGCAGGATATGGTCAATGGCTGCCGACTTGGGCATGGGCTCCTCGCGAACGCTCTGCGATACGAACATCGCGTCGTTCAGGTAACGCTTGTTGACCTGCCACATGTCAACCAGACACAGCACCGTCAACAAAGCTATCGTCCACGAGGCACGCAGCTTCTGATACCTATATAATAATAAGGTGGCGGTTCCTAACGTGACAACCAGCACCGTACGCCAGCAGTCGGCCGTGAAGACTTCCATACGCACCTTGCTAATGTTCTCTATGAACGTGCCCAGATACTCCTCGGGCAACATGCTCTTCAACTGTGCCGTGTCGTTGTAGGACGTAAAGTCAAAGAAAGCGGTGGGCATCAGGGCAAAGAGAGCTGCCAGACCGGCAGTAAGACCGTATGCCACCCACAGCGGCCATTTCCGCACCCGAACGGTTTCCCGGTCTGGGTTCAGCCACTCTTTCAGCGCCAGCATGGCCAGGAGAGGAATGGTAAACTCAGCAATGACAAGGATGGACGATACCGTGCGGAACTTAGCATACATCGGCACATAGTCGATGAAGAAGTCGGTAAACGGCATGAAGTTGCGTCCCCACGATAACAGGACAGACAGGATGGTAACGATTAGCAAAGCCCACTTCAACGGGCCTTTGACGATGAACAGTCCCAGGATGAAAAGCATCAGTACGAAAGCACCAACATAGACAGGGCCGGCAGTAAAGGGCTGATCGCCCCAGTACAGATACCATTGGCCGACATACTGAGCCAGCTCGGGGTCGCACTTCTCCATCGCCTTCTTCTCGTCGCTCAGGTGAATATGGTGCGAACCGCCCTTGGCATTCGGAATCAGTAGCGTCCACGTCTCGTCAATTCCGTAGCTCCACTGCGTGATATAGTCGCGGTCCAGTCCGCTGTTCGTCTGGTTCTCAGCATTCTGTTTCACCAACTCGCTCTTGCCGCGCATCGACTCCTGGCCGTACTGCCAAGTATGATACAGGTTCGACAGGTTCAGCGCGATGGCAATGGCTGCAGCAGCCAGACATGCTGCAGTAGCCTTCGCCAGATGCTGGTATTGTTTCTTTCGCAGGCCGTCGATGCAAAATGCAATGACCATTCCCAAGATGACGAACAGGTAATAGTAGGTCATCTGCACGTGGTTGGCCAACACTTCAAAGGCACCGAAGACTGCTGCTACCAACATGCCCCAGAGGTATTTGCCCCGAAAAGCCAGCACAACACCGGCAATCATCGGCGGCAGATAGGCCAGTGCCATCACCTTCCAGATATGTCCAGCGGCAATGATGATGAAGAAGTAGCTGGAGAACGCCCAGATGATGGAACCCAGGGCTGCAAGATAGGCACGGAAGTCGAAGGCACGCAGCAGGATATAGAAGCCCAACAGGTACACGAATACATACCACACGTTCTCGGGTAATCCAAGGTGATAGATTGTCGAGGCGTCGCCCAACAACTCCGTCGAGCTATACGACGGTGCCAGCTGGTACGTCGGCATACCGCCGAACAGCGCATTGGTCCAGCGTGTTCGCTCTCCCGTCCGCTGGTAGTACTCCTTGGCCTCCTCACCGGCACCACGTCCCGCAGAGGCATCGTGGCGGTACAGCACCCTTCCTTCTATATCGGCAGGAAAAAAGTAGGCAAACGATATAGCAACAAACAGGATGACCATCAGCACATCCGGCAACCATGCTTTCCAGTTCTTCATCATATTTCTATATATATTATATTGATTGATAACGGCTGCAAAGTTAACCACTTTTTCTTAAATAGCCAAGGAAAGGAGTAAGAAAAGCGGAGATTTTCTTGGTGGTTCGGAGAAAAAGTAGTACCTTTGCAGCCGCATTCTGGAAAATCCAGAGCATTCGATGACGTGAAACGGCTGTGATTAAAGGCTCGGAGCGTCGGAAGGATGTATTTGCAACAACTTATTTAATCAAAAAAACTATGTATTTAGATCAAGCTAAGAAGGCAGAGATCTTCGGCCAGTTCGGCAAGGACGCCAAGGACACCGGTTCTGTTGAGAGCCAGGTAGCCCTGTTCACCTATCGTATCAAGCACCTGACGGAGCACCTGAAGAAGAACCACAAGGACTATGGTACCGCCCGTTCGCTGACCAAGATGGTAGGTCGCCGTCGTAAGTTGCTGAAGTACCTGTACAACAAGGACATCAACCGTTATCGTGAGCTCATCAAGGCTCTGGGTCTGCGTAAGTAAGACTACGGTTAAAAGCAAAAGTAAAGCCTCGCAAGTTGCGAGGCTTTGTCTTTTTTATCTCTTTCAAATTACTTCTGCAGCGTGATGTTCACGTTCTTCTTCTTGATATTCTGACAGTTGGTAAACACGGCGTCCTTCTTGGCCAGGATGGTGATGTTCTGCAGGTTGATACCGTTGATGGGCATCTCGGGCAGTCCGTTGAACTCCATAGCACGACCGGCACCGTTACAGATGACGTTCTTGATGTCGATGTTGCGGAAGATGGGTGTCTCTTCGGTAACAGGCACCTTGGTGGTGTTGTCAGGATTGTCGCCGTCCTCCAGCATCTCGGCCACGCTCTTACCGCCATAGTACATATTAAAGGTAATGGCGTCGGTCTTGATGTCAGTCATGGAGATGTTCTTGATGTAGATGTTCTCCACGATACCGCCACGGCCGCGTGTTGACTTGAAGCGCAGACCCACGTCGGTACCCAGGAACTGACAGTTGTTGACCTGAATGTTCTTCACACCGCCGCTCATCTCGGAACCTACTACGAAACCGCCGTGTCCGGCAAAGACGGTGCAGCCTTCTACCACTACATTCTCACAGGGAATGCCGCGACGACGACCATCGGCATCCTTACCGCTCTTGATGCAGATACCATCGTCACCGGCGTCGAAGCGACTGTTGACAATCAGGGCATTCTTGCACGACTCCAAGTCAAGGGCATCACCGTTCTGTGCATAGCTGGGGTTGCGCACCAGCACCTGGTCAATGATGACGTTCTCGCACATCAGCGGATGGAGGTTCCATGCGGGAGAGTTCTGGAAGATGACTCCCTTCAGCATCACGTTCTTACACTGTACCAGCGAAATCATCACAGGACGCAGGAAACGCTTGATAGCGTTCCACTCCGCAGCAGTCTTGGCGTTAGGCACGTTCATGTTGGCACCCTTTTCACCCTGGGCGTAACCCTGCGAAGGCACCCAGTAGCCGGGCTTCATCTCTACGCTGCCGGGAATAGCCAGCAGACTCTTCCAGTGCTTGGCGGTAACCTTCTCCTTCTTCACGGGGCGCCAGTACTGGCCGTTGCCGTCGATAACGCCCTTGCCGGTGATGGCAATGTTCTCAGCACCCTTGGCACTGAGCGGCGACTGCAGACGACGGGTGTCCAGGCCTTCGAAAGAGGTCTCGATGATAGGATACAGCGACTCATCGGCTGCAAAGAGGATAACGGCGCCAGCCTTCAGGTTCAGCTCGATGTTGCTCTTGAGCACGATAGGACCGGTATGCCACACACCCTGCGGCACCACCAACTTACCACCGCCCTGCTGGCTGAGGGCATCGATGGCCTTGGCAAAGGCCTCCGTGTTCAGCGTGATACCGTCGCCCACGCCACCAAAGTCGGTGAGCTTGACCTGACGGTCGGGAATGGCAGGAGCTTGCACCTCCGACATCTGGAACGGCAACTTCTCCGTGAACTTCTTGTAGGGGTTCTCTTGTGCCTGCACGCTCAGGCTAACGGCCAAAGCTGCCACAATAGTCAGAAACAGTTTTTTCATAAGCGTTTGTTTTTTATTGATTGGTTAGTACTTGTTGTTTGTTTTCTTATGGGGCTCATGGGACTTATAGGACTTCATAGGCATCAGGCCTTATGGGTTGTTGATTTCCCTGAGCGGTATCATGACAAAGTCGCGCTGGTGCATCAGGGGATGCGGAATCTTCAGGTCGGGCTCGTCGACGGTCATGTCGTCATATAGCAGGATGTCAATGTCTATCGTTCTGTCGGCATAACCGCCAGACACGCTTTTCGTCTTGCGACCCAAGTCGCGTTCTATCTGTTGGGTGAGCAAGAGCACCTCGCGTGGTGTCTTGGTGGTCTCACAGCGGACGGCGGCATTCATATATCGGTTCGACGACTCATAGCCCCACGGCTCCGTCTCGATGAAGGACGACTGGCGGGTAACCTGCCCCACTCTGTCGGTGATGAGTCGGATGGCCTCGTGCAGGTTCCGCTCCCTATCGCCCATGTTGCTTCCCAAGCCCAGATATACCGTATGCTTAGTCATCCAATATCAGTATCGCGTCGCCATAGCAGCCGAACTTATAGCCGTTGTCAACGGCCTTCTCGTAGGCCTCCATCACCAAGTCGTAACCGCCAAAGGCTGCGGTAGCCATCAGCATGGTGGATTCCGGATGGTAGAAGTTGACGATCATCGAGTTAGCCAGTCCGAAGTCGTATGGCGGGAAGATGAACTTATTGGTCCATCCGTCAAACTCCTTCAGCATACCGTCCGTTCCCACGGCACTCTCGGTGGCGCGCAGGGTTGTAACACCGACGGCACAGATACGATGGCCTTCCTCACGGGCCTTGTTGACGGTGCTGCAAGCCTCACTGCCAATAATCATCTGCTCGGAGCCCATCTTATGCTTCGTCAGGTCTTCCACCTCAATGGGGTCGAAACATCCCAATCCGCTGTGGACGGTGATGAAGGCGAGGTTGACGCCCCGTATCTCCAAGCGTTTCAGCAACTCACGGCTGAAGTGCAGACCGGAGGCAGGAGCCGTGACGGCACCCTCGTGACGGGCATAGATGGTCTGGAAGTTCTCCATATCATCGGCCTCGGCGGCACGCTTGTTGATGATGTATCGGGGCAGCGGAGCTGAGCCTAACTTAAAGAGCTCGCGCTTGAACTCGTCGTGCGGACAGTCGTAGAGGAAACGCAGCGTACGGCCGCGGCTGGTGGTGTTGTCGATGACCTCGGCCACCATAGGACCGTCGTCTTCGAAGAACAGCTTATTGCCGATGCGAATCTTGCGGGCAGGCTCTACCAATACATCCCACAGACGCAGCTCCTCGTTGAGTTCGCGGAGCAGGAACACCTCTATCTTGGCGTCGGTCTTCTCCTTGGTGCCAAACAGACGTGCGGGGAACACCTTCGTGTCGTTCAGTATCAGCGCATCGCCCTCGTCGAAGTAGTCGATGATGTTGCGGAACGTCAGGTACTGATCTGTATCATTGCCGTCAGCGTCTTTCTCAAACATGTCGATGGTCTGCTTCTTGCGGTGAATGATCATCAGGCGGCACTCGTCACGGCGATACACCTTCTCAGTCGTGCCATCTTCGTTTTCAAACACGCGGTGGGGCGGTTCCAGCGCCACCAGTTCCTCGGGCAACTTAAATTTGAATTGTGATAGTTTCATATGATGCTATTTCGTTATTTCGGCATTACGATATTACGATATTTCGACGTTTTGTTTCTCCAGCCACTGGGGGAAGTCGTCCAGCGTGATACAGTCCTCGATGCGGACACTTCCCAACTGCGTACGACAGAGTGCCGTCAGGTGGGCACCACTGTTCAGTGCCCTTCCGATGTCACGGGCCAGCGAGCGGATGTAGGTTCCCTTGCCACAGCGCACCCGGATGTCCATCTGCATGGTCTCTGCGTCGAAGCGCGTCAGCTCCAGTCCACTAATGTGCACCGTCTTGGCTGCCAGTTGCACCTCCTCGCCCTTGCGCTTCAACTTGTAGGCGCGGTCGCCGCCAATCTTGCAGGCGGAGTACTGCGGGGGCACCTGCTGGATGTCACCGACGAAATCGGCGAGCACGGTGCGCACCTGCTCCTCGGTGATGTGCTCCGTGGGGTACGTCTCGTCCACCTCGTGCTCCAGGTCATAGCTGGGTGTAGTGGCTCCCAGTTGCAGGGTGGCCGTATATTCCTTGCTATCCAGCTGCAGGCGTTCTATCTCTTTGGTTTTCTTACCCGTACAGAGTATCAGCACCCCCGTCGCCAACGGGTCCAGCGTACCGGCGTGTCCTATCTTCACCCGTCTCACCCCGATTTTGCGCGAGATGCGTGTGCGAACAAAGGCCAGTGCACCAAACGACGTCATGCCATAGGGCTTGTTGATATATATGTATTCGCCTTCCTGGAAGTTCATTTAGTCAACCATTGCGAGTGAGTGTCCAGTCAACAGCAGCAGGATGATGATGCCGCCGACGATGATGCGGTAGTAACCAAAGGCCTTGAAGCCGTATTTCGTCAGGAAACCCACGAACCATTTCATGGCCAGCAGCGCCACGACGAACGACACCACACAGCCCAGAACGAGCATGGTGATGTTGTGAGCCGTAGCCCACGAGGCTTCCTCTTTCAGCAGATCCAGCAGGTCCAACAGCGTAGCACCGGCCATCGTAGGCACCGCTAGGAAGAACGAGAACTCGGCAGCCTTCTTGCGCGTCAGGCCCTGTGTCATACCGCCGACGATGGTAGCCATCGAGCGCGATACACCGGGAATCACCGAGATACACTGGTAGAGACCAATCCTGAAGGCGCGGGACTCGTTGACCTTATTGACGTCACTGCCCTTGTTGAACAGCTTGTCGCAGTACAGCATGAAGATACCGCCGACCACCAGCATGACAGCTACGACCTCCACGCTGTCGAGCAGCCAGTCGAGCAGTCCAGACTTCTTGGCCGCCAGACCGACGACGACGGCAGGCACCACACCCACTATCAGCAGCCAGTAGAAGTAGTAGCGGTGCTTCAGCTTCTGGAAGACATTGCTACCGGCCGGTGCCGGCGAGTTGTCGAACTGGAAGAAGCGCTTCCAGTAGAGACATACCACCGACAGGATGGCACCAAACTGGATGATGAAGGTAAAGGCGTGAACAAAGGGGTCCCCCTGCGGAATGCCCAGCAGGTTCTGCGTGATAATCATGTGCCCCGTCGACGATACCGGCAGAAACTCCGTCAGACCCTCAACGATAGAGATAATAATGGTTTCAATCCACGTCATTTCGTTGTCTCCTTATCCTTTGGTCTACGTACTACAGCATATATCATGGAAACAAAGCCCAGTAGACACACTAGCGGAGCCACCTTGATACGGCGGGCGCTGAAGATGTCGGGGTTGTAGGCATGCTCCGAAGAACCGCCACCGCTCATCAGCAGGAATCCGATGATGACCACCGCCATCCCTACTGCCAGCAGCACGTAGTTCACTTTGTCAAATGCGAAATCTCTCTCTTTCATATCTCTTGTGTTATATTTCTAATGTCATTCCACTCCACTCGCCTCTTGGAGAGGGGTTGGGGGTGAGGCTTATATCTTATAAAGTTCGCGAGCGCGCATACGCAAGAATTTGTTCACCGCCAGCCATGCACACAGCGCCGTAATGATGAGTCCGAACAGGAACACCGTACCAGCTGTGATGGCCATCACCTGCCACGTCACGATTTCGTCGATACCGGGCTGCGTCACGTACAGTCCGTAGACCCCTGCGCCCAGGATGCCGATGGCAAAGATGGCGGCAATGACACCCACCAGCATCGCCTGTCTGAGGAACGGCCGACGGATGAAGCCCCATGACGCTCCCACCAGCTTCATGGTGTGGATGACGAAGCGGTTGGCATAGATGCTCAGCCGCACCGTATTGCTGATCAGCGAGAATGACACGAAGGTCAGCAGTACCGCCAGCACCAGCAGAATCAGACTCACACGGCTCAGGTTCGTGTTTACCTTGTTCATCAGGTCCTCCATATAGGCCAGGTCGCTCACCCTGCTGTCCTTTCTGATTTCCTTGGCAATCCATTTCAGCGAGTCGCGGTTGGCGTAGTCGGCCTTCAGCTTGATTTCCAGCGTGGCGGGGAACGGGTTGAACCCCAGAAACTCCGTCGGGTCGCTACCCAGTTCCTCAATCTGATCATTCTTCGCTTTTTCCTTGCTGATATAGTCAATGCTGTGCGAATACGGACGGTGATACAGGTCACGGCAGAACAGCTTGGCATCGTTCACCGACACCGAGTCCTTCAGCATAATCGTCACCGTCAGGTTCTCCTTCATGTGTGCCGACAGGTTGCGTGCCGACAGGACGAAAAAAGCCACCATACCCAAAAGGACAAGCACCATCGTAGTGCTAATACATAAAGTAACAACCTGCAGACCGCGGCGGCTACGGGCTTTCTTTCTATTCTTACTCATATACTCATTTAGACGTAATACACCTAATTGCCTGCAAAGGTAATACAAATCGGGCAAAATACGAAATAAATCAAGTAAATTTTTTGTTATCCTCTCGTTAATTTGTAACTTTGCACTCGCTATGAGTACAATTATCTATCCTTCGCCGATTTTCGGCCCCGTACATAGCCGCCGACTGGGCATCTCGCTGGGCATCAATCTGCTGCCGGCCGACGGTAAGGTATGCAGCTTCGACTGCATCTATTGTGAGTGTGGCTTCAATGAGGACCATCGGCCTACGCTGCCTATGCCCCAGCGCGAGGAGGTGGCACAGAAACTGGAGGAGCAACTGCAGAAGATGGTTCGCGAGGAGCAGCTGCCCGACGTGCTGACGTTTGCCGGCAACGGCGAGCCCACGTGTCATCCGCACTTTGCGGAGATTATCGACGACACCATCCGCCTACGCAACCAGTACTGTCCGAAAGCCAAGGTGTGCGTGCTCTCGAACTCGACGATGATTCACCGCCCGGAGGTACACGACGCCCTGTTGCGCGTGGACGACAACATCCTGAAGCTGGACACCGTCAACCCCGCCTACATTAACAAGGTAGACCACCCCAACGGCACCTACAGCGTCGAGCGCATCATAGAGCGCATGAAGGCCTTCGGCGGGCACGTCATCATCCAGACAATGTTCATGCGCGGACAGTGCAGGGGCGAGAGCGTCGACAACACCGGCGAGGCGTTTGTCGGTCCGTGGCTGGAGGCCGTCAAGGAGATCAAGCCCCAGCAGGTGATGGTGTACACCATAGATCGCGAGACGCCGGCACAGGGACTTGAAAAAGCCAGTCGCGAACAGCTGGATGCTATTCGCGACCGTGTGATTGCCGCCGGAATTCCGTGCTCGGCAAGTTATTAGTCCTCCGGATTACCCTTATAATGATAGGGCTTCAGGTGCGGATTGTCACCGAAGTACTCGTCCTGGGCAGGAGCGGGCACCAGACGCTCGTTGAAGTCGCCACGGGCAGGACCTAAGTCAAGCACCATATCATCGTAGTAGACGGTGGAAATCACCTTTCCGAAGATGGCAATACCCACGCGGACGCCCTGCGGATGGCGTGTATTGTGCAGATAGGCGGTCTTGTAGGCCGTGTGATCGTACACCGCAATGGTGTTGTAGGCCCTGAAGTATTTCAGCAGCTCAGGGTTCGTCAGCGTAGTGTCGGCCTCCGAGAACGTTCGGCTGATGTTGGCGAAGTCCTCGTCCAGCTCGTCGTTGTTGATGCTGTCATTGTCCTGCAGGCACTGGTGGATGTTGTCCATCGTTTCCCGGACGACCATCTTGTCGGAAGGAACGGTCATGACGCCCACGACAAAGAGGATGAGGAGAATGACGGCCAGAATGATTATCTTTCCCAGACAACTGTGATAGAACTCCTGGAAAAGTGTTTCTTTCTTGTAGGTATCCCTGTTAAACTGGTCCATAATAATTTGATGCTTTAAGAATTGTTGTGGATAAGATTCATAAACTCCTGACGGGTCTTAGCCTGATTGAACGCACCTGAGAAGTCGCTGGTAGTGGTGATGGCGTTCTGCTTCTCGACGCCACGCATCTGCATGCACATGTGTCGGGCTTCGACGACTACCATCACGCCCAGGGGCTTGAGTGTCTCCTGGATGCACTCCTTGATTTGCAGCGTCATACGCTCCTGCACCTGCAGGCGGTGGCTGTAGATGTCGACCACACGGGCTATCTTCGACAGTCCCGTGATGTAGCCGTTAGGAATGTACGCCACGTGCACCTTGCCGTAGAAGGGCAGCATGTGGTGCTCGCAGAGCGAGAAGAAGTCGATGTCCTTGACGATGACCATTTGGGAATAGTCCTCCTTGAACAGGGCGTCGCGCAACACCTGATGGGCGTCCATCCCGTAGCCGCGCGTCAGCACCTGCATGGCCTTCGCCACACGCATAGGGGTCTTCTCCAACCCCTCGCGACTGGGGTCTTCGCCCAGCAGCGTCAGCACGTCCTTATAATGGGCTGCCAACTCATCAAGACCTTCGCGGAATATTTCGTTCTCTGGATACACAATGAATGGATTTACAATTTGACAATTTACAAATTTCCAATTGATCGGGAGCTTGTTCAATGAGGCAATTGACGAAGCCGCGAGGGTTAATAGGCGACTTGAATCTTTCCTTTCACAATGGTACACTGGTTGAAGCCCAGGCTCTTCAGGCTGGCAGCCATCTGGTGGGCCTCCTCGTAGGTACGGTAGTTTCCTACCCTGCAGATCCAGCGGGGCGAGAAGAAGTGCACATAGACCGGCACGTTGGGGAAGTGGGCCTTGATATTGTTCCTCGTGGCCTCGGCCTTCTGGCGGTCAGCTCTGGAGTTGCCACCGGCAAAGGCCTGTACACGATAGCCCATCACCTTATAGCTGCCGCGGACAACCTTGGGAGCGTCCTCCGCCTGTTCACCGTTCATGCCGTTCTCAGCATTCGTCGCTGACGCTGTAGCAGCGTTCGAAGAAGCCGGTTGGTCGGACACAGCAGACTTGCCGTTGGACGGAGCAGCAGGCCTGGCGGCAGTAGACGGCACAGCAGGCTTGGCACCCTTGTTGCCCAGCACGACCGTATTGACCAGCTGGTCGATGCTGTCGCTCTGATGAATGACGACAGACCCCTGGCCGGGCAACTTCTTCTGGATGCGCTGGGTGAAAGTCTGTGCGTTGGCACTCGTCAGAATGCCAACACACAGGAGCCATATGCTAATGAGGTGTCTCATTATTTCCAAGCGTCAATGATACCCTTGAAGTCAGCACACTTCAATGAGGCACCGCCAATCAGGCCACCGTCGATGTCGGGCTTGGCGAAGAGCTCAGGAGCGTTGCTGGCCTTGCAGCTGCCACCATACAGGATGCTGGTGTCATCAGCAACAGCCTTACCATACTTCTCGGCAATGGTGCTACGGATGAAGGCGTGCATGTCCTCAGCCTGCTCGGCGGTAGCGGTCTTGCCGGTACCGATAGCCCATACGGGCTCATAGGCGATGATAACATTGCGGAAGTCCTCTGCGCTGAGACTCAGGACGCTACCCTCGAGGGCTTCCTTGACGCACTTGTTCTGGATGTTGGCCTCACGCTCTTCCAGTACCTCGCCTACGCAGAAGATAACCTTCAGACCGTTCTTCAGCGCCAGCTTCACCTTCTCTTCCAGCTGCTCAAAGGTCTCCTTCTGATAGGCGCGGCGCTCTGAGTGACCCAGAATGACATACTGTGCACCGGTAGACTTCACCATCTCGGCGCTCACCTCACCGGTGTAGGCACCCTTCTCCTTGTCGGCGCAGTTCTCGGCACCCAGACCAATCAAGGCGGGGTCGAGCACCTGAGCAACAGAAGCCAGGTGGATAAACGGCGTACAGATGACGACGTCGCAGTTGGGCTTGTCAGCCTTCAAAGCATCATTCAGTTCCTTGGCCAAAGCCACACCTTCTTGCAGGTTCAGGTTCATCTTCCAGTTTCCTGCTACAATTTTCTTTCTCATTGTTGTTTTCTTAATAAGTTTAATATGTTTAACTTTCTCTTCTTTTCTCTTTACCCAGTGCGTCCAAGCCCACAGGCGGTCGGCCAGCGACAGCAGGAACAGCGGCAGGATGTACCACAGGAATATCTGCAGAATCTTCTGCGCCGTGGAGTCCTCGGGCATCTGTCCTATCTCCAACTTCTCTAGCCTGTCGGTGAGCATGTATTCGTCCGGCAGTCGGTTGTGGCTCCATTTGCGGATGATGACGCCGTCCTTCAGCAGGAGCAGTCCCGGATTGCTGCGGATGACGGTCTTCAGCACGATGTCGTCCGTATGGCAGAACGGATATTCCGCTCCCGTCTGGTCGCGCCAGCGACTGATGCCTTGCTCGCCACTGGCCGTCAGACAGTAAAACGGGTATTCATAGTCCTCGGCATACTCATAGACCTGGTTGATCAGGTCCAGCTGACTGTCGTCGGCCTGCTCCGTATGGGGCGCCACCAACAGGAAGAGGTAGCCCTTGGCGTGCAGCAGCGAGTCGGTGATGTCCGTACCGTCGCTCACCCGGTCCATGAAGAAATCGGCATAGGGCGACTCTTCACCCTCCATCATGTGGTCCCATCCCTTCCTGAGGTCTGTCCCGATGTGGTAGGGACGGAAGTCGAACGTCGGCAGGTCGTAGAGCGACCATCCCGAAACGGTCAGGATAAACACCACTGTATAGTTGAACACAATCCACTGATTGGTCCTGCTGATGAAGCGCGGCATCTCCAGCGGCCAGCGGCGCACCGTCATGGCTGCCACAAGCAGGAAGACATTCTTCCAGAACGTCTGCCAGTTGCTCAGCACCAGCGCATCGCCGAAGCATCCGCAGTCACTGATGGGGTTGGCCACTGCCAACCAAAGGGTGAGCGGTGCCATGATGAGCAGCAGCACGAGCGTCAGCAGCGACACCAGTCGGCGGCGGATGGCGAAAAACAGACAGATGCCCAGGCTGAACTCGACGGCCGACAGCAGGATGGCGGCACTCACCGTCAGGAAGTCCGGTGTCAGCGCCTCCAGGTGCATCGCACGCAGATAGTCGACTATCTTGTATTGCGTGCCGAGGGGGTCGACGGCCTTCACGAATCCTGACAGTATCAGGGTGACGGCCAGCACCATCCGGGCAATATTGACTATGATTCGCTTCATCACATATTACTCGCCCTTAAAGTTCCCCTCGCCCTTTGGAGAGGGGTCAGGGGTGAGGCTTAACTTAATGGCTCCAAACACCGCATAGTTGATGATGTCCATATAGTTGGAGTCAATGCCTTCGCTGGCTGCCAGACTGTCGCCTTTCAGCTCCAGCTCCTCAATTTCCTTGATACGCTCTATCTTGGTGAGGATGAAGTCGGTATAGGAGCTGACTCTCATACCGCGCCAAGCCTCATCGTAGTCGTGGTTCTTGCGCTTCATGAGTTCCAGCGCCTCACGGGCATACTGGTCGTACAACTTCATGGCCTCCTCGGCGGTGATGTCCACCGTGTCGGAGAAGCCGTTGGCCAACTGTATCAGTCCCACGATGCCGTAGTTGATCAGCGCAATGAACTCGGGACGTATCCCCTCGCCTACCAGCGACTCCTTCTTGATTTCCAGGGAGCGGATGCGCTTGGCCTTGATGAACAGCTGGTCCGTCAGCGACTGTGGACGCAGGATGCGCCACGAGGCTCCATAGTCGTGGAGCTTCTTTTCGAACAGCGAGCGGCATTCCACAATCGTCTGCTCAAACTGACGGTTCGTTATTTCATTCTTGTTTTCCACTTTTTTCTATTTTCTCACCTCTTCCTCCCTCTCCGGGAGAGGGCCGGGGTGAGGTTTACAAATTCACCATGAACGACATACCCAACGTCCAGTAATTCATATTCTTCTTGCGCTTGTACTCGCGGACACCCAGCTCGCCACCGTCAGGATAGTCGCCGGCAGACTCCATCAGAAGATGACCACCACTGGTCAGGCCCTTCTGCGTGAAATGGAAGGGGTCGTACTTCACCTTGAAGTTCTTGCGGGTATAGTCATAGTCGCAGAAGATGCGCCACGAGAAGTTCGACTTGTACTTATAGGTCAGCGACAGTCCTGTACCGAACGAGGTCGACGACTCGGCACCGACAGTCAGGTACTCCCAGTCGTCGGTCCACTTCTCGCCGGTGTTGGTGGGGTAGTCCAGGCTCTCCAGAGTAACCGCGGGCTCACCCACGTTGACACGACCGGCAGCAGTATTGTCGATGGCTATCTTATAGGTGATATTCTTCTTGTTACCCTCTGCGTGTCCGTCGATGTCTAGCTCCTGGGTAAACGAACGACCGATGAGGGCCTTGGTACCCAGCGAGAAATGACTGCCCAGCGGCAGGTTGAAGTACACGCCCACGCTACCGGTGAACTCAGTGATATGGTCGCTCTTGACGGTACCGTAGATGTCGGTAACAGGTGCATTGGCGTTAAATGCTGCCTCGGAGTTCAAATCATACCCAGCCTTGGTCAGCAACGTCATCCAGTTGTCCCAGTCGCCCTCCGAACCAGTAGGCTGCACGCCGTTGGGGAAGTCGCCATGGAATTTGGCGTCACCCGTCATTTGTTCATAGCCTGCATATATATTTCGCAAGCCGCCCCAGGCCTCGACATCCTCACCGGCCACATAGTCGGTAAAACCTCCGAAGTCCTTAGCAGACATAGCCCTGACGCGCAGACGACCGCCGACACCGATATACTTATTAAAGAAGTAAGCACCCTCGGCGTCTACCACCGTTGCGGCACGGAACTTGATGGAACGCGTCTCACCGCCCGACTCGAAATCAAGCTGCTTGGAACCCAGTCCCAGACCCATGGAGATGGCGAAGAACGAAGGCGTGTCGTCGTCGACGAGCATATCGTTGCGCAACAGACCCTTGCCCTTGAAGAGCACGTCGCCAATGGCATAACCCAACTCAGTGGACATGATACCGATACCGGCACCCGACATGATGTCGGAAATCCAGTGGCGGTTGTTCAGCACACGCATCACACCTGTTGCCGTAGCCACACCGTAACCAGCTACCGACCACCAGGGCGAACGTGTCAGACCATACTCCTTGTGCAGCAAGGTAGCGCCCACGAAGGCCGTTGCCGTATGACCTGAAGGCCACGAGTTGGCGGAAGAACCGTCGGGACGCATCTCTTTGGCGGTGTACTTGATACCGTTGACTAAACCGGCCATAATGGCATAGGACAGTCCGGCGCTGGCCAGCAGTCGGGGCCAGTCGCTACGACCCTCATAGCCACCCAACTTCAGACCTACCACCATAGCAGGACCGAAGAACTGTGTATAGTCGTCGATACCGGTCTTGAAGTCGGTCAGCAGCTGGGTATTCTTCTTACCGCCCTTCTCGGCTTTCTGATTGACGCGGAACATAGCCTTGTCGCCCTTGAGAGCCCAACCGGCAGCAAACAAAGGAATGCCGACGAAGGTCATGTCGTCCATGAACTTGTAGGGCTTCACACCGGGATTGGTCTTCGACTTAAAGAAATCAATGTCGGGACGCCACTTGCCTGCCTCCTTGTTCAACACGACAGAGACCGTCGAAGAGGTCTCTAATGCGGACGACTGTCCATCAAAGACATTGGGAGTAGTACGCTCCACCAATTCGGCCTTCATCTCGGGCACTTGCAGTGTCATAGACTTCAGGTCCTGATAGCTCTCTGCTGAAGCAGACATGGCTGTCAGCAGGGCAATAGACGCGAATAGTTTTCTCATCATAATCGGTAGTTTTTGATTCTTAATTTGCAATTTGACTGCAAAGGTACAAATTTATTTGGACAACACCACACGAAATCGGATTTTTTTTTGTACCTTTGCACCCATGAAGCTGTATTCAGACCAAGCATTAGCCAAGATTTTGGACAAGGAAATATTTCATCTCATCAGCGACGTAGCCGACGAGATGGGAGTAGAATGCTATGTAGTGGGCGGTTACGTTCGCGACATCTTCCTGGAGCGTCCCAGCAACGACATCGACGTCGTCGTGGTGGGCAGTGGCATTGATGTCGCCTCGGCCCTTAAGCAGAGGTTGGGCAGGCGCGCCCACCTCAGCGTCTTCCGCAACTTCGGCACCGCCCAAGTGAAAAAAGACGAACTCGAAATCGAGTTCGTCGGAGCAAGGAGAGAAAGCTACAGCCACGACTCGCGCAAGCCCGTCGTCGAAGACGGAACGCTGGAGGACGACCAGAACCGACGCGACTTCACCATCAACGCCATGGCTATCTGCCTGAACAAGAGCCGCTTCGGCGAACTGGTAGACCCCTTCAACGGCATTGCCGACCTGGAGGACGGCATCATCGCTACCCCACTTGACCCCGAAATCACCTTCAGCGACGACCCGCTGCGCATGATGCGCTGCATCCGCTTCGCCACCCAGCTGAACTTCGAGATAGAGGAAGAGACCTTCGAAGCCCTGTCACGCATGGCCGACCGCATCAAGATTGTCAGCAGCGAGCGCATCGAGGTGGAGCTGAACAAAATCATCATGGCTCCCCACCCCAGCATCGGCTTCGAATACCTGCAGCGGTCTGGTCTGCTGCAGATCATCCTGCCCGAACTGGCCGCCCTCGATATTGTCGAGAAGCGCGACGGCCGAGCCCACAAGAACAACTTCTACCATACACTGGAAGTCCTAGAAAATGTCTGTCGAACTCCCCTCCCCTCGGGGAGGACGGGAGGGGGTCTCAACTCCCACCTCTGGCTCCGCTGGGGTGCCCTGCTGCATGACATCGGCAAGACGAAGTCGAAGCGCTGGGAGCCGGGCATCGGCTGGACGTTCCACAACCACAACATCATCGGTGCCAAGATGGTGCCGACCATCTTCCGACGCCTCAAGCTGCCGATGGGTGCCGAGATGAAGTATGTGCAGAAACTTGTCGACCTGCACATGCGACCACAGGTCATCGCCGACAGCGAGGTAACCGACTCGGCCGTACGCCGTCTGCTGAACGATGCCGGCGACGACATCGACGACCTGATGACGCTCTGCGAGGCAGACATCACCTCGAAGAACGAGGTCAAGAAGAAGATGTTCCTCGAGAACTTCCGCATGGTGCGCGAGAAACTGGCCGACCTACAGGAGAAGGACTACAAGCGACTGCTGCAACCCGTCATCGACGGCAATGAGATCATGGAGATGTTCCACCTGAAGCCTTCGCGCGAGGTAGGAACACTGAAGCAATACCTGAAGGACGCCGTCCTCGACAACAAGGTCGAGAACGAGCGCGAGCCTCTCATGCAGTTGCTCCTGGAGAAAGCCCGAGAAATGGGGTTAGAGGTGAGAGGTGAGAGGTGAGGGGTCTTACCTGATCGTAATCTTTGTTCCCATAATGAACCATGTACCGGGCTGTGGCACGTTGCCATAGTCTATGTAGCGGCGACCGAACAGGTTGTTGGCTTCCGCATAGACGCTGTAGCAGTCTGCATTCCACGTCAGACGGGCATCCACCACATCGTATGTATGATAGGGCTCCACGGCTCCGTCAGCCGTCGTGTAGCTTCCCGTACGCTTCTGCAAACGGTACTTCACGCCCAAGTCCAGACGGCTCACCAAATGTGCCTGTAACTGTGCCACGAGCTTGTGCCGCAGATACTCCAGCTTCGACTGAGTCAACTGCCCTAATTCCTTCTTTCTCTGGTCATTATAACTATACGCAACAGCGAACGACGACTGTTGCCAACCGAACAGTTGCTGCAGGTTCAGACAGACGGACGACTCGAAGCCCAGCGTGTTGACCTTCGTGTGGTTGACACTCGTCCAGACGGGATTGGCGGCGGTGGGATCCATCACCCAGTCAATCATGTTACGCAGGTGATGATAGTACACGCTGGCCTGTGCCGTCACAGCCGACGTCAGATACTTCACCCCACCCTCGACGGCATGCAGTTCCTCGGGCTTCAGGTACTTGTCGGCCTTATGACCGCCAACGCTATAGTAGAGCTCGGTGAACGACGGCATGCGCAGCGACGAGTTGTAGGAGGCATACACCTTCCAGTCGTTGCCGATGCGATAGCTGGCATCTATGCCAGGATAGACCTTGAAGGGCATGCCGTTCCACGTATTCTTCACCGCCACGAGGCCAGCCGACAGTGTGAAGCGCTGCAGCAGCACGTTATGCTCCAGGTGGAACGAAAGGTTCGAGCGGTTCAGTCCGTACTTGTAGGAGCCGTGCGGGCTGTTCAGCGGCTCGCCGAGGTTGCCGCTGACGATGTCCTCGTTGCGGAACTCAGCCCCCAGGGCCGTCCGCCCCCACTGCCAGTCAAAGTAGCTGTTCAGGTTGATGCCGAAGACATCGGTACGGTGATGATTGAAAGGCACCTTGTCGTCCATGCCTCGTATCAGCTCGAAGCGGTCGTACGAGCGGTTCCAGTAGACGGCGGGCTTGAAGTGCAGCTCATACTGCCGGCCTCCTGCTTCAAAGGTCTTACACCTGACGTCGCCCTGCAGGGCCGTAAACCACTTCAGCGTGCGCTCGTACTGCTCGTCGTACTTGGCACTGTAGAACGTGTTCGAGCCGAAGCCTTTGACAGACAGACCCGCATATCCCTGCAGTCGGACGTCCGTGGCCGCATACGTTCCCTGCCAGAAGGCCTTGCCGCCCTGATAGTCGCTGTTCAGCGCCCCGGACTTGGCACGCTGGTAGCCGTCGGAGCGCGTGTAGCTGGCGCTGATAGAGGACCCCTTCCCCGGCCCCTCCCGAAGGGCGGGGAGACTGAGGCGGCAGGCAGCAGACAGATAGCCGAACGAGCCGCCCTCCACCCGCGCTTGAACACTTCTCTCACCTCTCACATCTCCCCGCGCATCAGCCTCCCCGCCCTTCGGGAGGGGCCGAGAGAGGGGTCGGTTCGTCACCACATTCACCGCCCCTACGAGCGACGACGTGCCATAGACGCGTCCGGCAGGGCCTTCCAGCACCTCGATGCGGACGATGTCGCTCAGGTCGCACGGCAAGTCGAAGGCGTTGTGCCCCGTCTGCGGATCGCAGATGTTGACGCCGTTCAGCAGGATGGCTATCTGCTCGCTGCTGCTGCCACGGATGCCGATATCCGTCTGGGCACCCAGCGGACCGCGCTGCCGGACGTCAACGCCTACGGCATATTTCAGCAAATCGTTAATACTTTGTACTGGCGCCGCCTGAATATCCTCGCGGCTCAGTACAGTGACCATTCTCGCTGCTTGTCCAAGGGCAAGCGGTGCGCGTGAGCCCGTAACCTCAAGGTCGTCGAGCGTCACCTCCTTGTCGGTGCTTAGGGTGTCCACGGAGGTGCTGACGGCAGAACCGTCAGCCACACGGTTGTCGTCACTGGCGGCAATGGCCGTCTGCTGGGTGGCCACACTCAGCACACCAATGGTGACGACGCGTCCCAAGCAGGCAAAGAGGGCATAACCCTTCCGCGAAAACTGACGGAAGCGGAGTGCCTTGCGCTGATTGAAAAGTGGTTTATACATGATGTTTATTTTAAAAAAGCCGTGCAAAGGTACGAAATAATTGACAATTGACAAATGATAATTGATAATTATTTTGTAATTTTGCAGCGATTATGAAAGACTCTGTACTGATATTAAGCGGTGGTGTCGACTCCACCACGTTGCTTTACGATGAGCAGGAGCGCATCGCCCTGGCCATCTCGTTCGACTACGGCTCGAAGCACAACGCCCGTGAGATTCCCTTTGCCCGTTGGCATTGCCAGCAGTTAGGCATCCGTCATATCGTCATCCCACTGGACTTCATGACGAAGTATTTCAAGAGTTCGCTGCTGGAGGGGGGCGAGGACATTCCCGAGGGCCACTATGCCGACGACAACATGCGGTCAACGGTTGTTCCCTTCCGCAACGGCATCATGCTCAGCATCGCCGTGGGCATTGCCGAGAGCAACGGTCTGCAGTATGTCATGATGGCCAACCACGGCGGCGACCACACCATCTACCCCGACTGCACCCCGCAGTTTGTCGACGCTTTCGACCAGGCTGCCTCCGCCGGCACCTTCGTCAACGTCCGTCTGCGCTCGCCCTACACCAACATCACCAAGGCCGACATTGCCGCCCGCGGCAAGGCGTTAGGCATCGACTATGCGAAGACGTGGTCGTGCTACGTCGGTGGCGACAAGCACTGTGGTCGCTGCGGCACCTGTGTAGAGCGCCGCGAAGCCTTCGCCGCCGCCGGCATCGACGACCCCACAGCGTACGAAGAATAGTCATAAAAAAAGGCGGCTCTGCGAAGAGTCGCCACACTATAACAAATCCCCGAACCGCTTTCACGATTCGGGGATTTTTTCATTCAGCCATCAGCCTTTAGCCATCTTCTGGGGGTGAGGCTCCCATAATCCTGCTGGGCATCGAAGCACGGAACACTCCGTATACTCCCATTTTTCACGTGCAGCCAAATACCCTCTGCGCCACCTCCATGTACTCTGCGGCTCTGCGCGAGAAATACAATCTGTGCGACGTTAGAACACGTAGCCGAGGTTGACGTAGAAATAGAACTTCTTGGTCTGGTTGCTATAGCCGACGGAGCCGCCCAGGGGTCCCAGCATGGTGGTGTAGTAGTAGCTCAGACTGCCGCCGAGCATGGTGCTGTAGTCGAACAATTGCCTGATCTTGGGCGCATTCTGTGCGGCGGAGAAGCGCAGCAGGATGTTGTTGTTGGTGGTGGGATTGTACTGCACCTGCAGCTGTGCCGCGGCCAGGTTCTGCCACGCCATCTCCAGGTTGCCCACACCGGCGAAGGGCAGCTGTCCCTCGACGTAGTGGTCGAACCACTCGCCGCCCAGCAGGTTGTTGATGACCACCGGAATGTCGCTGCCCTCCAGGAAACGCCCGTACACCATCGGCTGCACGGTGAACGGCCGGGCCAGCGGCAGGTTGTAGCGCAGCATGGCGGCATACTCGCTGATGCCGACCTTGCCGTTCAGCTTGATGAAGTTGTCGGTATGGTAGGCAAACTTGGCCTGGAAGCGCACGCCGCTGGTGGGGAAGTACCACTTGTTCTCGCTGTTGTACCATATGCGGCCCTGATAGCTGATGTACCCCTTGTCCTGCGCGTCGCGGTCGTCGAGCTCGTGGTGCTTCTGACTGTTGGCCAGCAGGGAGTGGTAGTCGTAGTAGTCCCACTGTCCGCCAAGGCTGACGTTGAAGTTGCGCACGTTGAAGTTGAGGAGCGCCATCTTCACCGAATGCTGGTTGTAGGTGAAGGTGTAGGCCTTGTCGCCGGATTTGTAGAAATCAATGTCGTTGTTGCGGTAGATGTACGATATGGTGGGATGGAAGAAGCTGGCGGGGTGCAGCGTCCAGTCCACCTGGGCCTTCAGCCGCTTGCCCAGTCGCATGGTCAGCTCCAGGTCCATGGGCATCTTGGTGTGAATGGGCAACTGGGCATTGGCCTGCAGGGCCACAGCCTCCTCGGTGTCGTATCGGACGCCCAGGTTGAGGGTGGTTTCCTTTCTGCGATGGCGCTTCCGCTCGCGGTTGGCGTCGTCGGGGTTGACGGCCGGAATGGGATAGATGACGCGCTGCTCGTGGACGGGTCCTAACTGCCTGGCCAGCGCCACAATCTCGTCCCAATGGGCCATGGCGGCTTCCTCGCCGCGGCGTATCAGCGTGTCGATGGCTGCCTCCGTGAAACTGGCGGCGCTATAGCCTTCCGTATTCACGCGGATGTAGATGTTCGTCAGACGCTTGTTCTCCTCGTATTTATTCATGCAGAGCCAGTCGGTAATCTGCGCTATAATCTGCGTTCCCGTCTGCAGCTTGTCGGCAGGCTTCGGCACGTCCTGGACATCGACGCCAATGACGTAGTCGGCACCCATCTCGCGGGCGATGTCGGCAGGGAAGTTGTTGCGCATACCTCCGTCTATCAGCACCATACCGTCTTTCCTCACTGGTGCAAAGACGCCCGGAATGGCCATACTGGCGCGCATGGCCCGGCTCAGCCTGCCACGGTGGAACACATACTCCGTGTTGTCGGCGATATTGGTGGCCACACAGGCAAAGGGGATAGGCAAAGTATTGAAGTCGAGGGAGTCGTTAAAGGGCGACGTAATCCTGTTGAAGAGCGGCGTGATGTTCCGGCCCCTGATGAAGCCACCACCGCTGCCCTGCGACTTGTTGCGGCCGAGGTTAATCGTCTTGCTGAGGATATAGGTGTTGTTCTTCTCGCGCATCTGCAGGTCCTGGTCGCTGTTGCTCTCCTTGTCAGAAAGCAGCACGGCCCAGTCTTGCGTCCGAACGATGGAGTCGAGCATGGCTGCAGGATGTCCGCAGGCATAGGCTCCACCGATGATGCTTCCCATACTGGTGCTGGTGATGAGGTCGACGGGCATTCCGGCACGTTCCAGCACCTTCAGCACGCCAATATGCGCCACACCCTTGGCTCCGCCGCCACCAAGCACCAGTCCCACCTTGGGGCGCCGGTCGCGGGAGGGTTTCTCAGTGTTCGTGCCCCAGACGGTCTGCAGGCAGGCAAACAATAGAAATATCGGGAAATAACGTCTCATGGCTTACGGGGGTTGGTTATCCGAACAAGGCGCGGAGGGCTTCCTCGACCTTGCGAACGGGAACGAGCTCAATCTTGAACTTCTTCTGATTGAGTCCCGCGAGGTTATACTTGGGGATGATGATATGCTGGAAGCCCAACTTCTCGGCCTCGGAGATGCGCTGCTCGATGCGGGCTACGGGACGCACCTCGCCGCTCAAGCCCACCTCGCCGGCCATGCACCACCCTTCTTCGATGGGCGTGTCGACATTCGACGAGAGCACGGCGGCAATGACACTCAGGTCCATCGCCATGTCAGTGACGCGCAGACCTCCGGCAATGTTCAGGAACACATCCTTCTGCATGAGCTTGAAGCCCACACGCTTCTCCAGCACGGCCAACAGCATGTTCAGGCGGCGCTGGTCGAAACCCGTAGCACTGCGCTGCGGAGTGCCGTAGGCTGCAGAGGACACCAATGCCTGCGTCTCGACCAAGAAGGGACGCACGCCCTCGATGGCCGAACTGATGGCCACGCCGGAGAGTCCGTCGTGATTCTCGGTGAGCAGCAGCTCGGAGGGGTTGGAGACCTGTCGCAAACCCGTCTGCTGCATCTCGTAGATGCCCAACTCGGACGTTGAACCGAAGCGGTTCTTGATGCTGCGCAGGATGCGGTACATATAGTGCTGGTCGCCCTCAAACTGAATAACGGTATCGACGATATGCTCCAGAATCTTCGGACCGGCCAGCGTGCCCTCCTTGGTGATGTGTCCGATGAGGATGACGGGTACCCCACTCGACTTGGCAAAGCGCAACAGGGCGGAGGCACATTCGCGCACCTGGGCTATGGAGCCCGCAGAAGACTCAACGTCCTCGGTGGAGATGGTCTGAATGGAGTCGATAACCAGCAGCTCAGGCTGCACCTCCTTGATGTGCTCGAAAATGGCTTCCAGGGAGTTCTCGCAGAGGATGAGGAAATTGTCAGCCCCCTCCAACCTCCCCTGTTGAGGGGAGGCAAGGCGCTCGGCACGCATCTTCAGCTGGTGGGCGCTCTCCTCACCGCTGACATACAGCACCTTCATGCCCCCTCCCTGAGAGGCGTCGGCGGAGGTTCCGGCTACCTTCAGCATGGTCTGCAGCGACAGCGTGGACTTGCCGATACCCGGCTCGCCGCCTAACAGCACAATGCTGCCCGGCACCAAGCCGCCACCCAGGACGCGGTTCAACTCTGCATCCTGCATATCGATACGCGGGTCGTCGTGCGCCGAGATGTCGCGCAACCGCAGCACACGAGCCGCATCGCGCCCTTTGTCGGACACGCCACCACCGCTATTGCCAAAAGTCCCTCGCCCCTTGGAGAGGGGTTGGGGTGAGGTCCTGATTTCCTTGAACGTGTTCCACTGGCCGCAGGCAGGGCATTTGCCTATCCATTTGGCCGACTCCTGTCCGCAGTTGGAGCAGACATACATAATCTTCTCTTTTGCCATAACAGGGGCAAAAGTACTAAAAATAATTGGAATAGCGCACAAATGGTGGCAATTTTGCACGGAAATTCTACCAATATGTCACACGACAAGCAACCGCCATACACAAATACCGACAAATCGTCAGCGGATTCTGCCGTTTTGTCGGTTTTAGACAGTTCGGCACAGGACTTGATGGTGAATCGGCAGAAACAATTAAAACAATAGGAGGACAAACTTATGACATTAGACAAGTTTACAATCAAGGCGCAGGAGGCGGTACAGGAGGCCGTCAACACCGCACAACGCAACGGACAGCAGACTATCGAACCGGTGCATCTGTTGGCGGGCGTACTGAGTAAGGCGAAGGACGTGACCACGTTCATCTTCCAGAAGTTGGGCGTGAACGCACAGCAGATAGACATGCTGGTGCAGACGGAGCTGCAGCACCTGCCTCGTGTGACGGGTGGTGAGCCCTTCCTGTCGGGCGACACTAACCGCGTGCTGCTGAAGGCACAGGAATATGCCCAGAAGCAGGGCGATGAGTTCGTGGCGTGCGAACCTATTCTATTGGCTTTGCTGACCGATGGAGCCACCGCAGGCCGTATTCTGAAGGATGCCGGCATCACGGAGAAAGACCTCCGTGCCGCCATCAACGAACTGCGACAGGGTCAGAAGGTGCAGAGCCAGAGTGGCGACGAGAACTACCAGAGCCTGGAGAAATACGCCAAGAACCTGGTGGATATGGCGCGACAGGGCAAGCTGGACCCGGTGATAGGCCGTGACGATGAGATACGCCGACTGCTCCAAATTCTTTCACGTCGTACGAAGAACAACCCGATACTGATTGGTGAACCGGGTACAGGTAAGACGGCTATCGTAGAAGGACTGGCTGGTCGTATCGTGCGTGGCGACGTGCCCGAGAACCTGAAAGACAAGCAGCTCTATTCGCTCGACATGGGCGCACTGGTGGCCGGTGCAAAGTACAAGGGGGAGTTTGAGGAGCGCCTGAAGTCGGTCATCAACGAGGTGACGAAGGCCGAAGGTCGCATCATCCTCTTCATCGACGAGATTCACACGCTGGTGGGTGCCGGTGGCGGTGAGGGAGCGATGGATGCTGCCAATATCCTGAAACCAGCCTTGGCACGTGGTGAGCTGCGCGCCATCGGTGCCACTACGCTGAACGAATACCAGAAGTATTTCGAAAAGGACAAAGCGTTAGAGCGTAGGTTTCAGACAGTTATGGTGGATGAGCCAGACGAGCTGTCGGCCATCAGCATCCTCCGAGGACTGAAGGAGCGTTACGAGAACCACCATAAGGTTCGTATTCAGGATGATGCCTGTATCGCCGCCGTCCAACTGTCGGAGCGTTACATCTCCGAGCGTTTCCTGCCCGACAAGGCCATCGACCTGATGGACGAGGCTGCTGCCAAGCTGCGCATGGAGCGCGACTCGGTGCCAGAGGAACTGGATGAGATTACCCGCCGTCTGGCTCAGCTGGAGATTGAGCGCGAGGCCATCAAGCGCGAGGGCGACGAGCCTAAAATAGCCCAACTCGACAAGGAGATTGCCGAGCTGAAAGAGCAAGAGACCCAGTTCCGTGCCAAATGGGAGGGCGAACGCCAGCTCATCAACAAGATTCAGCAGGACAAGCAGGACATAGAGAACCTGCGCCTGGAGGCTGACCGTGCCGAGCGCGAAGGTGACTATGGCAAGGTGGCTGAAATACGCTACTCAAAGCTAAAAGCCCTTGAGGACGATATCAAGTCCATCCAAGCCCAGCTGGATAGCGTGTCCAGCGGTTCTGCCGCTGGAAGACTGGTGCGCGAGGAGGTCACTGCCGATGACATTGCCGAGGTGGTGAGCCGCTGGACGGGCATCCCCGTCACCCGCATGCTGCAGAGCGAGCGTGAGAAGCTGCTCAACCTGGAAGAGGAGCTGCACTGCCGTGTCATCGGACAGGATGAAGCCATCAATGCCGTATCTGACGCCGTGCGCCGTAGCCGTGCCGGACTGCAAGACCCGAAGCGACCTATCGCCTCGTTCATCTTCCTCGGTACCACGGGTGTCGGTAAGACGGAGCTGGCGAAGGCACTGGCAGAATACCTGTTCAACGACGAGACCATGATGACGCGTATCGACATGTCGGAGTATCAGGAGAAGCACACCGTCAGCCGACTGATTGGTGCACCTCCGGGATACGTGGGCTACGACGAGGGCGGCCAGCTGACGGAGGCTGTACGCCGCAAGCCGTACTCGGTACTGCTGTTCGATGAGATAGAGAAGGCGCACCCCGATGTGTTCAACATCCTGTTGCAAGTATTGGACGACGGCAGGCTGACTGACAACAAGGGCCGTACCGCCAACTTCAAGAACACTATCATCATCATGACCAGCAACGCCACCCGCGAGCAGCTGCGCACGACGATGCGTCCGGAGTTCCTGAACCGTATCGACGAAATCATCACCTTCCAGCAGCTGACGCAGGAGCAGATAGCTGATGTGGTACGCCTGCAGATGAAGCGCGTGACCGACATGCTGGAGCCTCAGGGCATCCGCCTGGAGACCACCGATGCCGCTATCCAGTACCTGGCCCAGGAAGGCTACGACCCCGAGTTCGGAGCACGCCCTGTGAAGCGAGCCATCCAGCAACTGGTGCTGAACGACTTGTCGCGTAAGATACTGGCTGACCAGGTGAACCGCGAGAAGCCCATCATCATCGATGAGTTCGGCGACGGACTGGTGTTCCGCAACTAAAATACGGCATTCTTGATAAACCACGAATTACGCTCTAAGTCTGCGTAATTCGTGGTTTTTGATTATTCGTAAGTTTTGACGGGCACAAACTTGCTGGTGTCGCCTAAGACGACGTTCATCGTGTCGATGACCTCGCGCTCTGTCAGCAGGTTGAAGTCGCCCATGATGGTGTTCTTCATGGCAGAGGCCGTCAGGGCGTAGTCCAAGTGCTTCTGGTGCTGACCGCGCCAGCGGAAGTGGGCGTGCAGATAGGCGGCAATGAAAGCGTCGCCGACACCCATCGGGTCGAGAACAGGATTGATGTCCAGGATGCCGGTATGGTACAACACACCGTCGGCATAGAGCAGTCCCGTCAACAGATGGTGGCTGGCCGACAGCACGTTACGGGCGGCCATCACCATGTGACGGGCCTTAGGCAGCATCTCCTGCGCCTTCTCGAAGAATTGCTTGTAGCCACGCAGATCCATCTCGTAGTTCGTATCCTGCGGCTCGAATTTCGGCGGCGTCATGCCTGTGATGAGTTTCCATTCGCCGGTATCGCCGAAGACGATGTGGCAGGCCTTGACAGCAGGGAACAGCACGTCCCACGGCTGCTGGCCGTAGTTCCACAGGTTCTTGCGGTAGTTGATGTCCACAGAGGTGTAGATGCCCTTACGCAGGGCCTCGTCCAGACCGTCCAGCGTGGCGTCGCTGGCACCCTCGGACAGGGCACACGAGATGCCAGACCAGTGGAACACGTCGGCTCCGCGCAGAATCTCCTTCCAGTCCAGCATGTGCGTGTGGAGGGTCATCAGTGACGAGTGCTCGCGGTCATAGGCTACACTCGAGCCGCGCAACGAGGCTGCCTGCTCGTAGAAGTACTTGCCCAGTCGCGTACCACCCCAGATGATGTGCTTCGTACCGACCTGATAACGGCGCAGTTCGTTGCGGCATGCCACACCCAACATGTTGTTCGGCAGGCGAGTGACATACTCCACGTCGTCGCCCATCATGGACAGCGACACGGCTACGTTAGCCTCGGAACCACCGAAGAAACCGTCAATTTTGTTTCCCTGAATGATGCGTTGATAGTCGGGCCGCGTCATGCGCAGCATGATTTCGCCCATTGTGACGAATTTTGTTTTAGCTTCCATAGTAGTTTTCTTAGTCATTGTTGTTATCAATTGTCAATTTTCAATTCTCAATTACAATGCAACGCTCTCGATTCTCAATTTGATAAGTCCTGCAGGTACGTGCACTTCCACCTCGTCCCCTACTCGCTTATTCAGCAGTGCCTCGGCGATGGGCGACTTGATGGAAATCTTTCCCTCGCGCAGGTTGGCCTCGTGGGGACTGACGATGGTATACGTCATGTGAGCTTGGTTGTTCAGGTTGGTCATCTCCACCTTGCTGAGCAGTCCAACCTTCTCGCCACCCAGCAGCGACTTGTCCAGCACACGGGCGTTTTCCAGCACGCGCTGCTTGAAGCGGATGCGACCTAACAGACGGCCCTGTTCACGCTTGGCAGCGTGATATTCGAAGTTTTCGCTCAGGTCTCCCTGTGCCCGCGCCTCGGCGATGGCCTCCCGCACTGCAGGCAGTTCCACCTGTTCCATGTGGCGCAACTCGGCTACCAGCTTATCGTAGCCCTCTTGTGACATATATTCCATAATGATCCTTAAACTTTGTGATTACTATTCACTCCCCCTCGCCCTTAAGGTCCCCTCGCCCTTTGGAGAGGGATTAGGGGTGAGGCCGGGGTCGGGGGTGATGCTCTCCTCCAAAAACATCGTGTCGTCCATATCCGCCAGTGGCTTTTTCTTCTTGTTCTCGCGGGCACCGGCCTTCAGCAGGTTGCGGGCAGCAGTGATGATGCTCGGTCCGCCCTCGGAGGTGGTAATCTTCAGCTTCGACATCTTCTTGACGGTATCGTTCATGCTCGCTTCAACATCCATGAAGCGCATGCCGAAGTCCTGCACGCGGTCTATCACCGTGTTGGCGGCGTCCATCATGGCCTGCTGGTTCTTCAGTTGTCGTACCTGCGTCCACATCATCTCCAGCACCCTTAGGTTCATATACATCGTCTGCGGTCCCAGTATCATCACACCGTCGTCGTAAGCCTCGCGCCACAGGGCACCGTCGTTCATCAGCGCCAAATTCAGCGCGCCCTCTATGGGCACGTACATGATGGCGAAGTTCAGGCGGTTGTAGCCCTCGGGCAGGTAGCGCGTATAGTCCTTCTTGGCCAGTCGCTTCACCTGTGCCCGGACACTGTCGATGTGTGCCTTCAGGAAGGCGCTCTTCTCCGGTGTGCCGTCCTCGGCGTTCATATAGCGGTCATAGTCTGTCAGCGACATCTTCGAGTCCACCACCACGTGGCGGTTGTTCGGGAAGTGCAAGATGAAGTCGGGTATCAGTCCCTTGCCGTCGTCGCCCTTGAGACTCTTGCCACTGCGTTCGCGGAGCGTCTCCTGCGTTTCGTACTGCTCGCCCTCCTTCAGTTCCAGGTCCTCCAACAACTGCTTCAGCTTCAGCTCACCGAAGTTGCCCTGCACCTTCACCTCTCCCGTCAGGGCACGTGTCAGTCGGTCGGCCGTCTCACCGATGGCAGCGCTCTTCTCCATACTGATCTTGATGGTTTCGTCCAGACGCGTCAATGCCTCCGTCTGCTGAACCTTGGTCTTGTCCAGCGCCTCCTGCATGTCCTTCAGACTCTTTTGTAGCGGGTCGATGATTTTCGACACCTGCTCCTTATTACGCTCGCCCAGCTCGTCCTGGCGCATCTTCAGCACTTTCTCCGACGTGGTCTGCATCTGTTCGCGAATGAGGTTCAGCTGAGTCTTCACCTGCTCCTCGTTCATCTCCTTCAGCGCTGAGATTTGTGCTTCTTGCGACTGTTTCAGGGCCGCAAGCTGCGTATTGTGGTTCTCCTTCAGAGCCGAGAGCTGTGCTACGTGGGCTTCCTTGAGTTGCTGTACCATGTGCTCACTGGCGGCCTTCTCAGCCTTCAGCGTAGCAATCGTAGCGACATACTCCTTCTTGTCGCGTCCGCCGAGCAGATATCCTGCCACCGCTGTCAGCCCGACCGCCAGAATGACCAATATGATATAGATTCCCATAACCTTTCTGTTCCGATTTTGCCTACAAAGGTACTATTTATATTTCAATTCCGCAAACAATTCGCCGATAAAAACTCACTCTAACGTCTTGCCGTCATGGGGGACCAAGTCAACTATTGTTAAAGTTGAGCACAAAATATCGATAATTGGGGAAAAAGTTGTATCTTTGCCTGCCTCTAAGCCGTACAAGTTTATTGGACAAGAACCATATTAAAGGGCAATCAGCATCCATGCTGAGAAGAAAAGACATGAGAGAATACATCAAAGGTTGCATCTTGTTGTGTGCGCTATGCTTGGGCAGCATGACGGCTCAGGCTGCTGAGGACGACATCATCGAGTTTCAGGGCGACCGCTACGTCATCCATGTGGACAGGATGAAGCCCGACAGCGACATGACGCTGCTGGACGTGCTGAACACCTGTCCGGAGTTCTTGTCCGTCAACGGAAAGGACATTGACCTCAATTACGGCCTGCGCATCGACAATGTCGACATCGTCGTGGACCAGCAGTCGTTCCTGGCCCATGTGAAGGCTTGCGAGATAGACCGCATCCAGATATGCGGCAACACCTCGGTGGCCAAGGCGGTAAACGGCACGAAGGGTATCATCGACATCTACTACCGCACCGACGTCAAGACGGACGGCAAGGTGGCACTATCTGGCAGCACTTACGGCAACGGCAGGTTCTACGCCGACGTGGCCAACCGCAGCAAGAAGGTCACCGTGCAGGCCTATGCCATGGCGAGCACGGCCTACGGAAAAGCCTACCCTACCAACGCATGCAGCATGACTGACCGCGCATTCGCGGAGAACCTGCACCTCAACATTGACTGGAAGATTAGCCGGAACGACCGCCTCATCGTGAAGGCGTTCCAGATGTTTGACGACAAGAAGCAAAAGATTTTCGACCCGAGACTGACAGGAGTGCATCCCTACTACAACCGCTATATCGACCTTGTGCTCTCCTACTCCCATACCTTCAGCAACGATGCCATCCTCTTTGCCGAGATGGGCTGCGACTATACGCGAACCCGCAGCGACGATGACAAGACGGGCGACAGCTACCCCTACGCCTTCGTCGAGTTCGACACGCCCCTATTCACGCCCGACCTGTGGCTGATGGTAGGTTCAGAGATGGATCATGAGAACACCTGGTACAGCGGGAAAAACCGCGAGCAGTACCTGACAACCGACTTCTATGCGCAGCTCAACTATACCCACGGCCCTTGGGTGCTGACGCTCGGCGACCGCTTCCGCATCATGAACTTCTGGAACCGCCAGTATAATGCTGAAGATAAAAGCATTTGGTCACACAGCCGCAGCAATCATTCCTACCTGGTCAGCGTAGGCTATAAGGCACGGCGACACTTTGTCCAGGCGCAGTTCGCACGCCGTTTCTTCAAACCCGAAGTCAGCGACTTTGTTGTCGACGACGCTGCACCGACCAACACCCTGCGATTCGACGCCGATAACTTCAGCACCATGCTAGCCCATCAGGGCGTAGTGCGCTATTCCTATCAGCAGAAGAACCTTGTCTTCCACTCCAGCGTGGAAAATACCTGGTACAGCCACTACTACGACACCAACTATCAGGTGTTTGGTTTCCGCAACTCCATCTACTGGAAAACCGGTGTCTGGGAACTAATAGTCGGCGCTAACTACTACCACCAGCATCTCGATGCCACGGACCAGATTCCCTCAGAGCATGACAACTTCGTGACACTCAAGCTGGCACCCGTAGTCCTGCTGCCATACGACATCCGACTGTCCTCGACGCTGCTCTACAGCAGCCGGCGCACAATGGACGACAAGCATGCTCACCTCTTCGCCACTATCAAGGTCAACAAGCAATTGGGAAAGCGGTTCAACGTCTTTGCCGAGTTCCACGACATGGCGGGCTACACCAAAGGCTACTGGATGCAGCTTGCCAATCTGTACCAGAACCGTGCTCTCAGCATCGGTGCCACCATCTATCCCTTCAAACAATAGCAAACAAAACAAATTACTTAAACGAATCCGCACATGATCAAAGAAGATGACTTAAAACCAGGACGCCCCAAGCGAATTACCTACCTGTCGCTTATTGCCGTAACGCTTTTTTTGATATGGTTAGGTTATGCTGTAAGCATCGACCACATGCCCGTCAAGAACACCTTCTGGGCCCTGACGCCACCCCTCATCGCCATCTCCTTGGCACTCATTACCAGAGAGGTCTACGGTTCCCTGTTCTTCGGTATGCTGACCGGTGCTCTTCTCAACGCAGACTTCGACCCCGTGGGCGGCCTCAACCGCCTCTTCCCCGATGGGGTGATGGCTATGCTGGCCGATAAGTGGAACGTAGGCATTCTCGTCTTTTTGGTCATCCTGGGCACGATGGTACAGCTGATGAACCGTACCGGCGGCTCGGCAGCCTTCGGTACGTGGGCCGCCAACCGCATCAAGAGTCGCGAAGGTGCCCAGCTATCCACCATGCTGTTGGGGTGTATCATCTTCATCGACGACTACTTCAACTGCCTCACCGTGGGTTCTGTCATGCGTCCCGTTACCGACAAGCACCACATCAGTCGCGCCAAGCTGGCCTACCTCATCGACTCCACGGCAGCCCCCATCTGCATCATCGCCCCCATCTCGTCGTGGGCGGCAGCAGTATCGGGATTCGTCAAAAACGAGAATGGCATGAGCATCTTCGTGCAGTCCATTCCCTATAACTTCTATGCCCTGCTGACCCTGCTGATGATGATCTTCATCATCTGCATGAAGATAGACTACGGCTCCATGCTGCTTCACGAGCAGAATGCACACCGCGGCGACCTCTTCACCTCCGGTTCCATCCGGCAAACGCAGGACGAAAGTCAGCAGGCAGAGAAAAAAGGCATTGTCCTCGACCTCGTCATTCCCGTCGTGCTGCTTGTCGTCGGTTGCGTCATCGGCATGATCTACACAGGAGGCTTCTTCCAAGGCAAAAACTTCATCGACGCCTTTGCCGCCAGCAACGCCTCCGTGGGATTGGTGCTGGGCTCTGCCGTAGCACTCATCCTCACCTTTAATTACTATTGGGCGCGCCAGTCGCTGACGTTCAGCGAATGCATGGCCAGTCTTCCCGAGGGCTTCAAGCAGATGGTGCCCGCCATGCTGATACTGACCTTCGCTTGGACGCTGAAAGACATGACCGACAGCCTGGGAGCAGCCACTTATGTCGCCCACATGTTAGAGCACTCTGCCGCCGGCTTCATGAACTTCCTGCCAGCCATCATTTTCGTCGTAGCCACGGGGCTGGCCTTTGCCTCAGGCACGTCGTGGGGCACCTTCGGCATCCTCATCCCCATTGTCGTATCGTGCTTCCAGAACGTTGACCCAGAGCTTATGATCATCTCCATTTCCGCCTGTATGGCCGGAGCGGTGTGCGGCGACCACTGCTCACCCATCTCCGACACCTCCATCATGTCGTCGGCAGGCGCTCAGTGCGACCACCTGAACCATGTCACCACACAGCTGCCCTATGCGATGACCACATCGGTAGTGTCCTTCCTCACCTTTCTTGTGGTGGGCTTCACCAGGAGTGCACTTTTTTCACTCGTCTTCGGCGTCGCAGTTCTGTTGGCGTTTCTGCTGTTCGTCCGTTACAGGATCAATAAAAAAGTAAGTTGATTGTTTGCCTGCTAAAACCTTATTATATACCTCGCTCTGCCCAGTCGCCGCGGTCAAGGTTACGGTAGCCGATGGCCTCGGCAATGTGCACAGACTCAACTTTCTCGCTTCCGGCAAGGTCGGCAATGGTGCGGGCAACCTTGAGGATACGGCTATAGGCACGAGCGGAGAGTTTCAGACGCTCCATCGCCATGCGGAGCATGTCAAGTGACTGCTCGTCTGGCTCAGCAAACTGATGAAGCATCTTCTCCGTCATCTGGGCGTTACAATGGATACGGGGACCTCTTCCTCCACCTTCCCCAAGAGGGAGGGAGCTGAAACGCTCGGTCTGTATCTGGCGGGCCTTGATAACACGTTCGCGAATGGTGGCAGATGGTTCTCCCGGCTGCATCTCAGACAGTTGTTTGAAGGGAACGGCCTGAATCTCACAATGGATATCGATACGGTCCAGCAGCGGACCGCTGATCTTATTCATATAGCGCTGAATCTGTCCCGGAGTGCAGACGCAATGGTGCGTGGGATCGCCATAGTAGCCGCAGGGACATGGATTCATGCTGGCCACCAGCATAAAGGAGCAAGGATACTCCACGCTGTACTTGGCACGGGAAATACTGATCTTGCGGTCTTCCAAGGGTTGACGCAGCACCTCCAGCACCGACCTCGACAGTTCGGGCATCTCGTCCAGAAAGAGCACGCCGTTATGTGCCAGACTGATTTCACCAGGCTGTGGATTGTTACCGCCACCCACGAGGGCGACTTGCGAAATAGTATGATGAGGAGCACGGAAAGGACGCTGACTGATGAGCGATGTATCGCGGCTCAGCTTGCCGGCCACGCTGTGTATCTGTGTTGTCTCCAAACTCTCGGCCAGCGACAGTGGAGGCAGAATAGACGGCAACCGCTTGGCCAGCATGGACTTACCCGAACCCGGCGGGCCAATCATAATAAGGTTGTGGCCACCGGCAGCGGCCACCTCTAAGGCACGCTTGACACTCTCCTGCCCTTTCACGTCGCTGAAGTCGTATTCGAAGTGATCCTGCTGCGCAAAGAACTCTTTGCGCGTATCAATGTTCTCGGGCTGGTAGGTCGTGGTGCCGTTCAGAAACTGGATGACGTCCAACAGCGTCTCCATGCCATAGACTTCCAACTGGTTAACAACGGCTGCCTCGCGAACGTTCTGCCGAGGTACGATGAGTCCCTTAAACTTCTCCTTGCGGGCCTTGATGGCGATAGGCAGGGCACCACGGATGGGTTGCAAATGACCGTCCAGTCCCAGTTCGCCCACCAGCATGTATTTTTCCAGCCGCTCGTCGGTCACCTTGCCGTTAGCCGCCAGAAGTCCAATAGCCACAGGCAGGTCGTAGCCCGAACCTTCTTTCTTGATGTCAGCAGGCGACAGATTGACGGTGATGTCCATCGTGGGCATCTTGTAACCATTATTGACTAGTGCCGCCTTGATGCGATCGAAACTTTCTCTGACCGCCGCGTCGGCAAGTCCGGTCAGGTGAAACTGCACACCACGCGACATGCTCACCTCGCAAGTGACGGTGTTGACATCCAGCCCATTGACGGCCGCACAGTAGGTCTTTACTAACATCGTTACTTCTTCTTAATACTGATTCGGAGCACCTTACGACTCATGTTCTTGTCGCGGCCATACACCTTACCCATCCAGCGCGAGAAGTCGCCCAGAGCAAGACTGCGCGGCAGCAGTAGGTCATCAAAGCCAAGGGATTTCGTGGCATTGTCAACAGGCTTGACGAATGGTTTAGTAGAGAATATGACATAGATGCGGTTGATCTCCTGATGCTCGCCGGAGCAGTAAACCTGCATGCCGTCCTGATAGTTGAACTCAGGATCGTGCTGCTCGGAAAAGAACACGTATTCCTTGCCGTGCTCCACGCGCTGCTGGCCGTTGGTGCTATTCTCGTGGGGCAGCAGACAGAGTACCTGTCGCTGTTCGTCGATGAGATAGGCAGCCACATAGCCGTCGGCAGGTGACTTGAAATAGAGATAGAACTTATCACCCTCTACGAAGTCGGTACTCTGATAGCGACGAGTGGTGCCGTTGCGCAACGTCAGGACATCAAATTCAGCAGCCTCATTCTTCAGAGGCCGTGCTATTCCGTGAACACGCGCCTGAATGACGATGATGTTTTCATCGGAAGTGTCCACCACCTTGGCTTCCGGTGGCGTCAAATCCTTCACCCACTCGCCCTTCACCTCGGCTGTACTGAGCTGCATGAAGTAGCCGTCGCGGTCTGTGCTCTCCTGACTCAGCACATCTTGTGTGATGAGTGTTCCGAACTCCTTTCCCAATGCGGCAATACGGGCATTCTCAATAGCCGCAGCCTTGGCTTCCTTGATGGTTTGTCCTGGATCGGCATAGTAGGTAAACTCGCCTCGTAGCTCGGTAGTCTGTGCTATGGCTGCCAATGGCAACAAAAGAGCCAGCATTAGTCTTAATCTCTTGGTCATTGTCATATTGTTATTCTCATCTTAGTTTCATCTTAGCCCAGGAGCTCTGGATAGCAGCAGGATAGGACACCGTCGGTGTCTGAATCTTGCGGTTGATGAGCACCGATTTCTGCTTGACATTCTCTATGATATACGAGGACAGGTCACCCAGATTGACACTGCCTTTCGAAATCTGCAATTTCTTCAGCAGAAAGTAGGTGAAGAGTCCGTGGCCATGGTCGGCATAGGGATAAGCCGTCTCATCGCCAGAGGCTGCACTGAGCACTACCATCTTACCTTCGGGGGTAGCCTGACGAGCCTTAAGACCCAAGGAACGGGCAGCACCGAGCAACGAAGAGCCGTCGCTCAACGAACCGCTGAAGCAAGCGTCAAGGAATACAACAACCGAGGATGCCTGCAGAGAGGACAATTCGCTATAGAGTCGTTTCAACGGATAGCACACCTCGGTGTGGGTTCCGTCGGCATCGATGGGCAGCAGGAAGGCGTCTCGGGTCTTTTCGTTGGGCACTCCATGGCCTGCATAATAGAAGATGACGCGTATCTGGTCGTAGGCCTTGTCAATGTTCTTAATATCCTGTACGGCACGAATCATCTTGCCATAGGTGGCATCAGTATAGAGGATGATGTTCTCCTTGGGCAGGCCAAGGGTTTTCTCGCAGTACTGTGCGAAGACACGGCCATCGTTGCCGGCCATCGGAACAGGAGCGACCTGCGTGTACTTCTCGTTGGCAATGATGAAGGCGAAGGTCTTGTCGTTAACACGCTTATACTCAGGGATATTGATGTCTACATCAGGTACACCAACGGCAATCTCCTGCTGCGTAATGACGGTGTTCTGGGCGTTGTCATCCGAATTGACCAGCCGGCTATAGTCCACCAAGTCCTTGAAATTAGCATCGATCTGCGTCTCGTTATAGGCCAGTGCCTTGCTGTTGTCATACTGGTAGACCTTTCCCATCGGTGTGGAGAAAGTCAGTCCGGCCAGCGCCAGCTTGTGGTTGGCAATGGCAAACTGCTGGTTGTAAACCTTGATGCCAGCCCAGTTCTCGGCAAAGTCGCGCGCCTCGTCGTTGGTACGGGGCACAACAAGGACGATGTCACCATAAGGCGAACCAATGAGGAACGACTGGTTGTCAGCATCATAGGGTTTCAGCTGCAAGTCGTTGATGTCTATCTGACAGGCAAAGCGCTGCACATACTCATCCATCAGGATTTTCTGCAGCTCGAGCTGCTTGGCACGTGCATTTTCTTCGTTAACGCGAGCCTTGTATTCAGCCACCGTCTCATAGGGATCCTTCTGCTTCCACTTGTCCATGCCACGGCGAATAGACTCACGGGCAAAGAGGTCGAAGTCGGGAGCATCCTTGTTGACGTCAGTCCGAATGCCTTTGGTCTTGCGCTGCTGGGCCACAATACTCTCAGCCTCGTTAAGATAAACCAATACTCGCGGATGCAGGGAAGCATCAGTCACGTTGATATACTCCGTCAGATACTTGACAGCCTCTTCGTAACGCCTGGCGTTGAAGATGCGCGATGCCACGAAAAGCACGTAGTTGGGATAGTCGGGCATAGAGCGTATGCCCTGGTCGGCCATCTCCTTCAGCATGGCAACGTCCACCGCTGTCTGCGCTTGGATGAGTGCAATGGAATCCTGGCCCTGTTGCGAGTAATAGCCTGCACCCGAACGAACGAAGGAATAAAGCGACTTCATGACCAACTTCAGCTTATTATAGCCTTCCAGGTCGCTGGACGTAGCATGAAGCAGGGTTGTATATTTTCGACAACAGGCCAGGGCATAGTCGTAGAACTGCGGCTTGCTGACGGCCGTGTCGCTGACCATCAGCAGCAGCTCCTGATAGTCTTTATAGGGGTCTGTCTTGACCTCTGGCTGGACTTCAGGCTGAACCATTGCCTGAATCTCTACCTGAGGTTCAGGCTGAACCTCCGACTGGACTTTTGGTTCGTCCTGTCCCCATGCCGGACACGCCAGCATGAGGAACAGGCAAAAGATATGAATTGTCTTAGAATGCATCGACGAAAGTATATTGTACACTGATACGACGGAACTTGCTACCTTCCTCCTTAGAAACCTCGATATGATATTCATAATCGCGCTTCATCTCACTGAAACCGGAAATCTCGTGTTCGATGTAGTTCTGTACACCCAGGGCACGGGCAAAGGCAAGCTGTTCGTTGGAGGCAATACCGTCCTTCTTCGTGAGCGACAGGTTGGTCAGCTCGTTGTTCATGTAAACGGGCTCACCGTCGTACTCGCCATAGCGACCGTCATAGGCCAACGCACGGTGGATGGGCGATGCATCGGCACTACCCTTCACCTTGATCTTCACCTGCTTGCCAGCAACCATGTATTTGGCAAAGTCGTTCTCGAAGGCCTTGGTCATAATCTTCAGCATAATCATGGCAGCATTCGACTCCTCAACATGGTAACGGCCGGGCTTAAAGTCGTCACGGGCAGAGAATTCCTCCTCGACCTCGTAGGTAAAGTCGACATTATAGTTGATAATACGCTGACCATCAGCGTTCACAGCATTGACTACGCCAGTCTGCACCGAGATGTGGGTCTTGTCGGAAAGCAGATTCTCCTGCTTAGCCAAATTGAAAATGTCCTCCTTGATGTTCATCAGTGCTGTCTCCTCCATATTCGACTTCTGGATAATCTCCAAAGGTACAAAGTCGGTATCCATCGTCAGCTGCGACATAGACTTGCGCTGCAGGTTGTCGAATACATAGGTCTTGCCGTTCTCGGGATTGAATACCTCAACGTACACCAACTCGAACTTATCGTCAGGGTTCAGGGCGTACTTGGCGTTACGAAACTGCAGTTTGGAGCCGTCGCCGAAGGTTGCCACCTCGTCCATAGGAACACCTATGAGAATGTCGGGCATATTGCTGATTTTCAACGCCAGACTACGCGTATTGGGATTGTAGTTACCAACAGAAATCTCCGACGACTCCAGCATACCGGTAGCCATCTGGGTGGCCAGTTCACGCTCAATAGCCTGAGCCTGCTGGACACGTGTGGAGTCGTTGACACGCAGCTGATAGTCGGCCATCGACTCTCCTGGCATCTGCTTCATCCACTGGTTCATACGCTCGTTCAGCTGGGTGGTCATCATCTGGTTGTAGTAAGGTTTAAGACCTTCAACCTCTTCGTAGACTATGGAATTGAAATTGTTGTAGATGATATAATGTTTACCCTTGCTCTCGTGGTAAACCATGCGGCAAGTGGTGATACCACCAACCTCGTCGGTAATCATGTGACGCTCTGACGGGTCGAAGATGTTGACGACGCTGATCAGCTTGTCGTTGTTAATAACAGCGGCATACTTACCATTGTTATTGGGTACACAGGCAATGGCCTCGCCCAAATCTTCGATGGTGTACAACAGGTCGAAGGTCTTGGTGTCATAGATAAATAACTTCGCATCGGCCGTCAGCACCATCAGGTTGGAACTCTGGTTAGAAAAGCAGAAGTCACGGATATTGCTCTCCATCGTCAGCGTCTTACGCACTGTACCCTTGTCCAGATTCCATATCTCCAGCGAACGGCCGGCAGCGGCACCCAGAAAGTAGTTGTTGTCGCTGAATACCATCTTGGTGGGGACAAGAGCCGAAGTATAGGTAGCCCCTATCACCTTGATGGTCGGCGTAAAGATATTGATTTTCTGGTTCGCATAGGCAATGGCCAGTCGCTTGGCATCAGCCGAATAGGCAATGGCCATAGGCTGGTTGTCCTTATCCTTGTAAATGGGGAACGAGCGACGGCTCTCAGGATGGCTCGGATTGATGTCATTCAACACGACGCTTGTCCTACCCTTCTTATCCTTCTGCAAAGTGGCAACAGCAGTATTCGAGGGATTCAGTTTCAGGTCGAAGATGCCGCGACCCTCAAACAAAGGCTTGCCTTTCAGCTCAAAGATGTTTGTACCGTTATGGTAAAAAACGGCAAACGACATGTTGTCAAAGCCCATAGGGATAGCTTTCTGCTGGACTTTCTTCTTGTCCGCAGCCACACAAACTATACTTGCCGCACACATGGCAAGCATCAGCAATAATACTTTTTTCATCACTTTATAGAATATTTGGTTAGTTTGTTTGTATAATCAGATATTTAGACACTTCCCAGAAACGAGCGGGATTGGTAATGCGCAGGACGGATGTCTTGCCGGTTTTCTCAATGGAATAACAATCTTCCGGAACCTGGGTCAACAACTTAGGACTGCTCGAACTTATGGCTATATCAGTAACGACACGCGTATCAATCACGTGAAACAGACTCTTGTCAACCGAAGACACATCAAGCGTCGACTTCTTCAAGAAACCGCCTTTCAACAAGCCAGCCTTCTTCAAATCCGACTTCTTGCCCATAATTACATAACCCTCGTACAGCTGTTTGTCCTGGGTCTCCATAATCTTGTTTTGCATCGTAATCAGGCGTTCCTGGTCTTCCGATTGCTGCGAGATGGTTTTCAGACGATACTGCAAATCATCTATGGTGAGGTTCTTGTTCCCCAACTCCTTCTGCAAAGCCTCTATCTGGCTTTCTTTCTCAGTCAGCTGGGCTCTCAGCACAACAACGATACGTTGCAGGCTACGGGTTTCGTTGGTGCTGGCGCCCAACTGCTGTTCAAGGAGCGATATACGTTCACGTTGCGATTTCAGCGTCTCCTTGAAATGATTCAGCTTTTCCTTGATTTCACGCTGATTGGGACGCGGGCTCTCCTTGCTGGGATTAAACAGTCCCGACTCCATCATAGATATGCTGTCAAGACCGACGGAGATAACATTGAGGGCCTCACCTAACTGATGGTAGTCGGTGGTCATGTTCTCTAAAGATGTCTGCAAAGAGTCTACCTTGTGCTGCAAATCCGACTGTGATTTACCCGCACAAGAAAATAGTGTCGCACCCATTAGGATAGCACACAGGCCATAGCACAATTTCTTCATAGTAATCTTAAATGTTTTAGTACAATGCTGCAAAGGTAATACAATTTGACCAAAAAGCCAAGTAAATTACAAAAAAAATTACTACCTTTGCGTCCGAAATATGAAGATGATTGCTTTTTTGAAAGAATGGACGCTGCCCGTAGCCATTTGCGTGGGCACTATCTGTTATTTGACATTCAATTACGTGCCACAGTTGGACGAGCTGGGTAACGAGCTGGCGCCGGTGTTCGACGTTATCTTCCCGCTGTTCGTCTTCCTGACGCTGCTGGTAACGTTCTGCAAGGTGGACTTCCACCAAATGCTGCCACATCGTTGGCACACGGGCATCCTCGTAGCACAACTGCTATTGGTTGCCGCGAACATTGCCATCATCCTGTGGTCAAAACAAATTGAAGCAGAAGAGGATTCTTCACTCTTCACTCTTCACTCTTCACTACTTTGGGAAGCCGTACTGACATGTATCATCGGACCGGCGGCTTCAGCATCACCAGTGGTGGTGGGCAAGCTGGGCGGCAACATATCGACGATGACTACTTACGTACTCATTTCGTCATTGGCATCGGCACTCATGATTCCGCTGGTATTCCCCATGCTGGAACAAGCCGTACAGGTACCGTTCTTCGACGCGTTCCTTATTATATTACAGAAGGTGAGCATCGTACTGCTACTACCGTTGGTGTTGGGCTGGATAATCCAACACCATCTGAAGGCGCTATGCCGCTGGGTGGTCAGCATGCCCAACCTCAGCTTCTACTGCTGGGCCATCTCGCTGAGCATCACCACAGGCATCACGGTGAAGAACATCGTACATAGCGAAGCCTCCCTCACCCTCCTGTTAAGCATTGCCGCCGCGACGTTCGTGCTGTGCTTCGTACAGTTTGGTATCGGGCGACTGGTGGGTCGACACTTAGGCGAGGAGGTCAATGCCGGTCAGGCTTTGTTTCAGAAGAACACGGCTCTTTCCATCTGGGTAGCCTACATGTACCTACACCCCGTGGCCTCCATCGGTGCCGGCTGCTACGTCCTGTGGCAGAACATCATCAACTCGCTAGAACTTTGGCAGTTTCAGAGAAGTGAGACCTCACCCCAGCCCTCTCCCAAGGAGAGGGAGTAAGAGGCGAGACCTTTTAGTAAAACAATTCCACTATCAGGTAGCCCACACCAATAGAGACAAAAGTGGTAATGAAGCCTGCCAACTGAAAAGAGTGGTTGACAACGTATTTGCCGATGCGCGTTGTTCCCGTACGGTCGAAACCGATGGCTGCGACCTCCGTGGGATAGTTTGGCACGAAGAAATAGCCGTTGACGGCGGGGAAGAGCACCAACATCACCGCTGGGGGCACACCCATAGCCAGACCCACGGGCAACAGGGTCTTGATAGTTGCAGCCTGCGAGAAGAGCATGATGCTGAAGACGAATAGCGGCAGGGCAAAGAGCAACGGATAGGCAACGAAAGCACCCTCGACACTGCCGAGTATGGCCTGATGATGCCCCTCGAAGAAAGTGCTACCCATCCATGCAACACCGAAGATAGCAACCATGGCGTTCATTCCCGAGGCAAAGACATTGCCTTTGGCGGCATCGGTTACACTGGCTTTGCCTACAAACAAAATCAAGGCGGCAATACTCATCATCACCATTTCGATAGTGGCATTCATATTCAGCGGTTTACCATCAAAGGACGGGCGCAACTCGGGGAAGATTCCAAACAGCACGACTAACAGCACACCTAACAGGAATATGAGCACGGCCCACTTGGCACGTGGGTTAATATTGGCAACATCGGCGCTGGAGGTGTCGTTATCGAATAATCCCTCACGCAATCGGCGCTGGTACTCTGGATCTTTGTCAAGCGATTTGCCGACGTAGTTCTGCACCAATGACGCCACAAGAATGGCAATGATGGAAGCAGGAATGGTAACCATGATTATATCGTCCATACCGATGCCACTCTGATCCATGACGGAATGCGAAAGAATGGCCACTGTTGCTGCTGATACAGGCGAACCCGTACAACCTAACGATGCAGCGATGGTGGCGACGCTCAGAGGTCGCTCTGGACGCACATTGGCCTTGCGGGCTATTTCGGAGATGATAGGCAACAACGCATAGCAGGTATGTGCCGTTCCTGCCCAATGGCTAAAAAGCCAAGTGACAAGAGGGGCATAGAAAGTGATACGACTGGGGTGCTTCTTGAGAAAGCGTGCTGCCATATTCACCATATATTCCATGCCACCTGCAGCCTGCAGGGCTGCTGATGCCGTGATGACACTCACTATGATGAGCATTACGTCGATGGGGATGGCACCGGGCTCTAGCCCAAAGACAAATACCAACACAAAGACACCCACCATACCGTAGATGCCTAACCCGATGCCGCCTACTCTGGCACCAATGAATATCATTGCCAACACAATGAATAGTTGCAGCAATATGAGTAATGTTTCCATAAGTATATATCAGGTTAGTATCAGATATCGTCCACACTGGGACTATCCTTTTCGGTTGCAAAGATAAAAAGAAAAAGGCGAACCGCCAAGCGATTCGCCAATTATTATTGTTATTTGCCTTCTGCTGATTAGTCAGCGACGAGGGTGAAGCGCTTGAAAGCGGTGATCTTCAGATCCTTGTCCTGCTTAGCGAGCCACTGAGCAACAGTAGCCTTGTCGCCGTCGCCGAACTGGAACTCCTGGTCAACCAGACAGCTCTCCTTCAGGAACTTCTGAACACGGCCCTTGGCGATGTTCTCAATCATAGGCATCTTGAGGTTAGCCTCGCCCTCAACCTTTGCATCAGCAATGATCTTGCGAGCCTCGTCAGCCTGCTCCTGAGTCAGCCAACCCTTAGCCATGTTGCTCTCGATGTGATCCTCAGAGTCAACGAGGTTGGGG
>ONQT01000060.1 GCA_900320045.1 uncultured Prevotellaceae bacterium | reverse complement strand
CAGAAATTATGGTAATCATGATACTGTTTCATGATTCAGGCTACCGTTGCCTGAAACATTTCTATATAGAAAAGGTATGCAGACATATGCGTCACCTCTCCCCGAAAGTTGTCTCATACAACCGATTCGTGGAACTTGAAAAGGAAATAGCCATCCCTTTGGCTCTATTCATCAAGAAGGTGCTGCTCGGAAAATGTACTGGCATAAGTTTCGTGGACAGCACTCCCCTTAGAGTATGCAGGAACCAGAGGATACATATCCACAAGGTATTCAAGGGCATTGCGCAAAGAGGCAAATGCTCCATGGGATGGTTCTTTAGCTTTAAGCTGCATCTGATATGTAACGAGAGGGGTGAGTTGCTGAACTTTATGATAACCCCGGGAGATGTGGATGACAGGAAACCATTGGAATACAAAGCCTTCGTAGAATTCATATATGGCAAGCTGGTCGAAGATAAAGGGTATATCAGCAAGAACCTTTTCCAACGCCTGTTCGTGGATGGCATACAGCTTATCATCAAACTTAAAAACAACATGAAAGGTGCCTTGATGAGCGTGTCTGACAAGCTGCTGCTTAGGAAACGAGCAATAATAGAAACGGTAAATGACGAGTTGAAGAATATTGCACAAGTGGAACATTCCAGACACAGATCATTCGATAACTTCATTGTCAACACTCTTGGATCTTTGGCTGCTTATTGTTTCTTTCCTAAGAAACCAACAATTGCAGTTCAAAGGATAGTAGATAGACAATTAACGTTATTCTAATTCGTCGAACTCACGTTATTTTATCACGATAGGGTCGCCCACGCCCGAACGATGTGCGGGGTCGTATACAGCCACGCCCACCATCGAGTCGGCACAGCCATAATAAAGAAACCATTTGGCGTTATGATACACCAGTCCTTCAATAAACACCGTTCCAGCAGCATACTGCCCCGTCTTTTCAAAGTCGGACATGGGACGGAAGAACGGCTTGTCGAGACGCGCCTTCACCTGTAGCGGATTATCGTTAGAGAACAAAATCTGTCCAGCAGCATAAGTGTTTAAAGGGTAGGCGGCATCGGCTTTAGCACCCGAATCGTTCTTACCATTGTAGAAGAGAATAATGCCATCAGAGGTTTTTACAGCAGGAGGGCCACACTCGGTGAGCATACTATCAAAGTAGCCCTCGCGCGGAGTAACGAGATATATAAGGTTCTGGTTTTCATCAACATATGGCGTCCAGTTCACAAGGTCATCGCTCGTGGCGGCGCACACCCACTGCTCGCCCCAATACATCAGGTATTTTTTCTTACCATTCACCTTCACCTTGGCAGCCACCTGCTTGCCATTCACCACCTCGGTAACGATAGAGCCCGACTTGCACGCCAAATCTTTAAACTTGCCATTATAGGCGTTTAGCAGCGCGGGGCCATGCTTTGTCCAGTGTTGCAGGTCGGTAGAGGTAGCAATGGCCAAGCGTGGCGTGCGATTATTCCATGCCGTATAAGTCATTACATACAGTGTTTTGCCCTTAACATTGGCCGCCACCACACGCGGATCTTCGCAGCCGCCCTTCCACTCGTAGGTGCGCGAGATGTCGCTACCATCAGGGTAAAACACAGGGGTAGCCTGTCGATAATCAAGGTGTACGCCATCGGTTAGGGTCGTCCTCGGCGCGGTACAGTATGCATATCTTACCGTCTTTCTCTACAGCGGCAGGATTAAACGTGTCGGCACACTCCCAAGCTACACTTTGCTCACGCATGGGGCAAGAAAAAGAGGTTGACACATTAGGAGTGATAAGCGGATTTACGCCCTCAGGACGCTCGAAGCCACCAAAAGCCCAGGCGGGCAGGTAGTTGTCGGCCAGGGCAGGCAGGGCGGTCAGCAGGGCTGCTGCGGCAAGTCCCAGCATGCGGAGCCGAGATTTGTTTGTTGTCATATCGTTTTTGTTTTAATGAAAAATCGGGTGATAAATTATAAATAGAAGACGGACTTCGGGGCGCAGCCCCCCTCTTCGTTAACTATTATTAATGATTTATGCACATGCGGCGGCTCGCCCGCATGGTCCTTTAACGCTTGTGGGCGAGCCCTTGAGGTATCGTCGTGCCCCTATCTTATGGCCATCTTTGCGCTGTGCAGCCCCTGCGCCGTGCGTATGCAGGCCACGTACAGCCCTTTCTGCATGGGCAGGCTGAACGACAGCGTGCCGTTGAATGGCTGCCTGGCAGCGAGTGTGCCGTCGGGGCTGTACAGCATGAACACGCCCTGGCAGCCAAGGTCAGCGTGCAGTGTCTGTCCGGCACGGGCCAAGGCGGGCAGAGCCAGTGTGGGCGCGGTGGCGTGGCCGATGCCTGTCGTGCAAGAGGTGCCCAGCACGTCAAAGGCATACAGCTTGGTGGTCTGCGCGTTCTGCGTCGGGGTGGTGCGCGGGACAACCAGCTTCACATACCGCGCTTTTACGGCATTGTCCAGAGTCACCTTCTTGATGTTGACATTGGCCTGTCCCTTCTTGTCTACAGCCAGTTCCCAGCACGTGTTCGAGTCGCCCGTCACTGAGATGAGGCTAAGGTCGGGTGCCGTGTCGCTTACGTATATCTGGTAGTCGCTTACGTTGACGTCCGGCTCCAGCGTGCGGCAGTCGTACAGGTGGAAGCCGCTCACCATATACTCGTCTTCCAGGTCGATGATGGCAAAGTTGTACGGGTGCGTGTCGGCATTGCCTTTGGCAAAGCACCATTTCGTGTTCTTGTCCGTATGGTTGCCGTCCAGCAGGTTGGCGGCCGTCTCCCTCTCGTTCATGGCGTCGCTGCCCTTGAGCAGGGTCTTGCCGATGCTCACCACGCCTGCGTGGTCGGCCTGCGCGGCCATCTCGCCATAGATGTCCACGCCATAGATGCGCACGGCATTGTCCTTCCTTCCGTCGCCCCGTGTACCCTTTTTCAGCACCAGCTTCACATACCGGGCCTCGGTGTCCGTGAACGACACGTCCTTCGTGGCCTCGTTCTCCACGCCCGTCTTGTGGGCCACTTCCGTCCACTGCTTGCCGTCCATGCTGGTCAGCACCGTATATTCGGGCACATTGCCGCAGTTCGACTCGTGTCCCTGCACGTCGCGGAACACCAGGCGGCGGATGCTGTACACGTCAGTAAACTCGAACACCACCCACGAGTCGCCCTCGCTGGTGTCGCACCACTTGTGGTTGGGCATGGAGTATGACGTGTTGAGGTAGAAGGGACGCTCGCTGTCGGCAGCGGCCCCGCTGTACGAGTGTATGGTGCAGCGCACCTTGCCCTGCCCGTTGGCGGGCCAGGCGTTGACGATGCCCTCTGGAATCTGGAGCGTGGTGGGGTCGCCAATGCCAGAGCGGTGTGCAGGGTCGTACACGGCCACGCCCACCATCGAGTCGGCACATCCATAGTAGAGATACCACTTGCCGTTGTGGTACACCAGACCCTCTATGAATACGGTTCCAGCAGCATACTGGCCCGTCTTCTCAAAGTCGGTCATGGGGCGGAAGAAAGGCTTGTCCAGGCGTGCGATGGGTTTCAGCGGGTCATCGTTCGAGAAGAGAATCTGTCCGGCGGCATACGTGTTGGCAGGATAGGCGGCGTCGGCCTTCATGCCCGAGTCGTTCTTTCCGTTGTAGAACAGGATGATGCCGTCCCCGGTCTTCACGGCAGGAGGCCCGCACTCGGTGAGCATGCTGTCAAAGTAGCCCTCGCGCGGAGTAACGAGATATATAAGGTTCTGGTTTTCATCAACATAGGGAGTCCAGTTCACCAGGTCGTCGCTGGTGGCGGCGCACACCCACTGTTCGCCCCAGTACATCAGGTATTTTTCTTTTCCGCCCACGTTCACCTTGGCGGCCACCTGCCGGCCGTTCACCACCTCGGTGACGATAGAGCCCGACTTGCAGGCCAGGTCCTTGAACTTTCCGTTGTAAGCCCGCAGCAGGGCCGGTCCGTGCTTGGTCCATGTCTTCAGGTCGGAAGAGGTGGCTATGGCCAGGCGTGGCACCTTGTTGTTCCACGAGGTGTAGGTCATCACGTACAGCGTCTTGCCGTCCACGTCGGCGGCCACCACGCGCGGATCCTCGCATCCGCCCTTCCACTCGTATGTCCGCGACACCTCGCTGTCGTCGGGATACATCACGGGCGTGGCCTGCCTGTAGTCAATGTGTATGCCGTCCTTACTCTCTTAGGGTCGTCCTCGGCGCGGTACAGTATGCATATCTTACCGTCTTTCTCTACAGCGGCAGGATTAAACGTGTCGGCACACTCCCAAGCTACACTTTGCCCACGCATGGGGCAAGAAAAAGAGGTTGACACATTAGGAGTGATAAGCGGATTTACGCCCTCAGGACGCTCGAAACCACCAAAAGCCCAGGCAGGCAAATGGTTGTCGGCCTGTGCGGGTAGCACATTCAGCACCAGGGCTGTGGCTGCGTTCAGCAGCAATGAAAAAGGTTTATTTGTTATCATATAATATAATAGTAAAGGTTTATATCCATATAACAGTAAGTTATTTTTCTCTTTCTCCCATCCGGCAAGGGCGGGCCTTCCTTATTCCCCCGTCCCAGTACTTAGGCCGGAATACTCGAGTAATCCGGCCGTAGTACGGGAGCGTACCCACCCGCAAAGACAACAGGCAAGCTGGAACTTGCATCCCCACACGATTCGTTATAGGCCCTTGTTATCTTGCGCTGACGGGCCTGTCGGCCGTCTTTGCGCCAAAGCTCTTGTTGGGCTTGCTGCTCATGGTGAACGACAGGGTGCCGCCCCGCATGATGTCGTCGTAGGTGATGTACGACTTCGTGTAAGGCTTGCCGTTGAGCCGCACGCTCTTTATATAGACGTTCTTGTCGCTATTGTTGCTTGCCGTGACGGTGAACTTCCTGCCTCCCCTGAGCGTGATGGAAGCCCGCTTGTAGGCAGGACTGCCGAAGACGTACACGCCGTTTGACGGGTTGACCTGATAGAAGCCGAGCGCCGACGACACGAGCCATGCCGACATCTGGCCGCAGTCCTCGTTGCCCGCATAGCCGTCGGGCTCAGCCTTGTAGAACTGCCTGATGAGCGAGCGCACGCGCGCCGCGGTCTTATACTGCTCACCTGCGTAAACATACAGGTAAGGGATGTGGTGGTTAGGCTCGTTGCCCTGGGCATACTGTCCCACAAGGCCGTCCACGTCTGGTGGGGCACCCTCACCAAGGTCTCCCTGGGCCACGAACAGCTCATCGAGGTTCTTTACGAAAGCCTTGTCGCCTCCGTGGGCAGCGATGAGTCCCTCAGGGTCTTGCGGCACCATGAAGGTGTATTGCCAGCCGTTGCCCTCGGTAAAGTCGCCTACCCCATCGCGGTGGTTGGCCAGGAACGGGTTGTAAGGCTCATACCAGCTTCCGTCGGCCATCTTCGGGTGTATCTTCTCTATCTTGCGGTCGAAGAGCGTCTGATAGGCGTTGCTCCTCTTGAGGAACGTGCTGTAGATGTCGTCCTTGCCGAGTCTCTTCGCCATCAGGGCTATGCCGCGGTCATCGGCGGCATACTCCAGGTTGATGGACGTGGCCTCTCCTTTCTTGTCGGCAGGGATATAGCCATACTTCATGAACTCCGGCACGCCGTTCTGTCTGGGATTGGTGGCCGTGGACACCATATAGCGCAGCGCGCGGTCGGCGTCGAAGCCCTTGAAGCCCTTGAGATAGGCGTCAGCGATTACCGGCACCGAGCTGTAGCCGGGCATGCAGTTGGTCTCGCCCGACATAAGGGGCCAGATGGGCAGCTTGCCGTTCTGGTCGTAGATGCTGAGCATGGAGTTCACCTCGTCGTCAATCATCTCAGGCTTCAGAACCGTCATCAGCGGCTGCAGCGTGCGGTAGGTGTCCCAGAGCGAGAATATGGTGTAGTTGGTGAACTTGTTGTTGCGGTATATCTTGTCGCCTATGCCGCGGAAGTCGCCGTTCACGTCGCAGTAGAGCGTTGGCGCGATGAACATGTGGTAGAGGGCCGTGTAGAAGATGGTCTTGTCTTTCTTCGTGCCGTCGATGTCGATAACGCTCAGCTCCTTGTTCCACTTGTCAACGGCAGCCTGATGCGTGGCGTCGAAGTCCCATCCGGGCAGTTCTTTCTCCATATTCATCCTGGCGTTGGTGCAGCTCACCGACGACGTTGCCACCTTGACGAGCACGTCGCGATCGGCATCGGCAAATGTCACCACACCCTTGGCGTCGCGGCACTGCAGCTCGTCGTCGCCCATGTAGTCGTTGTCGTCAAACACCTTCAGGCTCTTGATGGGCTTGCTGAATGTGGCGTAGAAGAATATCTTGTGCTGTGGGGCCCATCCGTGGCAGAAGCGGTAGCCCTCGACAGTATGGTCGTCGATACGCCGTATGTAGGTCTCATAGCTTCTCGTGCCAATGCCCGTCTTCAGGTCGATGAGCAGCCGCGGCGTGGCCGTTCCGGTGTAGGTGTAGTGATGGAAGCCGACACGCTGGGTGGCGGTGAGCTCCACGTTCACGCCATTGGCGAGCGCCACGCTGTAGTAGCCGGGGCTTACCCGCTCGTTCTCATGGCTGTAGAGCGACGAGGCGGCCCCTGAGATGTCGGTCTGCTTGCCCTGTGAGGTGCGCACCTTGCCGGTATAAGGCATGAGGCTGATGTCTCCCAGGTCAGAGCAGCCCGTGCCGCTGAGATGGTTGTGGCTGAAACCAACGACGACAGAGTCGCTGTAGTGGTAGCCCGACGACCAGTCCCATCCTTTGTATATATTCATGGGTCCGAGCTGCACTTGCCCGAAAGGCACGCTGGCACCCACGAACACGTGGCCATGGCCGTCTGAGCCTATGTAGGGGTCCACATACGAGGTGTAGTCAATGGCACTGGCAGATGCCATTCCACCTGCGAGAAACAATGCCGTAACAATAAATTTAATGTGCTTCATATTAATGTTTTGATAAAAAAAATAGTATATTATTTTCCGTCTCTCATCTTCTCTCATTATAGACACCGAACTCGGCTACCGACACCTGCCCGACCTGGCCGCTGAACGACACGCGTACGGCATCGCCCCAGACAGTGGGAAAACGGAGGATGCTCACACGGCCCGAGCGGGTCTCTTTACCGTCAGCCACCGGCACCCACTTGCCCTCACGGCGGCAGGACAGGGTATAGGAAGGGGCCGAAGTGTCCTCGGGTGCGGTGAGCAGCACCACGGCCGCCTGAGGCGCTGGCCACCATCGGCTGATGGGCAACTGATGTCAGCGAGAACAACAGCAAGCCCAGCAAATACGTAGCTTTTCTCATCATAGTGCTTGTTTGGTATATTATTTAAAAACTGTCAGTTAGTCTCTCAACGGAAGACACCCAAAGCCATCTCCTGGACGCATCTTGGCAACTCCATATATGTATTAAACTCAAAAGTCGCACAAAAAATGTCGTTTTTTGTCATATTGTTGCCGTGGCTGAATTTCAAATTAATCATCATTTATTTTAAATTGTCGCAAATTATTAATAACTTTGAACCGTAAAAAAAATCTTATCAGTATGGACCAGTTTCGGACTTTTCTTATCATCATTGCATCGTTTCTCTTTCTTCCCGCCGAGGCGGCAAACGGCCAAGACACGAAAGATATAAAGTATATCAACGACAGTCTGTTGCACGTACTCGACAAAGCCATTGCCGACAGCAAGGCGCTCAGGGAGCAGCGCGAGGAGCGCATAAGCACGCTGCAAGCCACCTACAACAGTGCCTCGTCGTGGAGCGTGCGCTACGACATCGCCCAGCAGCTCTACCATGACAAGGCAGACAAGTGCAAATGCCAGCTCATGGAGCAATACGTCAGGACGGGGTTCTTCGGGGAGGCCGTGCTCACCATGAATGAGATTGACCCCAGCACCCTCAACGCCAACAACCGCATGGCCTATTACGACTGCACCTCGTACATGTACAACCTGCTTGCCTTCTATACAAAGGACAAGACCGACCAAAACCGCCTCCAGGCCCTCGAAAGGAGCATGAAGGACAGTCTCCTCAGCATCACGCCCAAGAATTCCATCACCTGGCTGACCTATATGCAAGGAATATACTCTGGAGCAGGCAAATACCGCGAGGCGTTGCGCCTCATCGACCAGTGGTCGCGCCTCACCAGGCCCGGCGAGCACAACTATTCCCTCGTGGAATTTTACCGATACCAGACATACGACGCGATGGGGCTGAGGGACGAGTCGCTGCGCCACCTGCTGCTCTCGACCATCAACGACGTGAACACCGTCACCTACGACGAGGCGTCCATCTTCTACATCTGCCGCATACTGCGCGACCGCGGCGACATAGACCGCGCCCAGAGCTACGTGAAATACGCCTATGAGGCATCGACCACCTTCGGAGGCAAGATGAAAGACTGGGCAACGCAGGACATTGAGAGCATAAACTCCAAATTTCAGAACACGCTCCAGGGGCACAACCGCATGATGCTTGTCATCTCCGTGCTGCTCTCGCTGCTGCTGCTCGTGGTCATCATACTGGCGACCACCCTGCTGAAACAGCACCACAAGCTGCGCGACTACGCGCGCAGGCAGAAAGAGGGCAACAAGGCGCTCACAGAGGCCAACCGCCAGCTCCAGCTGTCGATAGAGGCCAACAAGGAGACCAACCGGCACCTCTATGAGGCCAACGTGGTCAAAGAGAACTGCATCGCCACATTCTTCGCCCTGTGCACGCACTACATAGAGAGCGTTAACCACCTACGCAACAATATCAGCAAGCTGCTGCGCGCCCGGAAGTTTGATGAGCTGTCAGACATGGCGCGCTCGTCTTCGGAGGAAGAGACTGCCCTGCAGGAGCTCTACGGGCAGTTCGACCACATGTTTCTTGCCATCTATCCCACTTTCGTCCAGGAGCTCAACGAGCTCCTGACACCGGAACACCGCATAGCCGAGCCCCGGAAGGACACCCTGACCACTCCCCTGCGCATCTTCGCCCTCATACGCTTAGGCATTGACGACAGTGGAAGGATCTCGCAGCTGCTCAACTTAGCCAACAGCACAGTTTACAACTACCGCACTCGTTTCAGGAACCACGCGGCCGGCGACCGCTCCACCTTTGAGGAGCAGGTGCGTAACATCGGCAACCACCAGCCTTAGGGCTGTGCGTCAGCCTTGATGTCGCCCACGGCCACCTGATACTCGTGCCAGAGGGCGTCGATGTCGTGGCCCGGGCCAAGGGCATAGGCCACGGCGCCATTCCACGACCAGGGGACCACCTCAAGGCACGACTTGTTCATCTTGCGGATGAAATTCTTGTCTTTGTTGCGACGCACCCAGTCGAAGAAGTAGCCTATATACCGGTAGCCATCGTGATAGCTGCCTCCCTTTGGCCGGTCCTGCTCACCGTGGAAGCCGCCTGCCGCCACGCGCACGGCGTCTGCCATGCCCTCAACCAGCTCCCAGACGGCCTTGTTGGGCCCTCCGTAGGGGCCTATGCCCTGTGGCTCAAGCTGGAAGGCATGGGTCAGCTCGTGCAGCAGGACGCCGCGGGTCTCGAAATCGACTCTCGCCGTATCGCCATTGGAGAATGACTTGGCCACCCAGTCGGAGCTGTAGAAGATATTGACAAAACCATTACCCCCGCCCTTGGCCGATATGCCTTTGTCGCTGCGCAGGATGTAGTCGAGCACCTTGCACTCGGGAATGCTGTCGTGGGGTGAGAAATAAAGCGTGCGCATCACCTCACGCGCCACACTGCGAATATAAGTGTCGGGGTCAGGAATGATGGCGTGATAAATCTTCGACCCCTCACTCTCCGGGTTCTTGTCGATGAAGTTGATTTTCAGCAGGTGCTTGTCCCACTGCCTGTCTTTTCTTGTCAGTCTCACCTGCGTCCGGCTGCCCGGCTGGTCTCCAGGCTTATAGCCCAGGGCCATTGCGCTGCCGGAGCCTATCCAGAGCAGCGCAACTGTAAGCAGAATAAAAGTTCTTTTACTGTTCATATTAAGATTATCTTTTCCTCGTCATTCTTACTTTGTGCCCATCGTGAATTCGAGCGTACCACCGTTCATGATATCCCTGTGGAGAATGTAGTCTTTCTTGTAGGCCTTACCATTGAGTCTCACTCCCTTCACATAGCAGTCGTCCTTTCCCTTGCGGTTGGAAGTGATGACAAACTTCTTTCCTGAAGGCAATGTGATCTCCACGCGGCGGAACTGCGGTGAGCCAAACTCATAGACGCCATTGGCCGGATCAACGGGATAAAATCCCATGCTTGAAAGAATGTACCAGCTCGACATCTGTCCGCAGTCCTCGTTGCCCGAGTATCCGTCGATGCGGTTCTTGTACTGTTCCGTCATCACCTTGTTCACGTAGTACTGCGTCTTCCGGGGCTGGCCGGCATAGTTGTAGAGGTAAGCGCAGTGGTGGCTGGGCTCGTTGCCATGCGCATACTGGCCGATGAAGCCACTGGCATTGCCATTTTTCTCGGCCTCACCGCCCGTGAGCGTGAAGAACTTGTCGAGCTCTGCCACAAACTTCTTGTTGCCCCCCATGAGCCTGATGAGATCGGGCACATCCTGCGGCACGTAGAAACGATACTGCCAGGCATTAGCCTCGGTATAAGGATTGCCGCCGTTGCCGCCATACTGCAGAGGATTGAAAGGCTCAACCCACCGGCCATCGCTGTTCTTTGCACGGAAGAAGCCCGTGGAGGAGTCAAAGAGGTTGCGGTAATTGCGGGAGCGTCTCTCAAAGAACTCATAGTCA
>ONQT01000006.1 GCA_900320045.1 uncultured Prevotellaceae bacterium | reverse complement strand
GCTTACAAGCGTACGAAACCGATGTCTGAACGTGATTCGTAGCCGACAGATACAGGAACGGGTGGAACACCTCTACTTGCTTGACCTCGACACGACCATTACACCGACGGAGCGGTTGGAAGAAGAACTGAAAGCCCTGTATCAGGGTGTCGGCGAATTGGAGCCACCTGTTTGTCGCGACATCATTATGCAGCATTTCCGCGACGGCATCACCTTCAAGGAGATTGCCCTTCGTCTGAGCGTCAGCGAAACAACCGTCTATAAGCATCTGCGCCGTGCGCTTCATCAATTACGTACACATCTTAACAACCAATGAGCGTATGAACAAGACCGATTTATTGCTCCAGATGATGGACCAGCCCCAGCATTATACCGCTGAGGAATGGCAGGAGATACTTGCCGACGAAGACTGCCGTGAGCTCTACACGCTGATGTCGAAGACCCAGGGTGCCATTGATGCCGCCCGTGCCGAACAGGAAGTTACCGACGACATGATAGATGCCGAATGGCAACGCCTTTCTTCCGAACAGTCAGGCTTTCAATTCAGAAAGTTCGCCGCTATGTTTGTGGGCATTCTCATGCTCTCAGGCATCGCCTTTGCTGCTATCCAGAGCCTCACCCCCAGCCCCTCTCCAAAAGACGAGGGGAGTAGTTACACACAAACTCAGGATACCGTCGTCAAACAATCCGCTTCCCCCTCCGCAGGGAAAAGGTCTGGGGAGGCTCATATCTACGACAATGTGCCTTTAGGAGAAATCTTTGAAGAACTCTCAGCCTACTATCACGTCAAGGTGGTCTATCAAAACGATGATGCCCCCCGTCTTCGCCTGTTCTATCAATGGAAGCCCGAATATCCGCTGGAGAAAGTCGTGGAGATGCTGAACAACTTCGAGTGGATACAGATCGAGACCGAGAATGATACCTTATTCATAAGAACCACCGCCATCCCCGCCAAGGATTGCTAAACGCCTGCCATGATGAAAAGACTGTCATTCCTACTATTGCTGTGCGCCATTGCGTCAGTTGCAAGCGCACAGAAGATTACGCACACCTTTCAGGATGTCCCCCTTTCCGAAGCCCTGAAATATATTCAGGCGCAAGCCACAGACTACGACATCACCTTTATCTATGATGAACTGGAAGACTTCCGCGTGACTACTCATATACAAAACAAGTCTGTTCCCGATGCTATCCTGCAGACAGTCGGCTTTTATCCTGTCCGTGTGGTAAAAAGTGGAAAACATGAGATCTATGTGGAATGTACCCACAAGACCAATCGCCATCTGACGGGTACCATTATTGACGAACAAGGCCAGCCCGTGCCCTATGCCAATGTTTATTTGCTTCAAACCTCTGATTCTACACTGATAGGTGGTGGCGTGAGCAATGAGGCTGGTCTCTTCGTCATTCCCTGTGAAACAAGTCCTGTCCTCGCCCGCATCTCCTACGTCGGCTACAAGACCGTGTATAGGCATTGTAAAGGCACCAAACTTGGCACGATACGGATGCAGCCTGACAGCTATACGCTGAACGGCGTGGTCGTACAAGGTGAGCGTCCCAAAGTACAGCTGCAGGGCAATTCGCTTGTGATGAATGTCGAGGGCACGGTGATGGAACGAATGGGCACCGCTGAAGATGTGCTCTCACGCGTACCGATGATTTCGAAGAAAGGCGATGCGTTTGAAATCCTGGGAAAAGGTGTGCCGTTGATCTACCTGAACAACCGTAAGTTGACCGACTTGCAGGAACTGCGTAACATCCAGTCGGACAACATCAAGAACGTGGAAGTCATCCAGAATCCCGGTGCCCGGTATGACGCAACGGTCAATGCTGTCATCATCATACGTACCAAGCGCACAGCAGGTGAAGGCCTGGGTGTAGAACTGACCTCATGGAGCCGCAAGGGGCACGGCTATGCAAACAACGAACGAATCAACCTGACCTACCGCACAGGAAAGTTGGAACTGTTTGCCAATCTCTTTGGAGCTTACAACAAACGGTGGGAGAGAGGCGACTTTGAGCAGACCGTCTTTGCTGACACACTCTGGGTGATTACCAACAAGCAGAGGGACAAGGCTTACAATCCATTCCTTGAAGGCCGCTTCGGCTTCAACTACCAGCTGAACGACGACAATTCTCTTGGTGGCTTCTATCAGAACACCTACGACTACGTGAAGACTTGGAGCGACTATGACGATGACCTGCAAGCCAACGGCACCATGTATGACCACTTGCAGAACAGTAGCGTCAAAAGAGCCAAAGGCACACCCAAACACCAAGTGAATATATACTACACGGGTAAGATTGGAAAGCTCAGCATTGACTTCAATGCCGACTATACCTATCGTAATCAGCGTAACCGCAACCAGCAACAGGAACTGAGCGTCGAGTATGATGACCGTGACGTGAACACGTATGCCCTGACGCGTAGCCGACTGATGGCAGAAAAACTCTTCGTGACGTATCCGATAGGGAAAGGGCAGATAGAGGTGGGCGAGGAGTACACTAACACCCGTTGGAACAGCAGTTTTGAAAACGAACAAGGATTTATCGCCAACAGCAACAACGAACAGCATGAGCAGACAATAGCCCCCTTCATAGAGCTACGCCAGCAGATTGGCCGTCTTCAGTTGGCTGCAGGTTTGCGCTATGAGCATGTGACGTCGGAATACTTCGTTAGCGGCATACGTCGCGACGACCAGAGCCGTACATATAACGACTTCTTTCCATCGGTTTCTTTATCAGCTTCTGTGAAGAAGGTGCAACTATCCTTCAGCTATGCCAAGCGCACCAGGCGCCCGTCTTACTGGCAACTGAGTAGTGATGTCATCTATGAGAACCGCCTGAACTTGCAGACGGGTAATCCCTATCTGAAGCCTGTCAAATACCATAACGTAAATACGATGGCTATGTGGAAGTGGCTCTATCTCAATGTCAACTTCTCCCATTGTGTAGACCCTATCCTTTACACGGCAGGAAGTTTGGAGAACGACAGCAAGGTAAACCTTGTGACTTACAAAAACTACGACCATCTCGACTGGCTTGTCATTACGCTGGGAGCACAGAAAGATATCAAATTGGGGCATGAGGTCACATGGACTCCGCAATACAATATATCACTGATGAAGCCGTGGCTCAAAACAGAATTTAGAGGTGAACAGAAGAGTTTCAGTCAGCCTATGCTGTCGTTGCAATTAGGCAATATTGTCACGTTTCCTCACGACTGGCTGGTGCAGGCCGACTTCAACGTGCACACCCATGGTAATAGCGGTGCAAATGCCAATTTCGACAGCACAAACCCCATTCTTTCGCTTAGTGTCAGCAAGGACTTCTGCAAACGTCGCCTTAACATCAAACTTTCAGGCAATGACCTCTTCAATGGAGCCATCAATCGCTTCACGCTCTATAGCAATCGCATGATGATTCGCAAGATGGAGGACAATGACTCCCGCTGTGTTACCCTCTCCCTGCGCTACCGCTTCAATGTCACCCCGTCGAAGTATAAGGGTACCGGCGCCGGCAATTCCGAGAAGAGCAGACTGTGAATCAGAGACGTAAATCACTGGGGACTGGAACTTTGATTCTCAATAAGGCGTAGTATCGCTTGGTCATAGGATTAGTTCTTTTGGGTGCAAAGATGGGTTCTTTTGGTGCAAAGTACTGATTTGGAATTGAAATACCAAGAATAATTTGGTGTTTCGCTCATTTTTTTATAATTTTGCAGCCGATTTACGTAAATAGGTTATGCAGGATATTAGGAATATTGCGATTATCGCACACGTGGACCACGGCAAGACGACGCTCGTGGACAAGATGATGCTGGCCGGAAACCTGTTCCGCGAGGGGCAGAACCTGTCGAGCCAGGTGTTGGACGCTAACGACCTGGAGCGCGAGCGCGGCATTACCATTCTGTCGAAGAATGTGAGCATCAACTGGAAAGGTACCAAGATCAATATCATAGACACTCCGGGACACTCGGACTTCGGTGGCGAGGTGGAGCGCGTGCTCAACATGGCCGACGGCTGTCTGCTGCTGGTGGACGCCTTCGAGGGTCCCATGCCGCAGACGCGCTTCGTGCTGCAGAAGGCGCTGGAAATCGGGTTGAAGCCTATCGTGGTGGTCAACAAGGTGGACAAGCCTAACTGCCGTCCCGAGGAGGTGTACGAGATGGTGTTCGACCTGATGTTCTCGCTGAACGCCACGGAGGACCAGCTGGACTTCCCCGTGGTGTACGGTTCGGCGAAGAACGGCTGGATGGGCGAGGACTACAACAAGCCCACGACGGACATTACCTATCTGCTGGACAAGATTGTGGAGGTCATTCCCGCCCCGCAGCAGCTGGAGGGTACGCCGCAGATGCTGATCACGTCGCTGGACTATTCGAGCTATACGGGCCGTATCGCCGTGGGTCGCGTTCATCGCGGCACGCTGAAGGACGGCCAGCAGGTGACCATTGCCCACCGCGACGGCTCCATGGAGAAGACGAAGATCAAGGAGCTGCACACCTTCGACGGCATGGGTCACCAGCGCACGGAACAGGTGAAGTGCGGCGACATCTGCGCCGTCATCGGTCTGGAGAAATTCGAGATTGGCGACACCATCTGCGACGTGGAGAATCCGGAGCCCCTGCCGCCCATCGCCATTGACGAGCCGACGATGTCGATGCTGTTTACCATCAACGACTCGCCGTTCTTCGGTAAGGAGGGTAAGTTCGTGACGTCGCGCCACATCAACGACCGTCTGGAGAAGGAGCTGGAGAAGAACCTGGCGCTGCGCGTGGAGCCCTACGAGGACTCGACGGACCGCTGGGTGGTCAGTGGCCGTGGCGTGCTGCACCTGAGCGTGCTCATCGAGACCATGCGTCGCGAGGGTTACGAGCTGCAGGTCGGTCAGCCGCAGGTGATTTACAAGGAGATTGACGGTCAGAAGTGCGAACCCATCGAGGAGCTCACCATCAACGTGCCCGAGGAGTTTGCCTCGAAGATGATTGACATGGTGACGCGCCGCAAGGGCGAGATGACCAGCATGGAGAGCCAGGGCGAGCGCACGAACATCGAGTTCGACATCCCCTCGCGCGGCATCATCGGTCTGCGCACCAACGTGCTGACGGCCAGCCAGGGCGAGGCCATCATGGCCCACCGCTTCAAGGAGTACCAGCCGTACAAGGGCGACATCGAGCGCCGCGTGAACGGTTCGATGATAGCCCTGGAGACGGGCAACGCCTTTGCCTACGCTATCGACAAGCTGCAGGACCGCGGCAAGTTCTTCATCGACCCGGGCGAGGACGTCTATATGGGTCAGGTGGTCGGCGAGCACGTGCACGACAACGACCTGGTCATCAACGTCTGCAAGGCCAAGCAGCTGACGAACGTCCGCGCCAGCGGTACCGACGAGAAGGCGCGCATCATCCCGAAGGTGGTGATGTCTCTGGAGGAGTGCCTGGAGTATATCAAGGAGGACGAGCTGGTGGAGGTGACGCCGAAGTCGATGCGCATGCGCAAGGTCATTCTCGACCACGACCAGCGCAAAAAGGCTGCGCGTCAGTGAGAGCAGAGCGATGCTTGCATCAGCTCTGCCGAGCGCAAGCAGGCTCGACCAAAGGTCAAGGCTGCGCGCCAGCGAGCATAACGAAAATAAAATGAAAACAATGAAGAAACCTCTCATTTTATGGATATGTGCCGCTCTGCTGATGTGCGGACAACCAGCATGGGCTCAGCAGGAGCCGGCGAAGGCTGCCGCCGAGGCGGTGGCTGATACGGCAGAGACTGCAGGCGACACGCTGACGGCCGACTCCGCCATGGCTCTGGTGGATGCCGAGCTGGGTGCCGCCGACGACGACTATGCCGAGGGCGGCGGACTGCACAAGGAGCTGAAGCGTAAGTTCGTGGAGGGCTCCACAGGCTTCATGTCGCTCGTGGCCCTGGCACTGGTGCTGGGACTGGCATTCTGCATAGAACGCATCATCTACCTGTCGCTGGCAGAAGTGAACACCAAGCGTCTCATGCAGGACATCGACGCCCGACTGGAACAGGGCGACGTGGAGGGTGCCAAGGAACTGTGCCGCAACACCCGCGGACCCGTGGCCAGCATCTGTTATCAGGGACTGCTGCACATCCGCGAGCAGGTGGAGGACATCGACCGCCAGCTGACGAACTACGGTTCGGTACAGATATCAAACATGGAGAAGGGCTGCACGTGGATACGACTGTTCATCGCCGTCGCACCGTCACTGGGATTCCTGGGAACGGTCATCGGCATGGTGATGGCCTTCGACCAGATACAGACGGCCGGCGACATCAGTCCGACCATCGTGGCACGAGGCATGAAGGTGGCGCTGATTACCACCATCTTCGGCATCATTGCCGCCGTCGTGTTGCAGTTCTTCTACAACTACATCCTCTCGAAGATTGAGCGCCTGAGCCTCCAGATGGAGGAGTGCGCCATTACGTTCCTGGACTCGGTAACGAACTATAAAGCGCGTAACAATGGTTGAAGCAGGAGGTATGTTCTTGGCAGACGTGATGCTGTGGCTCATGTATATTGCCCTCGCCGTAGCCGTCGTCGCCGTCGTGGTGTCGGCTGCGCGCTCGTTCTGGTTGAATAAATAAAGCATGCGGTTTAGGAGGAAACATAGGGACGTTCCCGGGCTGAACACCACGTCGACAGCTGACATCTCGTTCATGCTGCTGGTGTTCTTTCTGGTCACCTCGTCCATGGACGCCGACAAGGGACTGGGACGCAAGCTGTCGCCGGTGGACGAGCAGCAGGAGCAGCGTGACATCAACCGCTCCAGCGTGCTCCAGCTGCGACTGGACGATGACGACGTGCTGTTCTGCGACGGCAAGCAGGTGAGCGGCCTGCAACTGCAGCAACAGGTGGAGTCGTTCCTTGCCGCACAGCCTACGGAACAATATGTCATCGCCGTCGAGACCGGTCGCAAGGCAAGCTATAACGCCTACTTCGAGATGCAGAACAGCATCGTGGCGGCCTACCGCAAACTGGACCGCCACCCGATGCGAATTAGGGAAGGAAGCCTCACCCCCGACCCCTCTCCAAGAGGCGAGGGGAGTGATGTGAAACATAAAGGTCAAAGGCTTTGAGTAGGTTTCGTCAACATATTGACAGAGAAGTGCCGGCATTGAATCTGGCTGCGCTGCCCGACCTGATATTCACCGTGCTGTTCTTCTTCATGATCGTCACCCACATGCGACAGGTGGAGACCCACGTGCGCTACCAGCTGCCGCAAGGTACGGAGGTCGGTCAGGAAGCAAGCAAGACAGGGTTGGTGTATATTTTGATAGGCGAGAGCCTCACCCCCAACCCCTCTCCAAAGGGCGAGGGGAGTGAAATGATACAGGTGAACGACCGTATGGTCAGGGTTGACGAGGTGGCGCAATGTATCAACCGCATTCGCGAGGAGATGACCGAAGAGGAACGCCAGCGGCTGACGGTCTGCATCCGCGCCGACCGCAACACGGAGATGGGCATCATCAACGATGTCAAGCAACAGCTGCGACGCGCCGGAGCGCTGAATATCTACTACGCAGCAAAGAAGCAGAATAAGCAATCTAATCGTTAAACCAAAACACGTAAATATATGGCTATTCAGAAGTTAGACAAATTGGACAGGCAGATACTTCGCATGATTGGCGAGGATGCCCGCGTGCCGTTTTTAGAGGTGGCAAGGGTCTGCAACGTGAGTGGAGCAGCTATCCACCAGCGCATTCAGAAACTGACGAATCTGGGCATCATCAAGGGCTCCGTATTTGTGATGGACCCCGAGAAAATCGGTTATGAGACCTGCGCCTACATCGGACTGAACCTGAAGAATCCCGAGGACTTCGACCACGTGCTGGAGGAGTTGAAGAAGATTCCCGAGGTGACGGAGTGTCACTATACGACGGGTAACTTCGACATGTTCATCAAGATCTATGCGCGTAACAACCATCACCTGCTGACCATCATCCACGACCAGCTGCAGCCGTTGGGGCTCAGCAGCTCGCAGACGCTCATCTCGTTCTACTCGGCCTTTGAGCGCCAGCTGCCCATCATGGACATCATGCCGGGTGAGGAGTAAGTAGAAACAAAAAAGCGGGCCTCACCGTGGGTCCCGCTCGTAATCCGTAAAAGCGTATTCGAAGGCGTGACGCTCGTCCTTCGGATGCGCTTCTTTCTGTGTGATGTGCCACCCCGTGCTGTAGTCGGGGAAGAAGGCATCGGCCTGCTCGGGCACGTCGTCAATCTCCGTCAGGCACAGGCGGTCGGCAACGGCCATCGCCTGCTCGTAGACGCTGGCACCGCCAATGACGTAGATGTCCTCGTCGGGACGGCAGCTCTTCAAGGCCTCGTCCAGCGAGCGGAACACCTCCAGTGTCGTGGTGCCGTCGTCGCTACGCCAGTTCTGCACGCTGTCGCCACGGCTTATCACCACGTTGCGGCGATGGGGCAGCGCACCCTTGGGCAGCGACTCGAAGGTCTTGCGGCCCATCACGATGGTATGACCCGAGGTGAGCGCCTTGAAGCGCTTCAGGTCGTTAGGCAACCAGTATATCAGTTTGTTCTCTTGGCCAATGGCGCGGTTGCGGGCCACGGCAGCGATAATGGTAATCATAGGGCTAATGGGGCTAATTGGACTAATGGGGCTCATGGGCCTCATGGGGGTGTTAGACGCTTACTTCTGCCTTGATGTGGGGGTGCGGGTCGTAGCCGACGAGCTCGAAGTCCTCGAAGTGGAACGAGAAGATGTCCTTCACGTCGGGGTTGATGTTCATCGTGGGCAGGGGGCGTGGCTCGCGGGTAAGCTGCAGACGGGCCTGCTCGAGGTGGTTCAGGTAGAGGTGCGTGTCGCCCGTGGTGTGGATGAAGTCGCCGACCTCCATATCGACCACCTGCGCCATCATCTGCAGCAGCAGGGCATAGCTGGCGATGTTGAACGGCACACCCAGGAACGTGTCGGCCGAGCGCTGATAGAGTTGTAGCGACAGGCGGCGACGGCCGTTGGGCAGGGGAGCGGTGTAGAACTGGAAGATGGTGTGGCACGGCGGCAGGGCCATCTTGTTGACTTCCGCCACGTTCCATGCCGAGACAATCATGCGGCGCGAGTCGGGATTGTGCTGCAGCTGGTCGACGACATATTGTATCTGGTCAATGACGCCGCCATTGTAGTCGGGCCAGGCGCGCCATTGGTGACCGTAGACGGGACCCAGCTCGCCGTTCTCGTCGGCCCACTCGTTCCAGATGCGCACGCCGTGTTCCTGCAGATACTTCACGTTGGTATCGCCGTTGAGGAACCACAGCAGCTCGTAGATGATAGACTTCAGGTGCAGTTTCTTCGTCGTCAGCAGCGGAAAACCGTCCTGCATGTTGTAACGACTCTGTGTGCCAAAAATGCTCAGGGTGCCGGTACCTGTACGGTCACCCTTCTGGGTACCCTCGCGGAGGATACGGTCAAGTATGTCTAAGTATTGCTTCATATATCTTTAATCTTTATGCTTTATACTGTTGATAGGATGGGTTCGTAGGTTTCAGGGATATGTGTTGTTTTGATTTTCCATTCTTTGGGGTAGAGGTTGTTGGCTCTGCTGCCGATGTTCTTCACCAGTCCGAGGGGATGCCCCTGGAAACAAACCTCCACAAGGCCTAACGGCGTGTTGTCGGGCAGTCGCAGGGCTTCGTGGCGCAGATAGCTGATGGCCTGCTGATAGTCCAGTTCGACCTTTACGTCGGATGTCGGACGGTCGGCGGTGGATGCGAGCATGTTCAGGGCGGGCTTGCGAATCTCATGCTTCTTGCCACGACGTTCATTTTCATTTTGGGCGGGGGCTTTGTGAAGGACAGCCATAAAGAGTCCTTCGCTGCGGGTGATGCCCGGGATGAAACGATAGACGGGCCCGGTGAAACCTTCCAGCAGCGAGCCGGTGATGTGCCACTCGGGTTGGATGTCGATGGGCAGCAGTTGTGCGTCGTACTGCTCCAAAAAGTAGCGGACGTTCTCTTCGTTCTCCTTGGTATTGAAGGTGCACGTGCTATAGATGAGCATGCCGCCGTCGTTGAGACATTTCCAGGCATCGTCGACAATCTCGCGTTGCAGTTGCCAGCACTTCTCCACGTTTTGCGGTGACCACTCGCCGATGGTAGCGGGATCCTTGCGGAACATGCCTTCGCCGGAGCACGGCACGTCGCAGAGGATGAGGTCGAAGCGCATCTTCGACGCACGGTAGTCGCGGGGGTAGTTGTTGGTGACGATATGGTTGGGTGCACCCCATTTCAGCACGTTCTCCGCCAGGATGTTGGCGCGGTTGCGAATGGGCTCGTTGCTATAGAGTACGCAGTCCTTGGGCAGCGCAGCACGCAGCAGTGTCGACTTGCCACCGGGAGCCGCACAGAGGTCGAGTGCAGCAAGGGGTCTGATGGATCCAGGCTGATGGTTGGCGTAGGCGGTGTGCATTTGTAGTAGGACTTCGTCGAGGAACATCGAGGCAGCTTCCTGCACGTAGTAGCAGCCGGCATGCAGCAGCGGGTCCATGGTAAAGTTGGGGCGCTGCGGCAGGTAGTAGGCATTGCGACACCAAGGCACCTCTCCCGGCCTCCCCCAAGGGGAGGTCTTCAAGGGATTGAGGCGGATGCTGACAGGAGGTTCCTCGTCGAACGAGTGCAGGTATCGCTCGAAGCGCTCCTCGCCAAAGAGCTGGCGGGTGGAAGCAAGAAACTCGGGATGTAATTTACAATTTGACAATTTACGATTTACAATTTATTGGGCAATTGGAGTATGTTACAATCTATGTGGCTATGGATGTGAGTTTGGCTGCGCATTGTTCCATGAGCCATTTGGGAGTAGATGTCGCTCCGCAGATGCCTACGGTCTGCACGCCTTGCAGCCAGGCGGCGTCAATCTCTTCAGGGCCTTCGATGAGGTGGCTGTTGGGATTGATACGCAGGCACTCGTTGAAGAGCACCTTGCCGTTACTGCTCTTGCGTCCGCAAACGAAGAGGATGAGATCGTGGCGCGAGGCAAACTGCGAGATGTTCGGCATGCGGTTGGCTACGGAGCGGCAGATGGTGTCGAAGCTCTTGAAGACGGCATCGGGCGAGATGTGCTCCTGGATGTAGTCGATGATGCGGTGGAATTCGTCCAGCGACTTGGTGGTCTGCGAATACAGATAGATGTCGTGCGAGAAGTCCAGGCGCTTGACGTCGTCGAAACTCTCAATCACCACAGCCTCGCCATGTGTCTGTCCAACCAGTCCCAGCACCTCGGCATGTCCCTTCTTGCCGAAGATGACGATGGAAACTTTAGGGGAAGGGCTGGGGGAGGTTTCATATTGCCGCTTGATTTTCTTCTGCAGCTGCAGCACCACAGGACATGTAGCATCGATAATCTCGATGTTGTTGCGTTGCGCCAGCTCATAGGTCTCGGGTGGTTCGCCGTGTGCCCGCAGCAGCACCTTGACGTTGTGCAGGCGAGCCATCTCGTCGTGGTCGATGGTGATGAGTCCCATCTGGCGCAGACGGTCGCACTCCATGCCGTTGTGGACGATGTCGCCCAAGCAGTATAGGGTATTGCCTTTGGCCAGTTCCTCCTCGGCCTTTTGGATGGCAGTCGTCACACCGAAGCAGAAGCCGCTGCCGTTGTCGATTTCGATTGTTAAACTCATGGGGTTGGTTTTGATGGGGCTAATGGGACTTATGGGCCTTATGGGTTGGGGGACTGGAGGTGCTTGAAGTAGTTGTCGAGCAGACTCTGGGCTGCCACGAACGATGTCTGCTGACCAGCCAGTACGGAGCGTTCAGCCTCCTGCAGCTGCTGCTGGATGACAGGGTTGTTGTAGAAGTTGAAGCGCAAGTGCTCGTTGATGCTCTCGTACATCCAGTACTTGGACTGCTCGTTGCGGCGGTAGTCGAAATAGCCGTTGGCCTTGACAAAGTCAATATATTGGTATATCATGTCCCAAATCTCCTTGATGCCCAGTCCATAGAAACCACTATAGCACAGCACCTTTGGCAGCCAGCCACTCTCGGGCATGGGGAAGAAGTGCAGAGCGTTCTGGAAGTTGGTGGCAGCCATGTGGCACTTCTCCACGTTGTCGCCATCGCACTTATTGATAACGATGCCGTCGCAGATTTCCATGATGCCGCGCTTAATGCCTTGCAGGTCGTCACCAGTACCGGCCAGTTGGATGAGCAGGAAGAAGTCGACCATGGAGTGGCAGGCCGTCTCCGACTGTCCCACGCCGACCGTCTCGACGAAAATCTTGTCGAAGCCTGCGGCCTCGCAGAGGATGATGGTTTCGCGCGTCTTGCGGGCCACACCGCCCAAGGAACCTGCCGTCGGACTGGGACGGATGAAGGAGTCGGGGTGGACGCTCAGCTTCTCCATGCGCGTCTTGTCGCCCAGGATGCTTCCCTTTGAGCGTTCCGACGAGGGGTCAATGGCCAAAACGGCCAACTTGCCGCCTTTCTCCTGCAGGACATGCATGCCGAAAGCGTCGATGCTGGTAGACTTGCCAGCACCGGGGACACCGCTGATGCCCACGCGGATGCTGTGACCGCTATATGGCAGACACTTGTTGATAACCTCCTGCGCCTTCGCCTGATGGTCGGGATTGACGCTCTCCACCAATGTCACGGCCTGCGAGAGGATGGTGACGTCGCCCTTGACGATGCCCTCCACCATCTCGGTGGCAGAGAGCTCGCGACGGCGGAAGCGGTTGCGGTTCAGGTAGGGGTTTACGATGGCAGGCTGCTCTACGCCGCTGTTGACTTGCAGACCTGCATATTCGGTACTATTCTCGGGATGTTCCATGTCGTTTTATTTGGCATTAATGGTAATGGTGACCTTCGGCTTGGAAGGGTCGTTAGTAATCATGAGGATGCGGGGACGGGTGCGGACCTTCTTCAGTTCGTCGCGCACGGCGGTAAACTTCAGTTTCGTCCGTTCACCCGGCGAGAGGCGTTTCTTACCCAGCGAGACTGTCAGTCCACCGGTGAAGAGCTGCAGCGACGAAATCTCCAGTTCGCTACGTCCCACGTTGGCAAGCTCAATGATGTCGCTCTTTTTCTTCTTGCCGTCAAACTGAATGTCTACCTTCTCTTTCGACAGCTGGAGCTTGGGCGCATACTGTCGCTGGGCATCGGTAATGCCTAAGAATGAGGGCAGCAAGATGGCCGAGACACTGATTTCGTGGTCGGGACTCACCTTATCGCCTGGGTTGCCAGCCAGATAGATGGTGTTCTGTGTCAGACCGTAGTCGCGCAGCTCGGAGGAGTTGAGCGTCACCTTGATGACTCCCGCCTGACGCGGGAACAGCCGTTGTGGCGTGACCGTTGCCGACAGATACGACGGAAGGTGCATCAGGTTGGGCTCGTAAGCCTTGACACCATTGTTGTAGAGGTGGATTTCCTGTACCTGCGTGTCACCCTTGTTGATGTCGTCGAACTCCAGGTCAGCCTTGTCCAACAGCAGGTCGCCCATCTCGACGGGATAGGTCTTCGAGAAATCTACGACCTCCGTCAGCACCACGCCCTTCATGCAGATATAGACGGGTTTGGACGATGCGTTGGAGACGACGGCTGCCTGCTTGTCAAAGTGCCCTAACTGGCGAGCATCGTAGGTCATGCGAATCTGGAAGCGCTCATTGGCACCGATTCCGTTTTTGGGATAGTCTACCTTGGTGCAGTGGCAGTCGGGTTTGATGGCTTCAATCTTGAGCTTACGGTGACTCTTGTTTCTGCATTCAAAGACGGCGGTGACGGGCTGCTGATAGGCTGTGCGTCCTACGTTGACGGTCGACTTGCTGATGACCAGTTTCTGAGCGCTCACGGGGAGTGCTGCCAGCAGGAGCAAGGTTGGTATGATGATGTTTCTCTTCATGATTTATTCGTTGACGTTGATGGTGAGTGAAGGTGCTGTGGCGCGGTATTCGGGAGCGTAGGCACACCCCACGGTGCATGTGCCCGTCTCGTAGCGTCCGGAACGGTCTATGTAGTATTCCGTCTCGACGACATGGCGACCCTTGGCCAGCATGCCGAAGAAATAGTGTGTGGCATTGTCCTTGGGAGAACAGTAGGCACCGTTCCGATAGCCCGACAGTTGACCGACAGGTTCCATGCACGCTGCCCGGCGGTCGATGACCTGTACGAAGTCGAGGTCGCGTGTGGTGTTGATAGTGATGCGCACCTTGATGCGGTCGCCGACCTTGAGCGCGGTGGGTGTTGAGGGCTGAGCGGTGAGAGATGTGGATTGCGGACCTGCCGCCATCACTTCGCGCTGGATGGTGATGCCGCTTGTCGATGACTCGATGTCGCTGGTTTTCTGCAGGAACTGCGCATAGACGGCACCCCACAAAGTCCCCTCACTGGTCTTGGTAGCGGTGAAGGTGCGGGCGTTGTTGACAGCGGAAGCGTCAACCACCGTTTTTACATAACCGATGCCGGCTGTCGCTTTCGGAGTATCGATGGGAGAACCATCGATGGCGAGGACTGTTTGGGCGTTGGTGGTCGTCAGCGCTTGGCTGTTGCCGTTCTCTCTGTGAGAGTGTGGCGTTGCATTCAGGAAGGCATAGATGGCGTTGACGCTGTTGATAGGCGTGTCCCATGTCTGGGTGCGCTTCTCCTGCAACAGCCAGCGGCGCATCTCGTCGACCGTCTGTGCATCGTTCGGTGTCACGCGCTGGATGGCCTCGATTGCTGCCACCTCGGTGGGAATCTTGTAGTCGTACCAAGAGTAAGACGCGCGGCGGGTGTCGTAGTAACGACCCATCTCCTCGGTATAGACGGTATATTCCTTCAGGCTCTTGACATACTCGGCAGCCTTGGTTTTCTCACCATGCTGAGCGAGGACGATGGCGGACATAGCCTTCTCGTAGATGGTCTGACGCTTGATGTCCTTCTTCAGGAGATTGATGAGGTAGTTGTTGGCCGACTTGACGCTGGACGACTGCGTACGGCCGTCGATGGCGCAGATGTAAAGCCAGCGCAGGGCGGTGAATGAGGGGAACGACTGCTTGATGCCCTTCTTCTCCTCTTTCTTCATCTTGTTTACCAGGTCAACCATCTGCTGGCCCATGTAGTTGAAAGCCTTGTCGTAGATGGGAGTGATGTCAATGGCAGAACCATTGACCACTGTTGACGTGCCAGTCAGGATGTTGAGGCGAGCCAGCATTTCCTCGACAGCAACCGTGATGAATGTGCTGCCCTCCATGCCAGGGTACCACGAGAAGGAACCGTCGGCATGCTGTAGCTTCTGAAGTTTTTCCAATGCCGTCGACAGGCGGTTGTCCATGCCGTTCTCGTCGAAGAAGTCGGCAAGGCGTTGCTTCTGCTCCTCCTCACGGTCGGCAGCCGCTATCCATGGTGTTTCCTCCAAGACGAGATCCTTCAGTTCCTCGTTTTGTGCGAGGTGAGAGGTTAACGATGTCTCGGCACCTGTCTCACGCTTCCATTGTTCGAAGATATTCTTCACCTGCGGACTCTGTCCTAACAGCGTCTTGGCTAACATATTGCTATAGAAGGATGCTGCCTGGTCGATGGCGCTATGTTCCCAAGGCTGTCCCAAGGTAGGCAACGACTGCACCATGAGCCATGCGGGATTGTTGGTGTATTCTATCGTCAGTTTCTGCTGGCTGGTGCCCTGCGGGAAGAGCTTGGTGAGGTCAACGGTCTTGACGCCAGGCTCGTGTTGCGTATAGGGAACGGTCTTGGTGACGTATTCGCGGTCGGGTAGGATGGGCAGGTAGTGCTGCTCGCCATCGCTGAAACCATCGCCTGTAGCAACGACCTTGCAGATGAGCAAAGACTCCTGGAACGTTGCACTCTGGACGGCGAAGGTCGTGGCAGCGGTCTGCTGTGCGGCAACGGCGAACGGCTGCTGCTGTTCGAGGACAACCTGCTCGGTAGCGGGGTCAATGAGTTGTAGCTTGGCCGTACCGCTGATTGCTCGCTCTGTGGTATTGAAGATGCGTGCCGAAATACGGGCTTCGTCACCCATACGAATAAAGCGCGGCATGTTGGGCTGTATCATGATGTCCTTCTGGGCTATCGCTTCGCCACTGATGCTTCCATAGAGCATATCAGAAGTATTGGCGATACCCATGAAGCGCCAGGTCGTCAGACTCTCGGGCAAGGTAAACTTCATGGTGACGGTGCCGTCGGTCGCCGTGGTTAGCGTGGGGTAGCAGAAAGCGGTCTCCTGCAAGTTTTCGCGGAGCTGCACTTCCTCAGCCTTTTCTTCCTTTTGCTGCTCTCCATAGCCTACGGTGATGACTTCATCGTGGGCTTCTGCCGTTTCCTCGTTGCCCCTGACGTCGAAAGAACCGATGGCGGTCGTCTGTTTCATGACCATCATGTCGGTTCGTGGTGCTGCTGCAGCCTTGGCACCTCGAATCATAACTCTGTGGTTGTTCCTGAACAGTACAGGAGCCATATAGGTGGGTATCACGCTACTGTCGAAGTAGCTATAGGTGAAGGAGGGAACCTTCAGCGACTGGTAGTGCTTCGCACCGCTCAGTCCGATGCTGCTCCAGGAGCGCCATTGCCAGGAAGTGCCGGGCTGCGGCAGATAGGAGGTTGGGGTGAACGACCAGTGGTGCTGTTTGATGGCATCCAGACTCTTGTCGTAGAGCACAGCCATGAAACTGGCGTCGGCAGCTGTGCCGTCGGGTTTCTTAATGGTGAGTCGCCATTCCTCCTGCTGACCAGGCGTCAGTCGGTCGCGGAATGTCTCCCACTGCAACTTCAGCTGTTTGTCGGGCATGGGGCGTTGGATGAACTGGCTGTGACGATAGCACTGGCCATCCTTGACCCATGCAAAAGTCAGTAACAGACCGTTGCCATAGCTCTCGTTGTAGGTGAACTTGCGGTTGATGAGTGCGGCATCCTTATCGACGGCACCGCTTTCTATCTGCTGGTCACCGGCATAGATGCCATAGACAATGTGGAGATTCGGATCAGACGATCCCACCTGGACGGTGACGGGTTTGCCGTCGTTGGGGAACTGCGTGTCGGAGACATAGAACCAGTCGTGTGTCTCTGCGGCAGGTTTCTTGTCGTTTAGGGAGAAGACGACGAAAGAGGTGTTGAGGGTGTCCTGCTCACAGATGGCTTCTATGCGATGCTGACCGCTTGAGAGGCGAGAGGTGAGAGGTGAGAGGTGAGCGTTGGCGGCGCACTCCTTCCACTTGCCATTGTCCATGCGATAGCGTACCGTTCCTGCTATCTCGTTGCCAGCGGCATTGCGGCGTGTGAAGGTTATCTGCGGCATCTGGTCGTTGCGAATCCGCTGGGGAATGTCGCATGTAAGCACGGTCGACTTGTTGCCCAATGGCAATGACAGCGTACCGCTGTGGGTCTCGCCACCTTGGTCGGTGACATCAGCCTCTACCACGAAGTGATAGAACATGCTGCGATTGCCCAAGTCTGTGGGTAGCACCATCGGCACGTTGGCGCAGAACGTTCCGTCTTCCTCCGTGACGGCTTCACCCTCGTTCAAGACCTCATCCTTGAGGCTGTGACCGATATAGCCATTGTTCCAGTAGCGGGAATACGACATCCACCAAAATGCCACGCGACGCTTGACAGTATATTTGACCTTGGCGCCCTGGACAGGAACACCGGCATAGGTCAGCGCCTTGCCTTGCACCTGAATGGTGTCGCCGTTGTGATAAGACTGCTTGTAGTCGGCAAACTCCACTTGGAAGGTAGGACGCTTGTATTCTTCCACATTGAAAGCGACGCTGGCTCCTTGGCATTGGATGGTGAAGTGTCCGTTGAGCTGTCCGGTAGGCAGCGTGAAGTCTGCCGCACACTTGCCGTAGCGGTCTGTCGTCACCTGCTGCTCGCTGACGACCTTGTAGTTGGCGTCGCGCAGCGTCAGGGTGAGCTGTTTACTGCTGATGGCCGCATTCTCCGTTGCCGACACTTCCTTCCATGCGATAGCTGCAACATGAACGGTCTGACCTGGGCGGTAGATGCTGCGGTCGGCAAAAAGCGTGGTATGCTCCACGTTATACTGTCGCTCGTAGTAGCTGTAGTTGCCGTAGTTGTTGAACTCCGGACAGCAGTTGTCGGTTGATGTAAAAGCAAAGACGCTGCTGGGACGTTCCTTCTCGTAGTTGTACGTGACCTCGCCCTGCTGATTGCATGCCAGCGTCTTGTAATGCGTATCATTACCCTTATGGAATGTCATTCGCAGTTGGGCATTCGGAACCGGTTGCCCCGTGGTGGCGTCGACCACGACATAGCGCATCATGTTGTGGGGCTGAGCCTGTGAGATGACACGGATGCCCGAAACGAAATACAGCATGCGCTTCACTTGTGTGTCCTGTTCGGTGCGGAACATCAGCACATAGACACCTGCCGGCAGACTGTTCAACTCGAGCGAGTCGCGGAAGAAGTCATAGCTGGCATGTCCTGTAAACGATAGCGTCTTGGTATGCTCATTCAGCAACGTCGAAACCTTCTGGATTTGTTTCAGGTCGTCCTTGTTGTTGATGTTCAGCTTGGTGTCGCCAGCCAATGTAGTGCGATAGACATGCATGGTCAGACGCTCGATATTGCGCAGGTTGGTCAACTGTATCATCTGCGGTTTTCCAACCTCGTGAACCGTATTGTCAATGTGCACCTGGTAGGTGGGATTGTTGAGCGCTGTCTGGGCGTTGCGCAGGATATTGGAGCGCTTCCACGTTCCCCAGCGGTTGAGAGACTGCTCTATCCAACTGTTCTTTTCGGCAGCGGTAAAGCGGTCGTCAGACATGAGCTCATAACGCTTGATAGCAATCTCGCCGGCTTCAGGCAGGTTGCCGTAGATGTTCAGCAGCGAGTCCATACCCTCGATGGTGCTGACCGCTTGACATGCAGAAAGACAGGCTGCAGGGCGGTTGCCAATCTGGCTGTAATAATTGCTCATCCACTTCCATTCGTTCAGCTCCATGCCGACGACGCTTAGCAGGTCGTGACCGAAGCACTCGCTATCTTTCTCCTTGACGACGAAGGGAACATAGCTGTCAATCTGGGTCTGTGCCAACACGTCGGGGCGCGTCATGGCCTGCCGGCGGTAGCTGTCGCTTTGTGCTTTCCAATTGTCCGTCAACTGCTGGTTGGTCTCGTAGACCTTTGCCAGCACGACGTCGTAGACCGCTTTCAGGGCAACGTCCTTGGCAGCCTGCTCGCGCTGTTCCAGTCGCTTGACGGCGGGTGCCAACGAGTCGGGAGCCACCTCGGCCTGCAGCTTGGCGTATAGCAAGCTCGACCTCAGCAGCCAGCCGTAAGCCTTTTCCTTGGTGGCTTTGGTCTCCATCTTCCTCAATTGGGTCATGGCAGTTTGGGGCAAGTCCTTGTTTTGGGCTTGTTCTACCTGCTTCCAAAGCGATTCGTAAGATTGTCCCATCATGGTCAGAGGCATGAATAACAGGGCGGTCGTCAGCATGCGGAACGATTGCTGAACTGTCGTCCAAAGGGGATATTGCATTCTTTTCATAGCTATCGTGTTTGAAATTTCAGACAAAGATACGAAAAACCCGTTAAACGGCCAAGCCATTTAACGAGTTTTACCAAGTTTTACCAATAAGTTATGATTGACAGTCCTCGCAGCAATGCTCGTGACAGTGGCTGTCGGGTGTCTCAAATTCCAGTGTGGAGTGGGCGATACCGTGTTCGCTCAGGCGGTGTTTCAGCTGCTCCTTAACGGTTTCCGACTGTTCCAACTGGTCGATGACGACATGTGCCGTCAGAGCATTGTCGGTAGTGCTCAGGGCCCAGATGTGCAGATGGTGCACCTCGGTCACGTGCTCGGCGTCTTCCAGCAGTTGCAGGATGTCGCGCGGCTCAACACCCTCTGGCGTCCCGTCAACAATCAGTCGCAGACTGGCAGTCAGCAGCTCCCATGTCGAGATGAGGATGACCCCGGCGATGATGAGGCTGACAATGGGGTCAACCACGTTCCATCCTGTATAAGTGATGATGATACCCGAAATGACAACGCCTACCGATACCAATGTGTCGGCCACCATGTGGAGGAAGGCTCCGCGAACGTTGATGTCGTTCTTTTGCCCTCGCATCAGCAACAATACCGTCAGTCCGTTGATTAGGATGCCGGCTCCTGCCGTCCATGTAACGGCCATGCCATTCACATCGGCTGGTTCGCTGAATTTATGAATGCTCTCAATGACAATACCGGCAATGGCTACTAACAACAGGATGGCGTTGAGTAGCGAGATGAGTACTGTCGACTTTTTCAGACCGTAGGTGTAGTGCTGTCCGGCGCGAACCTTGGCCAGTCGGAAGGCAATGAGAACCAGTATCAGACTGAAAACGTCACTGAGATTGTGACCGGCATCTGACAGCAATGACAGCGAGTTCTGGGTCAGTCCGATGAGTGCCTCGATGCCCACGAAGAGCAGGTTGAGGATAATGCAGAAGACGAAGATGCCGCTCTGCGAGGAGGGCATTACATGGACGTGGTGATGATGGTGATGATGGTGCTCATCGTGATGCTCGTGATGATGCTCATCGTGATGCTCGTGATGGTGTGAATGTTCCATAATGTTTCTGTTTTTGCTGCAAAGGTAAGGAAAAGTTTTATTTCCGAAACACAAAACACGGTAATTTTTTTTGTTTTCTGCAATCGGGTCGCATCGGCGACACGTCGTTTACGTCTTCATTCTTGCGAACCACACTGTCTGGACGCCGCCGCGCATGAACAGGTAGAACACCATGGCGAGCCACAGTCCGTGGTTGCCCATCACGGATAGCAGTCCTAATGCCAGGGCAAAGAACACGATGGCTGCCAATGCAGCTGAGAGAAGCATGCCGCGAGTCTGTGTTGTTCCGATGAAGATGCCGTCCCAGATAAATGCCGCCACACCGCAGATGGGTATCAGGTAGGCCCACCAGACGTAGTCGTGCGAGGCTTCTACCACGCCAGGTTCGTCGGTTAGCAGTCGGAGAAACGGCATGCCGCCCATGACATAGACCAGGGTGAAAATCACCGTCATGATGGCTCCCCAGCCGAATAGCCGTCTGACGGTACTGCGGAAGGCAGGCATGTCGCCCGCTCCCCAATAGCGCCCTCCGAGTGCTTCGCCGGCATAGGCAAAGCCGTCCATGATGTAGGAGAAGAGCAGGTAGAGTTGAAGCAGTAGCGTGTTGACGGCTAGAATAGTTGTGCTCTGTCGGGCTCCGGCAGAGGTAAAGAAAAGGTTGACCGCCACAAGGCAAAGGGTGCGAAGAAAGATGTTTCGATTAACATGAATGAAAGGCGTTAAATCGCTGAGTCTTAGTTTTGTATATTTAATGTTGATATGTTTTTTGTAGCGCCTCACAAGCAGGACGAGTCCCATGAGAAATCCTGTGTATTGAGCGATGATTGTCCCCAGGGCGACGCCCTCCACCTTCATGTGGAAACCAAAGACAAGGACGAGCGAAACGAGGATGTTGACCACGTTCTGCGTGATGCTGATGAACATCGGGATGAGCGTGTTCTGCATACCGATATACCAGCCCGTGAGCGAGAAGAGTCCTAACGACGCAGGAGCCCCCCAGACGACTATATAGAAATAGGTGGCAGCCAGCGGGCGCACATCAGCAGACGGACCGATGATGGCCAGCATCAGTTGACAGAGAGGCCATTGCAGCACCAAAAGCAAGAGCGACGTGAGCGTTGATAGTGCCAGCGAGTGGGTCAGCATCTGTTGAATCTCGGCAAGGTCTTTTCTGCCCCAAGCCTGGGCTGTCATCCCGCTCGTGCCCATCCGCAGGAAACCGAAGACCCAATAGACGAGATTGAAAATCATGGCACCGACTGCAATAGCACCGATGTAGGCAGCATCGCCCATGTGTCCTACGATGGCCGTGTCTACCAGTCCCAGCAGCGGTACGGTGACGTTGGTGATGATGGCCGGTAGGGCAATGCGAAGTATCTGATGGTCGCGTTCTTTCAATAACATGATGCAAAAGTACAAAAAATAATTAAAAAAGAGGACTATCGACTTTAACTTTTCGTCTTTAGATATATCATAAAGGTGTAAGACCGAAATAAAACGCAGTACATTGAAGATAGAGTTAGGACAAGAACAACTGTTGGAGATGCTGACCACTCCCGATCAGCGCGAGCGGGGCTTCCGACTGCTTATGCAGCAGTATGGCGAGCAGCTCTACTGGCACATCCGCCGCATCGTGGTAGGTCACGATGACGCTGAGGACGTGTTGCAGGAGACGAGCATCAAGATCTTCAGCAGCATCCAGTCCTTCAAGGGTGAAGGGACGCTGGCAGGATGGATGTACCGCATCGCCACCAACGAGGCTTTACACCACCTGCGCCGACAGACCAGCATCTTCCAGAGCATCGATGCCTTGGGACCGGCTCTCACCAATCGCCTGGAGGCCGAGACACCCACCGATGGCAACCGCACGGAGCAACTCTTCCAGAAGGCCCTGCTTACGCTGCCTACGCAGCAGCGTATCGCCTTCAACCTGCGCTACTACGACGAACTGAGCTACGACGAAATAGCTCGCATTACGGGCAAGAACGTCGGTACTTTGAAGACCAACTACCACTTTGCAACGGAGAGAATTAAGAAATACATCAAAGAACATACAGCATGAAAGAGTTTGAGAATATAGGCAAGAAGATGCCCTACCAGGAGAGTCCTGAGTATTTGAACCAGTTGATAGAACGCACGACGGAGACCGCCATCCGACAGTCGCAGCGTCCTCAGAGCAAGGTGCGCCCGCTGTTGCGCTATGTTGCTGCAGCAGCCGTAGCCGTCCTGCTCATCTTTGCCGGCATCAGTATCTGGTATCCCGCAACCGAGCAGCAACCATTGGCACAGACCGAGAGTCCCGTCGATGACTTCCTGAACAACATCAGCGACGAGGAGGTTCAGCTGCTGGCGTACTACGACATAGACGATGTTCCGGAGTACGAGTGAAGTGTTAGGAGAAAGTAATCAATATAGCAAGGAGATAAGAATATGAGACAAGTACTAATAACCATGCTGCTGTTTGTCGCAGCGATGACAGCAGGAGCGCAAAACGACAAAGCCGCCGCCATCAACGAGAAGTTCTTCCAGGCCAAGGTCAGCGAGGTCACTCAGCGCTTAGAGATGACTGACGAGCAGCGCGCTAAGTTCGAACCCGTCTATCGCCGTTACAACAACGAGATGCGAGCCCTGTGGGGACGACACCCTAAGAGGCATCGTAGCGAGGATGGTCAGCGCGAACCGTTGACTGACGAGCAGAAGCTGCAGCTCACCAAGCACCGCATGGAGCGTCAGCAGCAGGCTCAGGCCATCCGTCTGAAGTATATCGACGAGTTTGCCACAGTCCTCACCGCCCAGCAGGTCAGCCGCTTCTATGAGGTCGAAGGCCAGATTCAGCGAAAGCTCATGAACCGTCGTCGCCACCACCATCACGACGGCAAGCCCACTCAGCCCTGATAAAAAAGTAGTAGGAATATTTGGTAGATTGATGGAAAGTTTGTATTTTTGCACAAGTATTTTGTAACATCAATATTACCTATGATTAACCGACAACTACTACTACCGGAAAGCATCGTCGTCATCGGCGGCTCTAACAATGTACACAAACCTGGTGGCGCCATCGTGCGCAACATTCTGCAAGGTGGATTCAGCGGTACGCTGCGCATCGTCAATCCCAAGGAGGACGAGGTGCAGGGCATCAAGGTGTTTCACGATGCCCGCGAGTTGCCACCCACAGAGCTGGCGGTGCTGGTCATCCCTGCGAAGATGTGTCCCGATACGGTGGAATTGCTGGCCAAGGAAAAGCAGACGAAGGCCTTCATCATTATTAGTGCCGGTTTTGGCGAGGAGACGAAGGCGGGAGCAAAGTTGGAACAGCAGATTCTGGACACTTGTGAGAAGTATGGCTGTGCACTCATCGGACCGAATTGCATCGGTCTGCTGACGCGCCATCACCATTCGGTGTTCACCAAGCCCATCCCTGCATTGAATCCGCGGGGTGTCGACTTTGTCAGCGGCTCGGGAGCGACGGCGGTGTTCATTCTGGAGAGTGCCGTCATCAAGGGTTTGCAGTTCAATAGTGTGTGGTCGATAGGCAATGGCAAGCAGATTGGTATCGAGGATGTGCTGCAGTATATGGACGAGCACTTTGATGCCGAGACCGACTCGCATGTCAAATTGTTATACATCGAGAATATCAGCAATCCCGACAAGCTGTTGTTCCATGCGTCGAGCTTGATTCGCAAGGGTTGTCGCATCGCCGCTATTAAGGCAGGTGCCTCTGAGAGTGGCAGCCGTGCCGCATCGAGCCATACAGGAGCCATTGCGTCGAGCGATAGTGCCGTGGAGGCGTTGTTCCGAAAGGCCGGCATCGTGCGTTGTTTCTCGCGTGAAGAACTGACGACGGTGGGGTGTATCTTTACGCTGCCGGAATTGAAGGGCAAGAACTTTGCCATTGTTACCCATGCCGGAGGTCCTGGCGTGATGCTGACCGACGCCCTGTCGAAAGGTGGCATGAACGTTCCCAAACTGGAAGGTCCGGCGGCAGAGGAGTTGAAGGAGAAACTGTTGCCCGGTTCGGCCGTGGCGAACCCTATCGACATTCTGGCAACGGGAACGGCAGAACACCTGGGCATAGCCATTGACTACTGCGAAAACCAGTTCCCCCGCATCGATGCAATCGCCGTCATCTACGGCACTCCCGGACTGACAACGCTCTACGAGGCCTACGAGGTCCTGCACAAGAAGATTCAGGAATGCCGGAAACCCATTTTCCCCATTCTTCCCAGTCTTCATACCGCAGGGCCAGAAGTGGCGGAGTTCTTACAGAAAGGTCATGTGAATTTCAGCGATGAGGTGACGCTGGCCACGGCGTTGAGCCAGATTATGAAGACGCCGGCTCCTGCACCGCCCGAGATAGAGCTGTTTGGCGTTGACGTGCCGAAGATTAGAGAGATTATAAGCCTCACCCCCAACCCCTCTCCAAAGGGCGAGAGGAGTGGTTATCTCGACCCAGATACCGTCAGACGATTGCTGCAGTGTGCTGGTATCCCGATGGTGCCTGAGATGGTGTCCACATCCAAGGAAGAACTGACGGCTTTTGCTGACAGGGTGGGCTATCCAGTTGTAGCCAAGGTGGTGGGGCCGGTGCACAAAAGCGATGTGGGCGGTGTGACGCTGAATATCCGCACGGCAGAGCATCTGGCATTGGAGTTCGACCGCATGATGCAGATCCAGGATGCCACGGGCGTGATGGTGCAGAAGATGCTGAAGGGCACCGAGTTGTTCATTGGTGCCAAGTATGAGGAACGCTTCGGTCATGTGGTGCTGTGCGGACTGGGTGGCATCTTCGTCGAGGTGCTGAAGGATGTACAGTCGGGCTTGGCTCCGCTGAGCTACGGCGAGGCCTACAGCATGATACACTCCCTGCGCGGTTATAAGATACTGAAAGGTACGCGTGGTCAACAGGGCATCAACGAACAGAAGTATGCCGAGATCATTGTCCGCCTGTCGACGCTGCTGCGCTTTGCCACGGAGATTAAGGAAATGGACATCAACCCCTTGTTGGCAGACACGGACGATGTGGTGGCGGTGGATGCGAGAATCAGAATAGAGAAATAGAAAATGCCCGCTGTTCTGGCGGGCATTCTCTATGATAATAGGTAAACTTCTTACCTCTTACTTCTTACAGCAGGTTGTCTTTTTCGATATCCTTGAAGTACTTGTAGGTGGCAACCTTCAGCTCGTCGGTAGCAGGTTCGTCAGCTACAATGATGCCGTGCTGGTGCATCTGCAGGGCCGAGATGGTCCATTCGTGCGTCACAGCTCCCTCTACGGCAGCCTTCATGGCGCGGGCCTTGTGGTGACCGTTAACCAGAATCATTACCTCGCGGGCATCCATAACGGTGCCTACACCAACGGTTAATGCCAACTTGGGAACCTTGTTGACGTCGTTGTCGAAGAAGCGGCTATTGGCAATAATCGTATCGGTGGTCAGCGTCTTGACGCGGGTGCGACTGGTCAATGAGCTGTAGGGCTCGTTGAAGGCAATGTGACCATCGGGGCCGATACCACCGATGAACAAGTCGATGCCACCAGCTTCCTTAATCATTTCCTCATAGTGTGCACACTCGGCAGCCAGGTCCTTGGCGTTGCCGTTCAAGATGTGGATGTTTTCTTTCGGGCAGTCGATGTGGTCGAACAGGTTGCGCGCCATGAATGAGTGGTACGACTCGGGATGGCTTTCGGGCAGTCCGACATACTCGTCCATGTTGAACGTTAACACGTTCTTGAATGACACACGACCTTCCTTGTTGGCTTTCACAAGGCAGGCATACATTCCCTCAGGTGAGGAGCCGGTGGGCAAGCCCAGTACAAACGGCTTCTCCTTGGTGGGCTGGAAGGCATTGATGCGCTCAATGACATGCTCGGCAGCCCACTGCGACATTTTCTGATAATCAGATTCAATAATTACTCTCATAAGTCTTAAAATATAAAGTTTTTCGTCTTATCGGCTGCAAAGGTAATGATTTTTTTGAAAATATGAATAGTGAATGAATATTTTTTTGTACCTTTGCCCCATATATTTTATATATGAAGGAATTTGTTATATCAGAAGTGAAGGCCGAGACTGCCGTGCTGGTAGGTCTGATTACCCAGCAGCAGAACGAGGCAAAGACGAAAGAATACCTGGACGAGTTGGAGTTTCTGGCGGATACCGCCGGTGCCGTCACCGTCAAACGCTTTACACAAAAGGTGCAAGGTCCCAGTCAGGTAACCTATGTCGGTAAGGGTAAACTCGACGAAATCAAGCAATACATCAAGCAGCAGGAAGATGCCTACTACGACTGGTTGGACGCGGGTTCGCCCGAGCCGGAGGAAGGCTTGTCGGCTCCACAACCTGTGGGTATGGTCATTTTTGACGACGAGCTGTCGGCTAAGCAGATACGCAATATTGAGGCCGAGTTGAAAGTCAAGATTCTTGACCGTACATCCTTGATACTCGACATCTTTGCCATGCGGGCACAGACTGCCGAGGCCAAGACACAGGTCGAACTGGCACAGTATCGCTACATGCTGCCCCGTCTGCAACGACTGTGGACGCACCTGGAACGACAGGGCGGTGGCTCAGGCAGCGGTGGCGGAAAGGGTAGTGTGGGACTGCGCGGTCCTGGTGAAACCCAGCTGGAAATGGACCGCCGTATCATCCTGCAACGCATTACGCTATTGAAGCAACGCCTGCAGGAGATTGACCAGCAGAAGACTACTCAGCGCAAGAACCGCGGCCGATTGATTCGTGTGGCACTGGTGGGATATACCAACGTGGGCAAGTCGACGATGATGAACCTGTTGGCTAAGAGCGAAGTTTTTGCCGAGAACAAGCTCTTTGCTACGTTAGACACCACGGTGCGCAAGATGGTCATCGACAACCTGCCGTTCCTGTTGGCTGATACTGTAGGATTTATCCGCAAGTTGCCCACGGATTTGGTTGACTCGTTCAAGTCAACGCTCGACGAGGTGCGCGAGGCCGACCTGTTGGTGCATGTAGTGGATATTTCGCATCCCGACTTCGAGGAACAGATTACCGTCGTCGAGAAGACGTTGGCCGACTTAGGTTGTGCTGAGAAACCGTCGCTGCTGGTATTCAACAAGATTGACGCCTACACCTGGACACCGCAGGATGCCGACGACCTGACGCCACCTACCAGAGAGAACATCTCGCTGGAGGAACTCAAACGCACATGGATGGCGAAGATCAGGGAGAAGGGAAGAGAAAAAGGGGAAGAATTTGCCCCTGCACCTCTGTTTATCTCAGCCCGTGCGAAGCAGAACATCGACGAACTGCGAGAGGTATTATATAAGAAGGTACGCGAACTGCATGTGCAGAAGTATCCATACAACGACTTCTTGTATCAGATAGAAGAATGATTTTAATACAATAGACTTATGAGAGATTACAGACATTTGACAGATGAGGAAATCAATGTGCTCGAGAGTAATAGCTGTTGGGCCGAGAACTGGGACAACGTCATGGTTGCGGATGCATTTTCGCCCTACGGCTTCCACCGAGTGGTATTCTATGGTGACATCCGACTGGGTGTGTTTGAAAAGCAGGTAGAGGTCTCCAAGGGCTTCACCAAGCATGCAGGCATCAACGACGCTACGCTGCGTAACGTTACCGTGGGCGACAACTGCCTGATAGAACGTGTGGGCAACTTCATCAATAACTATACCATTGGTGACGACTGCTACATCTCGAACATATCGACCATGGAGACTACCGAAGGTGCCAGTTTTGGCGAAGGTCACATGATTAGTGTGCTCAACGAGATGGGAGACGGCAACGTTATGCTGTTTCACGACCTGAACTCGCAATTGGCTGCCTTCATGGTGAAGTATTTCAAGGACAAGCAGTTGAAGGACAACCTGACACGCCTTGTCTATGAGGAGATACGATTCACGCAGCCCGAGCGGGGAACCATTGGCAACGGTGTGAAGATTGTCAACTCGAAGGAGATTACCAATACCGTTGTCAAGGACGACTGCGAAATCAATGGGGCTGCCCGACTGAGTGACTGTACCATCCTGTCGTCGGGCGATGCCTCAGTATACATCGGAACGGGTGTTATCTGCGAGAACAGCATCATCTCTGGCGGGTGTAGTATCACCAACAGCGTGAAGATGCAGGACTGTTTCGTGGGTGAGGCTTGCCAGATTACTAACGGTTTCACGGCAGAAGCCTCGGTGTTTTTTGCCAACAGCTACATGGCCAATGGTGAGGCCTGCGCAGCTTTCTGCGGCCCCTTCTCGGCCAGCCACCACAAGTCGAGTCTACTCATCGGTGGTGAGTTCTCGTTCTACAATGCCGGTTCGAACACCAACTTCTCGAACCATGCCTACAAGATGGGACCGCTGCACTACGGAACCCTGGAGCGCGGTTCGAAGACGGCCAGCGGTGCCTATGTGCTGATGCCTGCCAAGATCGGTGCTTTCAGCGTTTGTTTCGGCAAACTGATGAACCATCCCGACATGCGCTGTCTGCCCTTTGCCTATCTGCTGGCATACGGCGAGACGATGTATATTGTGCCTGGACGTAACATCACCACCGTCGGACTGTATCGTGACATCAAGAAGTGGCCCAAGCGTGACAAGCGTGCTGCCTCGTGCCGCAAGTCGGTCATTAACTTCGACTGGCTCAGTCCCTTCACCGTGGGCGAAATATTTGAAGGCAAGAAGATTCTGGAGAACCTGCAGAAAGCCGGTGGCAAGAATGTGTCGTCGTACAACTTCCAGGAGTACATCATCAATGCCTCGTCGTTGAAGAAGGGCATCAAGTACTACGACATTGCCCTGCGCATCTATATGGGTGCCGTGCTGAAGCGTGCTGTCAAAGGCGGATTCCTGGGCAAACCGACAACAACGACAGGTGAGGGCGAATGGAACGACTTGAGTGGTCTGCTGTTGCCCGCCAGCGAGGAGAAGCGTCTGTTAGAGGATATCAAAAATGGTACCATTGAAAGTATTCAAGAGGTATTGGATCGCTTTAACGACATCAATGATCACTATCGTGAGTACCAGTGGGTGTGGACCTACAAGCTGATACTCGACTACTACGGCATTGATGAACTGACGGACAGCGCCATGCAGCGTATCCGTGAGGACTATGTCCGTGCCCGTCGTGCTTGGATTGCCGAAATCCGTAAGGATGCCCAGAAGGAGTTTGACATGGGCGATGTGGAGCAGGAGGTGTTCGACGACTTCATCTCAAAGCTCGACCATGAGATAGATTACGAAGACTAATATAACAAGGACTATGAAACACATGAAGCATTTTGCATTACTGCCTGCGGTACTTGTCGGCATCCTGCTCTTGTCGGCATGCAGCAAGTACAAGTATGAAGAGGTCAAGGATGACCCGATGAAGACGCGTATCTATACGCTGAAGAATGGGTTGAAGGTGTATCTGAGTGTTAACGACGAGAAGCCTCGCATCCAGACTTTCATTGCGGTGCGAACGGGTTCAAAGAACGACCCTGCTGAGACGACAGGCTTGGCACACTATCTGGAGCACTTGATGTTCAAGGGAACTGACAAGTATGGTGTGACCGACCCTAAGGCTGAAGCTCCGTTGCTGGCTGACATTGAGGCTCGCTACGAGAAGTACCGTACATTGACTGATCCCGAGGAGCGCCGCCAGGCCTACCACGAGATTGACTCTGTGTCGCAGTTGGCTGCCAAGTACTTTATCCCCAACGAGTACGACAAGATGATGTCCATGATTGGTGCCGAGGGAACCAATGCCAATACCTGGCACGACCGGACCTGCTATGTCGAGGACATCCCGTCGAACCAGGTGGAGGCGTGGCTGAAGATAGAGGCTGACCGCTTCAAGAACATGACCATCCGCGGTTTCCATACCGAGTTGGAGGCTGTGTACGAGGAGTATAACATCTATCTGGCTGACGATGATGAGAAGGTGTACGATGCGATGATGACCAAACTGTTCCCCACACATCCCTATGGTACTCAGACGACCATCGGAACACAGGCTCATCTGAAAAATCCCAGCATCACAAACATCAAGAACTACTTCAAGAAGTGGTATGTGCCTAACAATACCGCCATCTGTCTGTCTGGCGACTTTGACCCCGATGAGGTCATCGAGCAGATTGACAAATATTTCGGCGACTGGGAGGCTGCTCCCGAGGAGCAGGTGGAACAGCCTAAGTTCTCCGAACAGCCCGAGCTGACACATGCCGTCGATACCACTGTCATCGGTCTGGAGGCTGAACAGCTGCTGTTGGGCTGGCGCTTCGACAAGGCAGCATCACCGCAGGCTGACACGTTGCGGGTAATTGATTATATGCTGACCAACGGTAAGGCAGGACTACTCGACCTGGACATCAACCAGCAGATGAAAATGGTAGAGGCACGGTCTTCTTCCGAGCTGCTGATGGACTATTCTACTTTCCAGCTGACCGGCACGCCTCGTGAGGGACAGACACTCGACGAGGTGCGTTCCTTGCTGTTGGGCGAACTGGAGAAGTTGAAGAAGGGCGACTTCAGCGACGACCTGCTACCCAGTGTTGTCAATAACCTGAAGCTGGACTTCTATCATGCCATGGAGTATAACATCGCACGAACCAGCTTCTTCCTCCAGGCATTTGTCAATGGCGAGCCGTGGGAACAGAGTGTGCACTTTCTTGACCGCATCAGCGGAATGACCAAGCAGCAGATTGTCGACTTCGCCAACCGCCACTTCCGCGACAACTATGTCGCTGTGTATAAGCGCCAGGGTGTTGACCCCAATCAGAAGAAGATTGACAAGCCCGAGATTACGCCCATCCCCACGAACCGCGATACCACAAGCCAGTTTGTGCAGGACATCCAGAAGATGGAGGTGAAGCCTATCGAACCGCGTTTCGTCGACTTCCAACGCGACCTGACGTTCAGCACGGCGGACAACGGTTTACCTGTTGTCTCCGTCCAGAACAAGGAGAACGGCCGCTTTGAGCTGGCCTTCCGCTATGACTTCGGCGACGAGGTAAATACTGGTTATAATTATGCCGCCTCGTACCTTAATTATATAGGTACCGACTCGCTGACGGCCGAGCAGGTTCGACAGCAGTTCTATAAGCTGGCGTGCAGCTATAATATCTCGGTGGAAGCTCGCAATATGACCGTCTGGTTGACGGGTCTTAGCGAGAATATGCCGCAGGCCCTGAAACTGCTGGAACATTTGATGCAGCGTGCCAAGGTTGATACCGACTCATATCAGCAGTATATTGCCATCGTCAACAAGTCCCGTGCCGACAACAAGCTCGACCAGCGTGCAAACTTCAGCGTGCTGCGTACCTACGGTTTGTATGGCACCTATAACCGTGCCCGCAACATCCTGACGGGCGAGCAGTTGCAGAAGACCAATCCGCAGGACTTGTTAGACTTGCTGAAGCACTTGAAGGAGTATGAGCACACCGTGCTCTATTACGGCCCGATGACGGATAGCGACCTAACCGCCGCCCTTACCGCCCATACTGTATCCGACGGTTCAGCCGTCGGAAAAACACCCGCTCCGCAGGCCAAGCATTACACCATGCAGATGACCCCAGCAAATGAAATTCTGCTGGCTCCCTACGATGCGAAGAACATCTACATGCAGATGTACCACATCGAGAAGCAGCCCTGGAATCCCGAGCAGGCCGCCGTCAAGGCGCTCTTCAACGAATACTACGGTGGCAACATGGGTAGTGTGGTGTTCCAGGAAATCCGTGAGTCGCGCGGTTTGGCATACAATGCCTATGCCGGTTATATCGATCCCGACTTCAAGGACGAGAACGAGTATGCCTTGGTACATATCATTTCGCAGAACGACAAGATGATGGACTGCGTCCGACAGTTCCAGGAGATACTGGACAATATCCCGCAGAACGAAGGCGCTTTCCAGATTGCTAAGGAGGCTGTGACGAAGAAGATTGCCAGTAACCGCACCACGAAGGCGCACCTGCTGTACGCTTGGTTGGATGCGAAGGCTCTGGGTATCGACTACGACCGCAATGAACGTATCTACAAGTCGCTGGACAAGGTCACGCTCAAGGATATTGTCAACTTCGAGCAGAAGCATATGGCACATAAGACGTGGCGCTATGTGATACTGGGTAATGAGAAGGAACTGGACATCAAGTCGCTGGAGAAGATAGGTCCTATCAAGCGCCTCACTCCTGAAGATACCTTCGGTTATTAAGATAACAAATAAGAACGCCCTCGGTCAAAGGGCGTTCTTATTGTTTACAGGATGCGTATCTTGAGTTGATGCTTCTTGTTCTTGTCGATGGTGTACTTCTTCAATACTCCCGGACCGCAGGAACTGTTGCCTAGACCCATTACAGCGCAGTCAATGCTGAGGAAAGTTCGCCCTTCCTCTTGTAATTCGTAGTCGTGTGTCTTGCTGGCGATGTATTGTGCAGAGTAGGGCAGGGCAGAGAAGGAGAAAGCTTCATCAACGGCTTCGATGCGAAGTTTCTTGCCTTTCTTGGTCTTCAGCTCTACCATCGTGCAGTCCTCATGGTTGCCAGAGTCTTGAGGACGGGGGTAGTGGACGTACTGCTCCGAGACGGTCGACTTCCACAGTCCCACGGGACACGACACCTTGCGGTCGGGGTAGTTGTCCCAGGGGCCACGACCGTACCACGTCAGTTGTTCATATTCTCTCGGCAGTTCGATGACGATGCCCAGTCGCGGCAAGTCGGGCAGCGTGTCGGGAATCTCGAAGGTAAACGTCAGTTCATTACCATCCTCCTCCATCGTCATCGGGATTGTATAGCTGTCCAGTCCGCAGCGCTTCCAGTCCTTGGCCAGCCAGTTGCCGAAGCTTTTGTCGTTATCCGTCGGAGCACGGAAACACTGAGGTCTGATGGAAGAGGTAAGATGTAAGAGGTTTGATGTGAGCGCTTTCTTCTTTGAGGTCTTCGGCTTGGTGGCCTTGGTCTCGGGATAGAGGTCGGCAATCTGCTGCTCGCTCATGTTGCCATAGATGGCTTGTACCTCATAATACTTAGGTGTTAGGGTGCGGTCGCTCAGTACGACACCGTTCATGCAGAAGGCATGTAGGTTAGGCTTGTCGCCGAAGTCCCCCCCGTAAAGGACTTGAGGTGCGGAAGCAGATTTTTCACTTTTCTCTTTTCCCTTTTCACTTACAATGATGCCCTGGTCTACCCAGTCCCAGATGAAACCGCCCAATAGGCGCGGGTTGGCATTGATTTCGTCCCAATACTCCTTAAAGTTGCCCAGGGCGTTGCCCATGCAGTGTGCATACTCGCTGGTCAGTACGGGGCGCGGACCACCGTCACTGCCTTCCCATGTGCAATGGTCGCCTGGTCTGTTGGCGATTTCCACGAGTCGCTCCCAGCGGGCATTCTCTGCACGCTCTTGGTCAGCACCCTCGGCAATGCCAGGGTTGAGGTAATCCTGCATCACGCGGGGATAGAAACGTGAGATGACGTCGACGGTCTGTGGGTCATGGCTGGTGCGTTGCATGTCGCTACCGACGGAGGCGGTACCCTGTGCTCCTTCGTAATGGACGGGACGTGTGGGGTCGAACTCATGCAGCCAGGCTGACATAGCGGCATGGTTGGCACCGTAGCCGCTCTCGTTGCCCAGACTCCAGAAAATAATCGATGGATGGTTCTTGTCGCGTTCTGCCATATGCACCACACGGTCCATGAAGGCATCGTTCCAGTCGGGTGTTGAGGCCAACGTACCGCGCAGTCCGTGCGTCTCGCAGTCGGCCTCGTCCATGACGTACATGCCCATCGAGTCGCACAGTTCGTACCACCGTGGACAGTTGGGGTAGTGCGACAGTCGGACTGCATTGACATGCGCTGCCTTCATTAGTTCGAGGTCACGCTTCATCAGTTCCTCGGTCATGACGCGGGCTCTATAGGGGTCGTGCTCGTGACGGTTGACGCCGCGAATCTTGATGGGCTGGCCGTTGATAAGCAACTGTCCGCCGGCAATGTGAATATCGCGGAAACCCACCTGCTGACTGACGCGCTCAACGGTTTTCCCGTTATGGTCCTTCAACTCTAATAGTAGCGTATATAGCTTGGGGCTCTCTACGCTCCACAGCTGCGGGTGGTTGACTTTGATTTCCATGCGGTTGAACTTTTGGTAGCCGCGCTGAGAGTACCACTCGTTCATGCGCTTGGCCTTGTGGGCGAGGTCGAGCACCTCTTCTGCTGTGACGGAATCGCTGCCCACCATGCAGATGCCGTCCCTAAGTGTGGCTACCAATCGGTAGCCTTCGCCCGTCTGGCCGTTATACACCGAGAACTGCGGGTTGATGGCAAGGGTCCAGGTATTGGTAGGGCTTTCCTTTTGTTCTGCCTTTTGGGAAAGGGTAGTGGTGGGCTGTGTCCTTACAGCTACGTCGCGCAGACGGATGTCGGGGGTGTGGTATAGCAGCACGTCGCGGTGGATGCCGCCAAAGCGCCAGAAGTCCTGATCCTCCAAATACGAGCCGTCGCTGTATTTGTACACCTCGACGGCAATTTGGTTTACACCTTTTTTAATATAGGGGGTAACGTTGAACTCCGATGGTTCCATAGAACCCTGGCTGTAGCCCACGCGTTGTCCGTTTACCCACACGTAGAAGGCTGACATCACACCCTCAAACCGCAGGAACGTCTGGCCGTGACCTGACGGAAAACCATCGGGAGCGGTGGCAAACCAGCTGTCGGGCAGGGTGAACGTCCTTCTGTACTGCCCCGTGGGATTGCGCTCCACGTAGGTCGTCCATTGCGGTTTCGGCTCGCGCATGACATATGGCGGATCAATTTTGAACGGATAGCCGGCAGAAATATAGATGGGCGTTCCGTAGCGCTGGCCGCTGGTGTTGACCTCCCAGTTGGCAGGTACGGGGAATGTCGTCCATCCTGTTGCGTCAAAGTCAGTACGATAGAAATCGACGATACGCTCCTCGGGTGTCTTTGTCCAGCGGAATTGCCACTCGCCATTGAGGCTCAGCATGCGGTCGCCCTTCTGTTCGCCAAAGGGTATGAAGTATGCCCTTGCCGGTTCGCGGTTAATCTGCAGCACGTGGTTGTCCTCCCAGTCGTGGTGCGCCCAGCAAAGCGCTGATACGGATAATAGTAATGCAGTAAATAGTGGTCTCTTCATAATGCGATGCCTTTATACTATCATGTTATTGTATCTCCACCTCCTTGAACTCCACGTCCTTGGCGTCGATGTGCAACTGGTAGGTGCCGGCATTGATCTGCGTGCCAGTGGTCGTGGAGAGCATCTTGAACTTGTTGGGCGTCGGCGGGAACGTCACGTCGCGGTCTACCAGCACGGCCTGCTTGGAGTCGATGACGGTCATACGTGCCGTGATAGGCTCGCCTGTCGTATTCTTGTAGCGGAAGCGCAGGGCATACTCCTGACCCAAGCCTGGGGTAATGAGGAAGGTGGTGCCGCGGAGGTTCTGGGCGCTGAGCTTGACGCCCTTGGCTTTGAGGTCCTTGATGCTGATGGGCTCATAGACACTGGCAGGACGTGCCTCGGTATCTGCGGGCAATAGCTCCTTCGGCAACTTGGCGATGGTATCGGTGTCGAGAGCGTGCCAGGAGAGACCCTCGGGAGAAACCTTGGGAGTCGTGGCGGTGCTGATGGGAGTGCTTGTGGCTACCGCTAAGCCGCAGATGACGGCTTGGCCGGCCTTTATCTCGGGGAAGGAGATGTGCAGTCGACCGTTCACGGCCTTGGCGTATACCACCCGTTTCATGGCTCCGCAGTAGCCCGCCTCGGCCCATGGGTCGAGGTCGTTGACGACGGTCTCGCCATTGATGGCGACGTCGAAGATACGCAGGCCTTCGTAGTCGGCGGTCTCCGAGGCTTCACGGCCGTGCCATGGTTCGCAGAAGTATAGCTCCACGCGATATTGGGTGGTGTCAGCGGCAAAACCGCTGACCACAGTAGGAGCGCTGGTTATAGTGTGGCCTTCGGTTTTGCCGAAGGTTGCGACCGGCAGGTCGTACCAGAGGCGGTGGCGACCGAAGCGGAAGAACTGAAACAGCTCGTCGCTCCGTGTGCCGCGGATGCCAGTGGTGATATGTCGCTGTGAGGCCTGTAGGGCATTGATACCCTCGAAGTCCTGTCCCCACGAGTGGCAGTGCAGCGTGTCGTCGGCCTGCCATTGCTGGCCGAACTCATCGGTGAAGGCATCGCCGCCGCAGTTGATACGGTAGAGGTAACGATAGCCCTCGGCACCTTTCACGAGGTCGCGGTTGCGGTCGGCAGCGGTAGGGAGAGTACCCGACGGAGAAGCGTCGGGAGTGGTGGCGGCATAGCGATGTTTGTACATATAGTAGGCGGCGGTGGGCTCCTCCCAAGCGGTGACGAGACCCTTGTAGTTGATGGGACCTATCTTGTCGATGCGGCGCAGAGCTCCGTCGGGTTGCACACGACCAGGATTGTCGTGGGAGTTGAAAATCCACTGGAAGTGGCCGCAGACGCCATGCTTGTCGACGGCAGAACCGCCGGTCAAATTTAGGTCCTGATTCATGGTAGCTGCGGCTACAGGAAGACCGTACGCCTTTTCGGCCAGGCGGGCTTTGGTCTCTAACAGACGGGTGAACGACTCTTCGCTGTACTTGGCATCGCCGTGTAGGTCGAGGGTGCGCCAGGCACCATACTCGCCGTTCAGCAACTGCTGCGGCTGAAGTAGCTCTTTGTCGTAGTTGTCGGCAGAGCCGCCGTAGGTGCCACTCCAGTTCTGGATGACGTTCCAGTCAGTACCCTCGCCGCCATTACAGGTGGTGATGGCGCGTTGGTCACGACAGGTAGGGTCGAGGGAGCGGATAATATCCGAACACTCCTCGGCAAATTTCTTGGGCAGCACACTCTCGTTCTGCAGTCCCCAGAGAATGATGCTGGGCGAGTTGCGGCGCTCCTTAATCCAGCGTACCAACAGACGCTTGAAGGTGTTGCGGAACTTATGCGTATCGTACCAGATGTGTGCAGAGAACTGGCTCCAGAACAGGACGCCCTGCTCGTCGCACAGCTGCTGGTAGAGTAGGTTGTGTGGCTGGTGAGCCTCGCGCAGGGCGTTGAAGCCAGCATTGGTGATTTGCTTCATGCGAGAGCGTATCTGCTCGGGGCTGAAGGCGTGGCTCTGGCCTAACAGGTGTTCGTATTCGCAGGTGCCGTTGATGAAGACCGGCTGGCCGTTGAGGTAGAAGCGGTTGTCGCCCGACGGAGAACCGTCGGGAGTAGTGGCGGGAACGGTGGTTGCGGGGGAAACACCGCTGAGCGCCAAACGCTGGCGGAGGACGGGCCACGAGATACTGCGGATACCGAAGGGCGTGCGCACCTCATCGGTGGTGACGATGTTGGACTTGGAACCGTCAGAGCCAGAGGGAACGATGCGCTTAATCATCGTGGCCAGACTATAGAGGTAGGGGTCGCTGATGCTCCAGCGGTGAGCGTTCCCTATGCGCTCTGCCATGCGGAACGTCTTGCTGTCGCCAGCCTTTATCGTGACGGTCTCTGCATGACGGAACACCTGCTTGCCGCTGGCAAAGGAGAACTTGTTAACCAACTCGATGGTCTGCTGCTCCTTAGTGTAGTTCCTGATTTCCGTCTCAATGAAGACACTGTCGCAAGCAGCGTTGTTCCAGATGTGGACACCGAAGGGTTTGATGCGTACTGCATCGGTCTCGACCAGACTGACGGGACGGAAAATGCCGAAAGGCTGACTACCTTCCGAGAAGCCCCACTCGCTGCTGCAACCTCCACATACCCATGGCGATGCAGTTTCCATGGCGGGGTGATCTACGTTGACCTGTAGTGAGTTCTCACCGCTCTTCAGATGGTCGGTCACGTCGAGTGTCCAGACGGTACGACCCACCAGTTCTTCGGGGTACTTATGGCCGTTGAGGATGACCTGAGCATAAGTGCCTACACCCTCGAACTGCAGGAAGTAGCGACGACCGTCACGCTTCTCGGTGGTGAACACCTTATTATATATAGCCTTGCCGTGCAGGTTGCCGTGACGCAACTGACGATAGCCGTAGTAGTCGTCGAAGTTATGGGGGAGGTTGACCTTCGTCGCAATGGAATCGCGACCAACGACCGAAGCCGTCCAATCGTCGTTGAGCGAGATGATGGTGCGGCGGCCTTTACGCTCGGGGGCGGGGAAGTGCACCTCGCTACGCCCCATGGGAACGCTGGTGGCCACGGCAATGCCGCGCTGCTGGTCATTGTTGACGGCGCAGTAGAAGTGATACACTACACCGTCGTGTTTTACCACGTAGCTCTTGTGGGCAAACATCTCGTCGTAGGGTTTAGAAGGGACGATGAGGTCTGCTCCCGTCCAGTCCTGCCAGTGGATGAGGTCGCGACTGACGGCGAAGGTGTTGTAGGCGTTGTACTTGCGGTCGGGGTTATAGGCCGAGAAGTAGAACATGACGTAGAGGGGGGCACCCGACGGAGAAGCGTCGGGAGTCGTGGCGGGAGGGGACATGCGGACAATCTGGGCATCGCCGGTGATGATGCCTGGAGCCTCGTGGAAATAGACGGGGTTCGCCTTGTAACGCTTCCATTTCTTGAGGTCATTGCTTAGAGCAATGCCGATACGCTCGGCCTTGAGGTAGTTAGCTGGATTGATGCCACCGGCATTGTAGAACATCAGGAAGCGATACTTGCGCAATTCAGCGGGTAGCATGTTCTTACCCTTACGACTTTTGCCCTTGGCGGCTTTCTGAATTGTCTTCTCCGATTGGGCATTTAGGTCGTAGATGGCGCTTTTGTATTGCGTCAGCTGTTCCCACCATTGCACGTCCTTGTCTTGTATGGACAGCAGGGGCGTGTTGTCCGACTGCCACTCGTGCGCCTTGGTAATGTCACCGTTGGTCCATGCCATACCGATGTTGAGCGGTTCGCGCACCGCCTCGTAGCCTGTGCCGTGCCCGCCGATGTACGACATCCAGTAGTTGCCCTTGAACTTGGAGATACCATAGCTGCCACCCCAGGTCCAGTCAATGAGGGCAGGGAAACCGCCGCGCTGGTTCATGTCCCAACCGTCGTCCTTATACGACAGCAGGCGACCTTCCGTCTTCCAGTGCAGCAGGTCGTCACTCGAGGCCAGCCACGTCTCGTACCCGCGACCATCCAGTCCGTCCTTTCCATTATAGACAACGTAGGTCATCAGCCATTTGTCGCCCATGCGGAACACCGTCGGACAGTCTATCTTGTGGTAGTTGTCCGTAGGTGCTACCACCATACCATATTTATAAGGGGTGCGCACCTCTTGGTAGATGCGGTTCATCACGTCAGCGGGGATGTCAGCGGCAAAACCGCTGAACACAGTAAAAAACGATATAAGGGCGGTCTGTATTCTTTTCATCGTGCTTGTTTTATTTCTGGAATAACCAGTCTACTTCTCCCGAGGGGTCGCTATTTCTGGAATAGCCAGTCTACTTCTCCCGAGGGACCGTTGAGGCCGCAGTCGCGCGCCTTGATGTTGTCGTTGGTAAAGCCTGCCACCATGAGGATGCCCTTGGGCAGTCGCAGCGTATGGCGACCAGCGGGAAGTGCATATTGGTGGATGTTCACCTTGGGCATCTGGACGATACTGATGGCATTGGTAAGGACAGGCTCAGCCTGACCGTATTCATTGCCTGTGGCATCAATCTCCAGTTTGGGAGCCTTGGCAAACTTCTTGTCGTCATCTTTGAAGAGACCCACAAGCACCTTGACGGGTTTGTCGCATTCAAACTGGATGGTCGTTCCGACGATGCGGGTTGTGTCGCGGTTGAGCACCAAGGCCTGCAGACCTGCCAGCTCGGGAGCGAGACTGTCGACGGGAGTGTCGGGACGGTTTTCAAAAACGATGGCACCCTTCTTCAGCGGAACCATGGTGCCGTTATAGGTGACCTTGGCGGCTTGCAGGGGCTGTATCTTGATGGCTGAGGCGGGAGCAGGATGCTTCAGTTTCTCGATGTTCTCCTTGAAGGCATCGACCTCCTCCTGATAGACCACGGCCAGCTCTTTCCACGTCTTCATCTTGCCGCCGTCGCCGCCAACGGGAATGCGGCGCTGGGCCGTCTGCATGGAGTTGGCATAGAGATACCATTCGTCCGTCATGCGACTCAGGTCATACCAGATGCTGAGACTCTGTTCCAGCCAGACGAGAGCCGTCTCCAGGTGGCTGATGTCCTGCGTCCACTTATAGCGAAGTACTTCGGCGGCAGCGCGCACCTTTAGCTGGAACGCCTTGGCAAAGGAGGCATAGCACAGCATGTCGTTCCATACCCGTTGGTATTCGTCGGCATGGCGCGTCGGCTTGGCAGCGGCAGCCCCCATCTCCACGAGCGCCATGTCACCGTGGTTCACGCACTGGTCGACGATGTCGAAGGGCAGTTCGCCATGATGCGGCAGACCCTTGTGTTCCTTTTCAATATATTCGATGAGCTTCTCGCCCTCGGGGCCGCAGCTCTCGTAGAAGCCGGGATAGATGGTGTACTTATAGGGATTCACCAGTTCGCCCATCGTCATACCGAGCAACAGCGTCTGGCGATTACCTTCTGTGATACCGAAACGGCGCAATAGCTTCGGGGCTATCTCGCCAGCTTCGTCGTATGCATTCAGCACATGACCAGCAGCGATGGTATCTATGCCGTAGTAGTCGGCAAGAACCTTCTTCCAATACGTGCGCTCGGCAGTGGGCAAACCGTTATTTACCAACGCTCCTCGCTGGTCGTTCCAGGCGTAGCGACCCCATACCTGATACCACATCCAGTCGCGGTCCAACTGCCTCAGTCGCTCACCGTTCGGCAGTTTGTCAGCCGTATAGGGCCAGTCCCAGTAGCTGGCCTGCGGATAGAGGTGCAAGCCCTTGGAATGGTGAGCACGGTGCATGGCTTGGACGGTCTTCAGCGTAAAGGATGGTGACGACCAGCGCCATGGCTCGAGGTTGGCAAGGATGTGCACATTATCAATATGTACGGGGGCGGCAGCGGCCAACTGCTGATGCGTCTCCCCCCAAGGGCCACCGGGGGTATAGGTGGTCAACGACTCTCCCGTGTACTTCGACATGGTGTAGATGTTGGGGTAGAGGGGTAGCGACTCTTTCAGCACCAGCGGGCCGTCGGTGTCGTGAGAGCGCAGGACAATGGGGGGGAGACCCGCCGGAGAAGCGGCGGGAGTGGTGGTGGGACCCGCCGGAGATGCGGTGGGAGTGGTGGTGGGACCCGACGGAGAAACGGCGGGAGTGGTGGTGGGGAAGGGGGCACGGCCGGATGCTGCCAGACCGTCCTTGATACCGGGAATGATGGTCTCCTTCATCCACGTCACGTCGTCGTCGATGGTCGCCATGGCTTCACCCAGGCAGACCAGAAGACCCACGTTAGGATAGTTCTCGATGAAGGCAGCAATCGACTTGCGGGTATAATCGCTGATGAGCGGCGTAATGGGACGGTGGCGGTCCTGTGTCTTCAGACCGTAGTGGTCGGCGAAGGGCTTGCTCAGGATGATGTTGTAGAACATCTGGATGACCCAGATGCCGCGGCGGTCGGCCTCATGGGTGAGGAAGGAGAACATGTCCACGTTCTTCTTGAAGGTCTCGTCGTCTACCTCCAGGGCAAAGGGATAGTCCTTCAGCTTCACCAGCGAGGCAAAGGGATGTCCGTTCCAGAGGTAGAGCGAGTTGTATTTGTTTTCTACCATCATGTCGAGGTACTTCACCCATTCTGCCTTGTCGTAGAACCAGGGGAAGTTCTCGGGAGTATAGGGATATTCGTAGACGCCGTGGCCGGGCAGATAGACTGTCTTCTGCAGACCTATGCAGGTGCCGCGCATCACCATTCCTGGTGCTTCCTGGATGGTTTGTGGCGATGGCATCGCAACATACTGAACGAAACTGCCGGCCTGTCGGATGCGGTCTGCCAGCTCCACGCAGCCATAGATGACACCCGTGGCATCATTGCCCACCACTTTGATACTTTTCTTGTCCTTGGTGAGGGTGTACCCTTCGGCAGCACCACTGTTAGCGTTCGACAGCACGATGTTGTAGTCGGCCTTCTTGCCGGAGACCGTACAGCCCATCTCCTGCAGCTTCTTCTGCAGGTACTCTGCCGCATATTGCTCACGTGCTGACGCTTTCTTTCCCGTCAGGATGCTGACTCGCTGTGCCATAGCGAAGGTGGCAAGGCATGCAAGCGCTAAAAATACAGATAATCTCTTCATGCTTTCTGGTGTTTTTTATTTATAAAAAAGACTGACGACAAAGCGTTTTGTCATCAGTCTACTATAAAGACGAAGTTATACTTTAAATCATTAAAAAGGATGAATAGCAAGGATTCACGTTTTGAACAGAAACGCAGACTGGTAGGGGCCGTTATGGGGCCTCTTTGTGCCGTGTTGTTATGGATGATGCCTATAGACGGACTTGGAGAACAAGCCCATCACCTGTTGGCTGTGATGTCCATGGTTGCCATTTGGTGGATTACAGAGCCGGTGCCCATTCCCGTGACATCGCTCGTAGGCCCCACGCTTTGTGTCGTTCTGGGCATCGCGCCAATCAAGGATGCCTTCGAGCAGTTTGCCAATCCCATGATATTCCTCTTTATGGGTGGCTTCCTGTTGGCGAAGGCAATGATGGTGAACGGTGTGGACAAGCGCATCGCCTATGGCATCATGTCGATGAAATGGGTGGGCGACTCCCCACGGCGTATCTTTCTGGCCATTGGCCTGGCGTGTATGCTTTGTTCGGGATGGATTAGCAATACAGCCACTGCTGCCATGATGTTTCCCATCGCTTTAGGCTTGCTGGAGGCTATCCGCGAGATGATGGCGCAAAACGGCAAAGTCATTGATTTGTCTTCTTATAAGTATGCTACCGGCCTGATGCTGATGACGGCCTATGCCTGTAGCATCGGTGGTGTGATGACTCCCGTCGGAACACCGCCCAATATTATTATGATTGGTTTCTTGGACCAGCTGGCTCCCGATGCTCCCAGCGTGTCGTTCTTCCAATGGATGGTGTGGGGCATTGTGGCCATGATATGCTATTTCTTACTGGCTTATATGGTGTTGTGGCGCATGTTCCCCGCCGATGTCAAGCACATCGAGGGCGCCAGGGAGTTTATCCGCAAGTATGTTGACAGCTTAGGCTCTTGGACCAGGGCGCAGAAGAATACGATAATAGCTTTCTCGGTAGCCTTCGTGCTGTGGGTTGCCCCCAGCGTGCTAAGTATCGTCTACGGTGCCCATTCTGATATGATGTCGTTCTATGATAGTCACTTCCCCGAGGCCATTGCTGCCATGGTGGGAGCGCTGCTGCTGTTCTTCTTGCCTGTCGATATGAAGAAGGGCGAGATGACGATGAGTTGGAAGGACGGCGTAGAAGGCGTCGAGTGGGGCACGCTGTTGCTCTTTGGCGGTGGCTTGGCAATGGGCGCTATGATGTACACCACGGGTCTTTCGGCATGGGTAGGAGCCGGTATCAAGGAGGCGTTAGGCGGTCATCCTTCTGAGTGGCTCTTTGTGGGCGTGTTCTGCATCGTAACCCTGATACTGTCAGAACTTACCTCTCATACAGCATCCACCAACCTTATTGCTCCTATCGCTATTGGCGCAGCAGTATCGTCAGGCTTCAGTCCTATTCCGGTAGCCATCGGCATAGCGCTATCATCGTCATTGGGATTCATGATGCCTGTGTCCACACCGCCCAATGCCATTGTCTATGCTTCCGGCTATGTGCCCATCACCAAGATGATCAGGTCAGGCTTCATCATTGACTTGATAGGCATTCTCGTGGTCACGATTCCCGTCGTGATGCTGTTGGTGAAAGCCGTGATGGGGCTATAGCACTCAGGCTATAGTCCATCACAGTTTGTCGATGTCTATTTCCTTATAGGCCATGCGCAGTCGGCGCCAGGTGTAGACGGCATGCAGTTTGCCGTCACGCCCTTGGATAATGCAGGGGTAGGAGTACTGACTGATGGGCGAATCCTCCAGCGTCAAGGCGTGGCGCCAGTGTGTGCCGTCGTCGCTGATGGCGATAGAAAGCGGTGTGCGGACTCCTTTCTTGGTGCCGGGCAGCGTCTCGAAGTCGTTGTAGATGAGCACGTGCCGTCCGTCCTTCAGCGTGACGGCATCGGTGCCGCTCTGGTTGTTGGGCACATTGAGTAGTGTGACGTTGGTCCAGGTGTCGCCGTTGTCGCTGGAGAAGGAGGTGGCTATCTTGCCGTTGCGGGTGCGCATCAATACCTGTAGGCGACCGTCCTTAAGTTTGAGGATGGAAGGCTGGATGCAATCGATGGGGTGGCGACCGTCCTTGGCGGCGACACCTCCGGCATCAGGGGCCTCGATGTCTTCCTTCTTGCCCGACGGAGAAGCGTTGGGAGTGGTGGTGGTGGAGCCGCTGCCGGCGTGCATGTTTTCGCAGCGCATGGCCAGCTCGGCGGCAACGGGACCGACGTACTTCCATTGCTTGGTCTTCAGGTCGTAGATTTCCATGTGGAACTTCCAACCGTTATCCTCCGTGCTGGAGGGACAGAGCAGACGGCCGTCGATGATTTCGGGCTTGTTCTTGATAGGGCCGAGGAAGCCATTAGGCAGGGGCTCCTTGTCGCTCCAGGTCTTTCCGCCGTCCTTCGACTTGCAGAGCCATCCTGTCCAATCGGATACCTTCAGACCCACCTTGAAGAACAGCCAGAGTTCACCGTTGGGCATTTCACAGAGGACGGGGTTCCAGCAGGCCTTGCGGCGTTGGTTGTCCGAGGCAGTTCCTTTACGCATGGGGCCTTCAGAAGCAGGAGTGCTTTCAGCGTTGATGCCTGCGATTTCGGCTTCTTTTGTTTCTAATGTAAACACACCGTCAGCGGCGAGGATGGGCTTACTCCATTCGTTACTGCCTTTCTTCTTGATGCTCACCCAGATGCAGACATCCGGATTGCGCTCATGCTTGCCGCCGAAATAAGTGGCGACGAGGTCGCCCTTCTTGGTCTCCACGATGCTGGCCGAGTGACATTGCGGGAAAGAGGCTTTCTCGTACAGGAACTCGTCCTTCAGGATGGCGGGGTGAGCCGTCGGGATGTCGCAGGAGAAGTGGTATTTGCCGGAACCGATTTCCTGGGTGGTGCCGTCGGGGAAGCAGACGACCGCGGTGGTGTTGCAGGGAACCTGCACGTCCCACTCAACATGCTGTAGTGTCTTTTTCCAGTTGCTGATAATCGTGCCATAGGGAGAAAGGTAGCTGACGTTGGCAAACGAGCAGTCCTGGATGCTGAAGTCGGGCTTGAGAATAAAGCGCTTATAGGCAACGGCAGAACCGCTGCCCACAGTACGGATGCCGCCCAGATACTGGTAGCACCAGGTAATCAGGTCACCCAGCAACATGACGTGGTTGCCGCTGTTCATGCGGGGAGAGGCCTTGTCGCCGTTCCAGAGCTCCCAAATGGTCGTTGCACCATTCTCGGCCATATAGCCCCAGGAGGGATAGCTGTGCTGGGTGGCAATCATGTAGGCGATGTCGCTGAAACCATTGTCTGAGAGGCCGCGCAGCAGCCAGGAGATGCCAATGACGCCGCAGGGCACGTGGGCATTGTTTTTGACGATGATGTTCTCAACGACATTCTTCGTCACCTCTTGGCGGTACTTCTCGGGAACGATGCCGAACGACAATGCCAGCAGGTTGGCGGTCGCGGTGTTGTTGCCGTAGAAGACGGAGTCGGGGTACAATGGATGCCCCGGCCGCGGTGACGTTCCTTCCTTGACGGTCAGGAAGTGGCGGTTGAAGCTATCGGTGAGTTTCAGACGAATAGGTTTCCAGGTGTCGGCCTCGCATCCCCATTGCTCCAGCAGTTGCAGGACGCGGATGACGTAGGCCGTCGAGATGAGGCTGCCGTCCGTTTTGCGGGCCGGGTCCTGCGAATGGATCAGCTCCAGCTTCTCGGGCGGCACGCACCAGTCGCCATAGGTGTCTTTGGTGATGATGCCGTCCTTCAGATAGTCAGCCATCAGGTGTTGCAGCCAGCGCTTGATATACGGATACGACTTGTCGATGGCTTCGCGGTTGCCGTACTGCCGATACAGCATGTCGCAACCGAAGGGTAGGGCGGCAGGCCATGTCACGTCGTCGTTGTAGTAGTTCCAGTAGGCGGGAGCCACGTCGCAGAAGACACCGTCCTCGCGCTGTGACTCACAGATGTCTCGCATCCACTTGGTGTACAGCCGCTCGTTGTTGAAGACGAAGCTCTCGCCCAGCGAGCCCATGGTGCGGTCGCCCAGCCACGGCTGACGCTCGTTGCGCTGCGGACAGTCGACGGGCATACCTTTATAATTAGAATAGATGCCCCACCAGGCATTCTTCATCACCTGGTTCAGCGTGGCATCCGAGCACTCGAAAGTTCCCGTCGTTGCCATATCGTCGCTGACGGTATAGGCACGCAGGTCCTTGGCCGGTCCCGTCACCTGAGCGTAGCGGAAACCGTGATAGCTGAAGGTGGGGTGCCATTCGGCAATCCCGCTGGCCGAACCAGCGGGCACAGTACCGCAGACGTAGATGTCCTCCGAGCGGGCGTCGCGGAAGTTGTCGAGGTACAGCGTGCCGTCGGCGTTGAGCTTCTCGGCATACTTTACGCGGATGGTGTCGCCGGCATGGCCTGTGGGTGTAAAGCCTATCCATCCCGCCATATTCTGGTGGAAGTCGTAGATGACAACCTGCTTGCCTTGGGCATTCTGCTTCTGGCTGACCACCAGCGGCTGTTGTGTCTGGGGATCTATCACCATGCCCGGCGCCATCTGCGCCCGAAGGGTGCCCAGCGGTATGGCGGTACGCTCGGCCTGTAGCCAGGTATGGTCGTCGTAGCCTGGCTTGTCCCAACCCGTCAGTTCCTTACGGGCATCATACTCCTCACCGTCGTATTCGTTGTTCGAGCGGATAGGGCCATTGGCCGTTATCTTCCATTTTTCGTCAGTTGAGATACGCTTGGTGGTGCCGTCGGTAAACTCGATGAGGATGTTGATGCGACACTTCGGCAGTCCGAAGACCGGTGCCTTGTAGGGCTTGTTCTGGCGCATGGGGAACAGCCGGCCGTTGCCCAGCACCAGTCCGATGCAGTTCTTTTCCTTCAGTCCTCCCGTGATGTCGTAGGTGTTGTAGAGCACCGTCTTGCGGTAGTCCGTAGGCATGGGCATCAGGACGTTGGCATTGTAACAGACTCCATTGACATGCAACTCATGCAGTCCGATGCCGGCCACATAGGCGATGGCGCGCTTGACGGGCTTGTCCAGCTCGAACTCCTTTCGGACGTAGCGGGCTGCCAGTCGGGTGTGCAGTCCTCGCTCCTCGCCGGGCATCAGCCGCTCCAGACCAATCCAGCGCCCTGTCCAGTGGCTCTCCTTCAGCAGGCCGATGCCGAAGCGCTCCTCCTCGCTCCACGCACTCTCGCCGGCCGTCGTCCAGACCTTCACTTTCCACGTGCATTGCGTGGCACTCTTCAGCGGCTGTCCGCCGTAGCGCACCCACAACTGCTGGTCCGAGTCCACCTTGCCGGAGTTCCACATCTCGCCCTTGTCGGTAGAGACGATGATCTGGTAGGCCGTCTGGCGCACGTTCTGCTTCTCGCTTCTGATGAGCCACGAGAACCGAGGCGTGTCGGTATCAATGCCCAGAGGACAGTCCATATTCTCTACTCTCAGCCACGAGAGGCTGACGTCCGCAACTCTTGCTTTCTGCTTGCCTGCCACCAGCATCGGCAGTAGCGCAAGACACATGATTGTCAGTAGTTTTTTCATCGGTTCTTCTTTACTAACATAAAGACGGACGGCAGCCGTTTTTGTCCTCGCAGGCCCCCAAAGAACAGCCTTCCCGTCAAGGCTGATTAGTAAGCAAAGTCTCCTTGAAAAGCAACATCCGCCTCCTTAAGAAGTAATCTTGCCATTCTTCCGACTATAGTCAGAAGTTGTGCTGACTATAGTCGGAAGGTTTGCTGACTATAGTCGGAAGATAGTAATAGTGGCACTTTGCGATTGCTTAAGTGCCACTTCGTAGTTGGTGAGATCTCTTGATACTGTCGGTGAGTCCTACTTCAGATAATAGAAAATCGTGTTTGCTTGCTTCTGGCGCACCAGGATGGCGTCCTCTCCTTCGCAGAGTTGTGCTAATAGCTGCTCTGCTTTGTAGCGCGTAACGTGCCACAACTTCATGAAGAGGGGACATGTAAGATACTTGTGCTCTGTAAGATATCCGATAACTTCCTGTCTCAGTTTTTCGTCCTCGTGCCATTCCGAATGTCCCACGAAACCGCGCGGAGCAGAGTTCTCGAAGTACAAGAGTTGCTGCTTGGCATAGTCCAGGAATTCCTTGTCGGGCACGAAGTTAATGCCCGTCACCTCCACCTCGTTGCCCGTAATGTCGTTGGGGTCGGTAACGATGCGCTTGTGTACGGTGCCGTCCTCGTCGACGACGGGTTTCAGACCAATGCTCAGCGAGAACATTCCCAGGCCCTCCACGTGTATACGACGGTTGAAGTTCATGTGCGATACCATCACTTTCTTAAGCCATTCCACGGCTCCGTCGAGCGTGAAGTTGTTCTGCAAACCATGCAGGGCCAGTTCTTCCTCCAGCATCTTGGTCGTTACCGTTCCATGCGTATCCTGCCGCACCTGATACGTCGTCCGTCCCTGCTCGTCTTTCAGCGGATTCTGATGCACGCTGAACTTAATCTTTATGTCAGACATAGTGTTAATTCTTCGCTTCGTTTGTTATGGTTGCGAATTTCGTTACTCGTTCAGGTCGCGGGCTTTGGCCTTGTAGCCGTCGGGCGAGAGATTCGTCTGGTCCTTCTTCAGATAGTCCTTAGCGGTGTCGATGGCGATGAGGACACCGTCCTCGATGCGGGCCGACTGGGGGTGATAGCGGAAGGTGAGCACCTTGGAGTCAAATTCGCCGAGGTACTTCAGCTTACCTGTAGCGGCCGTCATCCACCAGACGTTCTTCTTGGAGCCGCTGATCTTCGTCAGGTCAACCTTCATGCTGTTGCCGTTGTAGTTGTACACCAACAGGTAGTCGTTGCCTCGTGTGGCAATGAGTCGGTTGTACTGTACACCGTTGTCGTGAATGATGCTCTGGTCAGCCACACGTTCGAAGTAGGGGAACGACAGGATGAGGCACTTCAGGTACTGCATCTGCGAGAACCCAGGGTCGTGCAGGGCCTGATACCAGGTCTTCACGTCGCCGGCATCGCCGTACGAGGTGGGATAGCCGGGCTTCAGCATCTGCATGATGGCGTTGTGGCCGTAGGTGTGTCCGCAGCTTCCGGCAAAGACGCTCCAGTAGGCATAGCGGCGCACGTCATAGTCCTGCCAGCGACCCTCGTTGGGGTCGTGCAGACCAATGGGAATATCCTCATAGCTGGGCTCTGCATCGAGCACGGGCTTGATGGGATTGTACTTCCAGGTGGAGTCCACATACATCCAGTTGTCCTCCTCCGTATTGTCGGGAATGGGGTAGTCGGCATTACCCATGCGCTGTCCATAGCGACGGTGTCCGCTCTGGAAGGTGTGAAAATCGAGCCACTTGGCCTTGCTCCACCAGCGGGCAGACGTATAGCGACCACGGGGGTGGTAGGTCATGATATGGTTCTTGTCGATGCTCTTGATGGTGGTGGCCAGCGCCTCCCAGACCTCAGGCTTGATGTCGCCCTGAATGTCGCCGCCCATAAACCAGATGATGTTGGGCTTGTTCTTGTAGCGGTTAGCGAGGAACGTGCCGTATTTCTTGGCATCCTCTACAGAGAGCTTGCCGTCCTTTATCAGTCCGCCCCAGATGCACACCATGCCGATATAGATGCCGTGGTCGGCGGCACGGTCGATGATGTAGTCCATGTGGTCCCAATAGCCGTAGACACCCTTCTTGTTGATGTCATTGAAGTTCCAGCCGTCAGGGTTCGACATCTGTCCGTAGATGTTATAGGCAGGAACACCGTCGATGGTCTGCACCTGCACGACATTGTAGCCCGCCTTGGCGCAGCTCTGCAGATACCACTCCGCCTCGGCGCGGTCCAGACGTTCCGGCAACAGCCATCCCGTCTCGCCCAGCCAGAAGAAGGGCTGTCCGTTCTCAAACTGCAGATAACGCTGGTTATCCGAAACACAAAGTTTGCCATTGTCCCATGGCTTGCCTGCCTGTGCCGACACCGTCAGCAACGCAAGGCTCAGTATCATCATAAGTTTCTTCATAGTCCTTGAATCGTATATGCCACGCCCGCCTTGGTAGACAGCGTGTACAGGTTTGTTTCTTTTGTCTTTTTCAGTCCTTTGCCCTTAAGTGGCGTGTTGCTGCGCAGCAGACAATTGCCGCCCTTGTTCGAGCGCACCACGGCCTGTGTCAGCTTGCCGTCCTTCCAGTTCATGTCTATCTCGAAGTCGCCGCGGGCCACCAGTCCCTTGACGCTGCCGTCCTTCCATACAGCAGGAAGGGCAGGCAACAGGTAGATGAAGCCGTCGTAGCTTTGCATCAGCATCTCGGCGATACCTGCCGTACAGCCGAAGTTGCCGTCAATCTGGAAGGGCGGATGGGCGTCGAACATATTGGGATACGTGCCGCCACGTTGCTTCGTGGCACCGAATATCAGGAAGGTGTCGGCCGTCAGCGTCAACTGGTCCCTGATGAGCTTGTAGGCATGCTCGCCGTCTAACAGTCGGGCCCATGAGCATACTTTCCAGCCCATGCTCCAGCCTGTCGAGACGTCACCACGGGCCGTTAGCGACTTGCGGGCAGCCTCCCAAAGGTCGGGTGTCTTAGAGGGGGATATCTGGTTAGAGGGGAACAGCCCATAGAGGTGCGAGAAGTGACGGTGGTCGTCCTTCGGGTCGTCGAGGTCGTCGAGCCATTCCTGCAACTGTCCCCAGCTGCCTATCTGCATGGGAGCAAGCTCTTTCAATTGAGCTTTGATGATTGACAATTGAGCATTGTCGTCGCCCAGAATCTTAGCAGCCTCGAGGACGTTGGTATAGAGTTCACGCACCAGTTGGTTGTCCATCGTTACACCGGCATCCAGCGCTGTGCCGCGACCCTTGCCGCCATGCTCTGGCGACTCTCCCGGACAGACTACCAGCCAGCCTTTGGTCGGGTGTTTCTGCAGGGTCTGCGTAAAGAAGGTGGCAGCGCCCAGCATGATAGGGTAGTATTGACGAAGGAAGGCTTCATCGCGCGTATAAAGATAATGTTCCCACAAGTGGCGACATAGCCATGCACCGCCCATCGGCCACAATCCCGTCTGGGCATGGTCTACAGGACCGGTGATGCGCCATTGGTCCGTGTTGTGATGCAGCACCCATCCGTCGGCACCATACATGTCGCGGGCCGTCTGCCTGCCTTGTTCGCTTACTTCACGGATGAGTTTGAACAGCGGCTCGTTCAGTTCCGAGAGGTTCGTCACCTCTGCCGGCCAGTAGTTCATCTCCAGATTGATGTTCGTCGTGTATTTCGAGTCCCACGAGGGAAACATCTTGTCGTTCCAGATGCCCTGCAGGTTGGCGGGGTTCATGTTGTCGGGCTGTGACGACGAGATGAGGAGATAGCGTCCGAACTGGAAGTAGGTGGCTACGAGGTGGTTGTCGGGGAGGCTTGACGGAGAACCGTCGGGAGTAGGAGCGCTCTTGGGAGTGGTGGCGCTGAACTGCTTGATGCGCTTGTCCATCGACAGGCGAGGGTAGTGGTCTTCGCCCAAGTCCAACTTGACGCGGTTGTAGTATTCCGTATAGACATTGGTATGGACGGTCTGCAGACGACCGTATCCCCAGTTGCGGGCTGCTTCCAAGCGTTCCTTGGCCTGTGCAACCTCGTCGCCGGTGATGTCCTTGTAATTCTTGACGTTCGTGCCGATGGCAACGAACACCACCGCCTCGTCGGCCCCAGTCACGCTGATGACACCATTCGAGCAGGTTACTGTCCCGCCGTTGGTCTCAACGGCCATGCGCCCCATAAAGCGAACCTTGCCCTTCAGACCCTCGTGCTTGGAAGAAACACCGTGGAGATAGGCGTCTCCGACGGGGGAACCGTCGGACACATTATTATATAAGGTGGCGTTGGTGTCGGTACCGATAAGTACGTTCTCGTGGGGTGATGTCATGTGGGCGGTGAAGGTCAGCATTCCTTGTCGGTTTGCTGTTAGGTGAACGGTGACGACGGGAATCGGTCCCATGGGCGCCGTTACCTCGCGGCGGTACTCGACGCCATTGGAGACATAGCGGCTCACCACCTTGGCGCTGTCTAGGTCCAGCCAGCGCTCGTAGTCACTATAGTCGGCGTGGCCGGGCATGGAAATGTAGACGTCGCCGAAAGGCTGATAAGGCATACCCATATTCTTGCCTGCAGAATGAGGCATCACCTTGTCATCGGCCAACTTCTGTGCTTCCTTGTACTTGCCTTCGAAGATGAGCTGGCGTACCTTGGGCAGATTGGCTTTCGCCGAGGGGTTGATGACATTGTTAGGTTGTCCGGCCCAGAGCGTTTCCTCATTCAGTTGGATGCGCTCTACGGCAGGTGTGCCAAACACCATGCCACCCATGATGCCATTGCCGATGGGTAATGCCTGTGTCCACGTCATAGCAGGACGGTCATACCACAACCGATAACGTGCTGCAAACGAGCCGCAGCTAACGGAAAAGAGGATGGTGAGGACGATGAGTATGCGTTTCATATTTTTAGAGGTGAGGAGTAAGGGGGACTATTTGTAGAGGAATTTGAGAGCGGCGTCGGGTTCTATCTCGATCATGCTCTCGTCCAGCATGGTGCGGTCCAGTCCGAAGACGTCGATGAAGAAGTCGTAGACGGCCTGCCGCTTGTTCTTGCCGAAGTCGTGGCGCTCCTTCTCAAGATGCACGTTGCGCACCTTGTCCTGCGCACCATAAAATCCGTAGATGCGCTGCAGATAAGGGAATTCCAGCGTGGGAACGGATGATGTCCAGTCGCCGCCGTCGCTCACGATAAGCATGGGCTTGGGAGCTATGACGGCTGCCAGTTCCGGTTCGCAGGTGCCTCCGGCCGATAGTTGTACGGGTTTGCCGCTCTCACACGGACAACCGCCGTCGAAGTGCGATGCCAGGTGAACCACGGGAGCCGATGCCGTCACGCGTTCGTCAAGCAGCGAAAGCAGAACAGTATGCGTGCCTCCGCCGCTGCCGCCACAAACACCGATGCGGCTGTGGTCAATGTCCTTGCGGGTCTTGAGCATGTAGTTCAGCAGCACGTAGCCGCAGGCAGCCTGATAGACATGAGCCCGACTGGTATGGTGCGCCTCGGCACCCACCTCCTTCTCGCTCTCGCCCCAGCCGTAGAGGTCGAAGTCTACACAAACGGCACCCATGCGGGCCAGGGTCCCCAACCGCTGCTGCTCGTCCTTACGATAACGATAAGGCCAGTGGCCGTCAGGGCATACTATCAACGCGTGCTTTCCTTTCTTCAAGGAAGCATAGATAGTGCCGAAGAGGTGTTGGCCGGGAGTCAGTTCGATGCAGATGTTCTGCGTGGTGTAGCCATCGTGCTTGCGAATCTTTGATAGTTGTGGTTTCAACGTACAGGAGTCGAGAAACGCGTCCAATTCCAGGCGTTGGCGCACCTCCTTCCGTAACGAGTCGCGACGAGCCTCCCATTCAACCTTGTTACTATAGAGGGACGACAACCAGTCTAGCATCTGTCTGCCTTCAGCCTCGTGGCGACGGGGATATTCGTAGGGCTTAATCTTATAGACATTGCCCGACTGCTTCCACCAGTTCCAGTCGAAGTACTTGCAGATGTTGTCCAGCGTCTGCTCGATGGAGTAGGGCCGGACGCGGAAGTCGGCATAGGGCAATCGTTTGCCAACGGTGTCGACATTATATTTGAAACGAACGTTAAACTGCCGTTGCACGTCCGTCATCAGGTCGCTCACCGGTCGCTCATACTGGGTCTCGTAAGTCTGAGCCGTGCTACAGAGAGCAACGGCAGACATCCATGTAAGGAATAACTTTTTCATCATGCGCATTATATACTAAGGACTGATAGAGGCCGCGTTTTGTCATCAAAAAAGCGCAAATAAATTTGGCTTTTTGCAGTCTTCTTTGTATCTTTGCACCCGATTATGGAGAATGGAAAACAGGAGCAGCTGGTGCTGCGTACGGAAGGACTTGTCAAACGGTATGGTAAGCGTACCGTGGTGAACGACGTGAGTTTTGACGTCAAACAAGGCGAGATAGTGGGTCTGCTGGGACCTAATGGTGCCGGTAAGACGACATCATTCTATATGACAACAGGACTGATCGTACCGAATGGCGGTCATATCTATCTCGGTGACGAGGACGTGACGGAATATCCTGTCTACAAGCGTGCTCGTGCCGGTATCGGCTATCTGGCTCAGGAGGCCAGCGTGTTCCGCAAGATGTCTGTGGAAGACAATATCCTCAGCGTGCTGGAGATGACTGGCAGGCCTCGTGAATACCAGTTGGAGAAACTGGAGAGCCTGATCAAGGAGTTTCGTTTGGGCAAGGTTCGTAAGAACAAGGGCGACCAACTTTCCGGTGGTGAGCGTCGCCGTACGGAGATTGCCCGCTGTCTGGCCATCGAGCCGAAGTTCATTATGCTCGACGAGCCCTTTGCCGGTGTCGACCCCATTGCCGTGGAGGATATCCAGCAGATAGTATGGCAACTGAAATACCGTAATATCGGCATCCTGATTACCGACCATAACGTGCATGAGACGCTGAACATTACCGACCGCGCCTACCTGCTCTTCGAGGGACGCATTCTGTTCAAGGGCTCGCCGGAGGAGTTGGCCGTGAACCCCATCGTGAAGGAGAAATACCTCGGTTCCAATTTCGTGCTGCAGAAGAAAAACTTCGAGGAACTGGCCGAGGCCAAGCGACGTAAGGAATTAGAGGAGGAAAGACAGCAACAACAATGATTAGACTATTTTTCAATGCCCTAACAACGTTCGGCAAGTTTATGCTGCTCATGGGACGTACATTCTCTATCCCGGAGCGGTTTCGTATGTTCTGGAAACAGTATGTCAAGGAGATGGCTCAGTTGGGTGTCAACTCCATCGGAATCGTACTGCTGATCTCATTCTTTATCGGTGCCGTTATCTGCATTCAGATGAAGGTGAACATCGAATCGCCATGGATGCCTCGTTGGGTGGCAGGCTATACCACACGAGAAATCATGCTTCTGGAATTCTCCAGCAGTATCATGTGTCTGATTCTTGCCGGAAAGGTGGGCTCGAACATTGCTTCCGAGATAGGTACGATGCGTGTTACCCAGCAGATTGATGCTTTGGACATTATGGGCGTCAACTCTGCCTGCTATCTGATACTGCCCAAAATTCTTGGTATGCTGACTATCATGCCCTTCCTCGTCATCTTCTCGTCGGCGATGGGTATTATTGGTGCATACGGCACCGCTTTCATTGCTCATATCATCGTACCCGACGACCTGACGCTGGGCTTGCAGCACAACTTCGTGCCCTGGTTCATGTGGATGAGCATCATCAAGAGCCAGTTCTTTGCCTTTATCATTACCGCTGTCCCGTCCTACTTCGGCTATACCGTTGAGGGCGGTTCCGTGAATGTCGGCAAGGCATCGACCGATGCCGTGGTGTGCTCTAGTACGCTCATCCTTTTCTCTGATGTATTCCTAACACAACTACTGTCATGATAGAGGTACAGAATCTATATAAGGAATTCGACGGTGTCCAGGTGCTAAAGAATATTAGCACCATGTTCGAGGACGGCAAGACCAACCTCATCATTGGACAGTCCGGCTCGGGTAAGACCGTGCTCATGAAGAACCTTGTAGGACTCTTCGAACCAACCAGCGGCCAGATACTCTACGACGGTCGTGACTTCGTGAAGATGTCCAAACAGGAAAAGGTGCTCATGCGTCGTGAGATGGGTATGATTTTCCAGTCGGCAGCACTCTTTGACTCATTAACGGTACTGGAAAACGTCATGTTCCCGCTCGATATGTTCTCGTCGATGACACTCCGCGAGCGCACCAAGCGGGCTATGGACTGTCTGGACCGTGTCAACCTGGTGGGCGCTGAGGAGAAATATCCAGGCGAAATCAGCGGTGGTATGCAGAAACGTGTGGCCATCGCCCGTGCCATTGCCCTTAATCCCAAGTATCTGTTCTGCGATGAGCCGAACAGCGGTCTGGATCCCAAGACCTCGCTGGTTATCGATGATCTGCTGCACTCCATTACACAGGAGTTCAACATGACGACCATCATTAATACTCACGATATGAACTCCGTGATGGGTATTGGTGAGAACATCATCTTTATCTACCAAGGGCACAAGGAGTGGCAAGGTGTCAGCAGCGAGATCATGCACTCTACCAACCAACGGCTTACCGACTTCATCTTTGCCAGTGACCTGCTGAAGGAGATGCGTGCCGCCGTCACCCATCAGCAACAATAACCTTTCTCTAGCTTCTCACCTCTATAATTATGATAGACCGCGCGACAGTTGACAAGATTATGGAAGCCACTAACATCGTTGATGTGGTGGGTGAATTTGTCAATCTGCGCAAGTCGGGTGTCAACTACAAGGGCCTGTGCCCGTTCCATGACGACACGACACCGTCGTTTATGGTGTCGCCGGCTCGTCAGATTTGCAAGTGCTTCTCCTGCGGTGAAGGTGGCAATGCCGTCAATTTCCTCATGAAGCACGAGCAGATTACCTATCCTGAGGCGTTGCGCTGGCTGGCCAAGAAGTACAACATAGAAATAGAGGAACGCGAACTGACGGCGGAAGAGAAACAACAACAGACCGAACGTGAGTCGATGTTCATCGTCAACGAGTGGGCTTGTCAGTACTTCCATGAGATCTTGAAGAACGACGTCGATGGCCAGGCTATTGGAAAGCAATATTTCCGCAGTCGTGGCATTCGCGACGACATCATTGAGAAGTTTATGTTGGGCTTTGCCCTCACCAAGCGCGACGCCATGGCTAACGAGGCACGACGCAAGGGTTACAAGGACGAATTCCTCGTCAAGACAGGACTTTGCTATGTTCGCGAGGCAAACACCCAGCAACCTTCCTCCAATACCCAACTAATTGACCGCTTTGCAGGTCGAGCTATCTTCCCGTGGCTGAACGTGAGTGGCAAGGTTGTAGCCTTCGGTGGTCGTAAACTCGATGCAGCTACGAAAGGCGTGCAGCAGAAGTATGTCAACTCGCCCGACTCTGTGATATATCATAAGGAACGCGAGCTCTACGGCATCTATCAGGCGAAGAAAGCCATCGTCAAGGAAGACTGCGTCTATATGGTTGAGGGTTATACCGACGTCATTGCCATGCACCAGTGTGGCTTGGAGAACGTTGTGGCCAACTCCGGTACCGCACTGTCTGTCCATCAGATTAAGTTACTGCACCGTTTCACGCAGAACATTGTGCTGCTTTATGACGGCGATGAGGCCGGCATCCATGCTGCCATGCGTGGTACAGACATGTTGCTGCAGGAAGGTATGAACATCAAGGTGCTGCTGCTCCCCGACGGCGACGACCCCGACTCCTTTGCCCGCAAGCATACCGCCCAGCAGTTCAAGGACTATATTGAGCAGCACCAGACGGACTTCATCCAGTTCAAGACCGAGCTGTTGCTGAAGAACGTTACTGACCCGCAGAAGCGTTCGGAGGCTATCGGCAGCATTCTGAAGAGTGTCTCGGTCATTCCCGATCCGCTGAAGCGCAACACCTATCTTTCTGAGTGTGCCCATCGCTTCAATGTCCGAGAGGATGCTCTCGTGACCACCGTCAACAATTACATCGCCAAGGATAAGGAAGACCGCCAGAAAGAACGCGACCGCGAGCAGGGTAGGGAGGCTGCGGACACTCCGTCAGCTCGCCCTGCCATAGAACCGATGGGATTGCATACGGCTCTGGAGCAGTCTACGGAAGTGGAACGCCTGTTGATACAGAATGTCATCCGCCACGGCGACGAAGTCATCTTCGAGAATTTGGAGACGGAGGACGGCGGTACTGTCAGCCTCAATGTGGCACAGTATGTGGATTACGACCTGGGCAGCGACGGTCTGTCGTTCAGCGACGAACGCTACAACCGCATCCTGCATGAGGCCGTGGAGCATTCTGGCGACCCGGGGTTCAAGTCCGACCAGTATTTCATGCAGCATCCTGACCCCGCCATGAGCCAGTTGGCTGCACGGCTGGCCATTGATAACCACCAGCTTAGTCGCAGCTTTGAACTGAAGAGCAGCGGCAGTAGCCTGCGTCAGCGCATCCAGCATCTCATACTCGACTTCCGTATGGACATCGTCAATCAGCGCCTGAAGGACATCCAGCGTGAGTTGAAGACCGTCGGCAGTGACCGCGACAGGATAAAAGAACTGATGGACGCCTTTAAGGACACTCAAGAGCTGCGGAATGCTCTGGCCCGTCAACGAGGCTCCGACGTCGTCGTTTGACAGTCAATAGCAAAAGACCAATAACCGATATGCACCTGCTCTATATCATAGGAATGACACTGACGTGGATTCTGATAGCCGCCATGGTTATTCACGTCGTGATGGACAATCGCCAGCCTGCCAAGACGATGGCGTGGGCACTGGTGATTCTCTTTATTCCGGTCGTGGGAGTGGTGTTCTATCTGTTCTTTGGTGTGAACCACCGCCGCGAGCGACTCATCAGCCAGCGCTCTGTCGACGAATTGTCCAAGCGTTCCATGCTGAGCTTCGTCGAGCAGCCCGACCTGCATGTCCCTGAGCGTTATAAGCAGTTGGTCGACCTCTTTGTCAACCAGAATATGTCATTGCCTTTTAAGGCAGGAAAGATTGATATCATGACCGATGGCTACGCCTTCTTCCCTGAACTGCTGAAGGACATTGCTCAGGCACGTCATCATATTCATATTGATATGTATATCTTCGAGGACGATGCCTTGGGTTTACTGATAGCGGATGCCTTGGCAGACCGTGCTCGAAGTGGTGTCCTGGTACGTGTCATCTATGATGACGTGGGTTGCTGGAAGGTCCATCATAACTTCTTTGAGCGAATGCGCGAGAGCGGAATCGAGATCGTTCCTTATCTGCCCGTTCGCTTCCCGTCGTTTACCAGCAAAGCCAACTGCCGCAACCACCGCAAGCTAATTGTCATTGACGGACAGGTGGGTTATATCGGTGGTATGAACATTGCCCGTCGCTATGTGCAGGGAACGGGGGCTCAGCCTTGGCGCGACACGATGCTGCGCCTTACAGGAGGCATCGTCTATGCCCTGCAGCGCACGTTCCTGATTGATTGGTATTTCGTCGACCGTACCCTCATTACCGACCGCAAGTACTATCCGCCAGTTTCTGCTCATACCGGTCAGGTTCCTTTGGCGCAAATTGTCACCAGCGGACCTCTTGCACAGTATCCTGAGATTATGCAGGGATACGTTCGCATCATCCTGGCCGCCCGGCGGTATATCTATTTGGAGACGCCCTATTTTCTGCCCAATGAACCTGTGCTGTTTGCCCTGAAGACGGCGGCTGTGGCTGGTGTCGACGTGCGCATCCTTTGTCCGCTACGCTCTGATGCACGTTTTACTGACTGGGCATCGCGCTCCTATCTTCGTGAACTGCATGAGGCTGGGGCAAAGGTGTATCTTTACAAGACGGGTTTCCTCCACTCAAAAGTAATGGTTGCCGACGACTCCTTGAGCACCTGTGGTTCTACCAACGTTGACTTTCGCTCCTTTGAGAATAACTTTGAGGCCAACGTCTTTATCTATGATGAAAGTACGGCTCTTCGCCTGAAGAAGATTATCCTTGACGACCAGTCGCAGAGCATTCCTCTGTCACAACTGCCCCGTCGCTTGCACCCCAATTTCTTCAAACGTCTGTTGGAATCCTTCGCCCGTCTTGTTTCGCCTCTGCTGTAAGGTAATGGTTTAGCGGAACAATGAGAAGTTGACACTGCCGTACTGGCGGTGCTCTACGAAGTGGGGATGTTGTGCGAAATCGTTGTCCTTGCCGTGTTCCAAAACGAAGAGCCCGTCGGGCTTCAGCAACTGCTTGTCGAAGATGAGGTCGGGAAGGGTTGAAAGCTCCTTCAGTGCGTATGGGGGGTCGGCAAAGATGAAGTCGAACTGCTGCTTACAGCCCTTTATAAAGCGGAATACATCGCCGCGAAGGGGTAAACAGGCATTGTGCCCGTCAAGTTTTGCGAGACAGTCGCAGATGAAGCGGTGGTGGTCGCGGTCCAGTTCGACGCTGACAACCTGCTGGCATCCTCTGGACAGAAGCTCAAGGGTGATGCTACCCGTACCGGAGAAGAGATCTAGGGCGGTGGCTTCGTCAAAGTCGACGTACTGGATGAGTACGTTGAAGATGTTCTCTTTGGCAAAGTCGGTCGTAGGCCGTGCCTTGAACGAGCGCGGAATGTCAAAATGACGACCTTTGTATTTACCGGTAATAATTCTCACTTCTCCTTTAACTATATTATTGTAACGGTCTTGGATGATGGGCTTGTTATAGTTTTCTGCTTGCGTTGCCTTTTACGAACAATACCATCAGGTCGTAAGGCATTTCTGCTATCTGAGTCACCAGGGCACGGTTGAACTCACCCGAGGGGTTGATGAAGAAGACGCGCTTGACGAACTTCTGCGCTTCGGCCATGAGTGACTCGCGTTCCGGCAGGTCGCCCACCAAGTGAAGCTCATCGTGCTCAGGAGTCATGGCCAACTGCTTCCAGACGGACAGCAGGTAGTACAGTGCATCGTTGGGATTGTTGGCCGTGAATGTGTTGCAGAAGCGGAAACGGTTCTGCCCGAAGGAGAAGATTTCCAGTCGGCGCTCATGGAAGTAGCCGTAGAGCTTCTGACGCTGACCGGTATAGCTGCGCTGGTGCAGGTGATGCCAGACAGGAGCCACGGCGGGCATGAAGCTGACACCCTTGAAGGCGTCGTTGCAGACGGTGAGCAGATCCTTAGGCAGACTGAAGAGTGCCACGCTGTTCAAGTCGGTCAGTACCGTGTACAATACTGCTTTCTGTTCTGTCTGACTGAAGGCGTGACGGTACAGTTCTTCCTGCTCCGTTTGGTTGTCGGGAAACTGGTTGAGCGGCACTAGGAGTGTTGGCGAGTCAACCATCACTAGTGTGCGGTCTGTCTCCTGCCGTAGCATGGGGATGGTGCGCAGAGCCTCGCGCAGGTTGGCGGCGATGGCTATGCTGCTATTCAGCGCATAGGGCTCGTAGGTCACGCCCTCTGCCGTTACTTTCGAGAACGACAAACTGCCGGCGCTGACGCGGATAACGATTCGGTGGTTCTGTGGCGTTGCGATGTCGGTCATGATGCTATACTCCATGCGCAGAGCACGGTCAAAGCCAGTGCTGCCAGCGCTAATATGATATTTATCAAACGGTTGCTGTCCATTTCGACTGCAAAGTTACGAAATATTTTTGATTCTTTCATCCTTTTATTCTTTTATTCTTTTATTTTTCACTACCTTTGTAGCGCAAATGATACTGAAACGTCTATCCATACTGAACTATAAGAACATTGGCGAGGCCCAATTGGAGCTGTCGCCCAAGATGAATTGTTTCATCGGGCGCAACGGTATGGGCAAGACCAATGTCCTGGATGCCGTCTACTATTTGTCCTTCTGCCGTTCGGCCAACAACCCCATCGACTCGCAGGTCATCCGACACGACGAGCCTTTCTGTATGTTGGAGGGAGAGTATGTGGAAGAGCAAGGAGACGGGAGTGAGGAGGCTACGCTCGTCGTTTCCTGTGGCATGAAGCGTGGACAGAAGAAGCACTTCAAGCGCAACAAGAAGGAATACAAACGTTTGTCGGAGCATATCGGACTCATACCCTTGGTCGTTGTGTCACCTGCTGATACCCTATTGATAGAAGGTATGAGCGAGGAACGACGCCGCTTGATGGACATGGTCATCGCACAGTATGACCGCTCCTATATCGATGCCCTGTCGAGGTACAACAATGCCTTACAACAGCGCAACAGTCTGCTTCGGCAGGCCGAATCCAGCACATCCGGATTCACCCCCGATGAAACGCTCATGCAACTCTGGGAGGAACAGATGGCTGAGGCTGGCGAGCAGCTGTTCCGTAAGCGAACGGCTTTTGTGGATGAGTTGACGCCAGTCTTTCAGGAGTACTACCAGCACATATCCGGTCATCAGGAGCAGGTAGGACTGCAATACGTCTCCCACTGCCAGCGTGGTTTGCTGCTGGACGTTATCCGGCGCGACCGGCACAAAGACTTGGCTGTGGGCTACTCGCTGCACGGTGTCCATCGCGACGACCTGGAGTTTACCCTGGATGGGCATCCCATGAAGCGCGAAGGTTCACAGGGACAGAACAAGACCTTTGTCATTGCTTTGAAGCTGGCACAGTTTGACTTTCTGAGACGCACAGCCTCACAGACGACACCCCTGCTGCTGCTCGACGACATCTTCGACAAACTCGATGCCCAGCGTGTGGAGCAGATTGTGCGCCTGGTGTCCAGCGACAGTTTCGGTCAGATATTCATTACGGATACCAACCGCGACCATTTGGACCAAATACTAACTGGTAGCACGCTCGACTACAGAATTTTCCATGTCGAGAACGGCGAAATACAGTAATGCCTTTTCCCTTAAATCATCTTCGTCCGCTGGTAAGTGCGATAGCCATAGATGATGATGACGACAAAGCAAATCAGCGGCAATACAAACGAGATATTGACAGCAGGCATGTTGAAGACGGTATGCTGGTCGATGATGTTGGCCTGCAACGGGGGAAGTACGGAGCCTCCCAGAATGGCCATGATGAGACCAGCTGCACCGAACTTCGCATCGTCACCCAATCCCTGTAGTGCGATGCCGTAAATGGTGGGGAACATCAGCGACATACAGCCTGAGATGGCAACCAGACAATATAGTCCCGGGCGTCCGTCGATAAAGATAACACCCAGCGTCAGTAGGACTCCGAGGGTTGCCAGCGTACCCAATAGGGCTCCGGCGTTGACATATTTCAGGAACAGCGTGCAGATGAAGCGGCTGCAGACAAAGATGATCATCGCCAGGATGTTATACTGCTGCGACAGCACCTCGGCATCGCGCTCAGCCATTCCTTCCTCCATAAAAACTCGTGTGCCATACTGGATGATGAAGGTCCAGCACATGATCTGTACACCGACATAGAAGAACTGGGCAATGACCCCCTCGCGGTAATAGTCGATGCGCAGGATGCGCTTCAGCGTGGTCAGCGGGTGTACGTCGTGATTCTTATCGGCATTGTGGGGCATGTTGGCGCGCCAGATGATGATGAACATCAGGGCAATGACAGCACCTATAATTAAATAAGGTGTGATAAGCACGCTGAGGTCGGCATCGCGGACGGCAGCGAACTCCTCGTCGCTCAGCAGGGCGCGCTGCTCCGTGGAGGCAGGATGCAACTTCGCCTGGATGAAGTTCATGGCGACAAACATACCGCACAACGACCCCATGGGATTGAAACATTGTGCCAGGTTCAGACGGCGTGTGGCCGTATCCTCACCACCCATGGACAGGATGTAGGGGTTGCACGAGGTCTCCAGGAACGACAATCCGCAGGTCAGGATAAAGTAGGCTGCCAGGAAGGGATAGTACATGCCTGTCCATGAGGCAGGCAGGAACAGGAAGGCACCGAAGGCGTACAGTCCTAATCCCATGAGCACACCAGCCTTGTAGCTGTATTTGCGGATGAACATCGCGGCGGGGAAGGCCATGGCGAAGTAGCCGCCGTAGAAGGCTACCTGTACCAAGGCCCCATCGGTGACGCTCATGCGGAAAATCTTGGAGAAAGCCTTCACCATCGGATTGGTGATGTCGTTGGCAAAGCCCCACAGGGCAAAACACGTGGTAACAAGGATGAACGGCAACAGATAGTTGACGCCATCCTTGGTGAGAATATGCTTGTTTTTACTCTTTGGTTTGTGAATCTTCATCATCGTGATAGGTATTTGGTTATTGTTGTAATCGGGAGGTTACATGGCCTCCAGCATGCGCTTGATGACGACGGAGCATGAAATCTCGCGGTTGGCAGCCTCGGGGATAACGATGCTGTTCGGGCTCTCGATGACGTCGTCGGTCACGATGAGGTTGCGGCGTACGGGCAGACAGTGCATGAACTTACCGTTGTTGGTCCACGACATGTGCTCGGTATCTACAGTCCACGAACGGTCCTCGCAGGTTATCTTGCCATAGTCGGCAGGATTGGTGACGCCGGGGTTCGACCAGTTCTTGGCATAGATGAAGTCGGCCCCCTCGAAGGCTTTCTTCTGGTCATACTCCACACGGGCATTGCCCACAAACTTCGGGTCGAGCTCATAGCCTTTGGGGTGTGTGATGACGAGATCCACATCCTCGGCAGCATTCATCCACTCGGCAAAACTGTTGGGCACAGCCTGCGGCAGGGCACGACAATGAGGGGCCCAAGTGAGTACCACCTTTGGCTTTTTCACTGTCTTATGCTCCTCGATGGTGATGAGGTCGGCAAAGGCCTGCAGGGGGTGTACGGTGGCGGTCTCCATGGCGAAGACGGGCTTGCCGCTGTACTTGATGAATTGGTGCAGCACCGTCTCGGCATAGTCGTACTCGCGGTCGGTGAGTCCGGCGAAGCTTCGTACGCCAATCATGTCGCAGTAGCAGCCCATCACGGGGATGGCCTCCAGCAGGTGCTCGCTCTTGTCGCCGTCCATAATGACGCCACATTCACGTCGAGCACGATGACGTTCATGCCCAGGTTCATGGCTGCCTTCTGCGTAGAAAGGCGGGTGCGCAGACTATTATTAAAGAATATCATCATCAGGGTCTTGTTCTTGCCCAGATGCTGATACTTGAAACGATCGTTCTTAATCTCAAATGCCTCGGCCATGGCTTTGTCCAATGGGCCCAGGTCTTCTACGTTTATAAAAGTATGCATAATAAAACTCTTAACTCTTCACTCTTAACTCTTAACTCCTCACTTGTCCTTCGCCCTCGATAATCCACTTGTAGGTGGTGATTTCTTCCAGGGCCATCGGACCGCGGGGGCCCAGCTTCTGCGTGCTGATGCCAATCTCTGCTCCCAGTCCGAACTGGGCACCGTCGGTGAACGAGGTGGGGGCATTCCAATAGACGCAGGCGGTTGGAACTGGCGGGCGGTCTGCTCGTTCTGCGTGATGATGGCCTCGCTGTGTCCGCTGCCGTGCTGGTCGATGTGGGCCAGTGCCTCGTCGAGCGACGAGACGGTGACGACATTCATCTTGTAGTCCATGAACTCCGTGTCGTACAGGCTTTCGTCGTTATAGTAGAATGTTACCTTCCCCTGCATCGGAGCCAGCAGTTGGGGGATGTCGGCCTCGCGGTCCTTGTGGACGAGCAGCGTGTCGAGGGCATTGCAGACGCTGACACGACGGGTCTTGGCGTTGCAGATAATCTTCTGGGCCATCTCCAGGTCACCGTCTTTGTCGAAGTATGTGTGTACCACGCCGGGTGTGTACCACGCCGGCTCCCGTCTCGATGACGGGGATGCGGGCGGTGTCGCGGACGAAGTCGATGAGGCGGCGACCGCCACGGGGTATGCACAGGTCTATGTAGCCCACGGCATTCAGCATTTCGCCAGTGGCCTCGTGGGTGGCAGGCAGCAGGGTGACCACGTCGGGGTTGACACCAAAGCGCTGCAGCACCTCATGGATCAGCGCTACCGATGCTTGGTTGGACTGGTCGGCATCGCTTCCGCCCTTCAGCACACAGGCGTTGCCACTCTTGAAGCAGAGCGAGAAGACATCGTAGGTCACGTTGGGACGAGCCTCGTAAATCATGCCGATGACGCCGAAGGGCACGCTGACACGGTGCAGGCGCAGTCCGTTGGGCAGCGTCTTCTCCTTGGTGACGTGTCCTAATGGCGATGGCAGGCTTGCCACGTTGCGCATGTCGCCGGCGATGTCGGCCAGTCGTTTCTCGGTCAGTTGCAGACGGTCGTAGAGCGGATTCTTCGGATCCATCTTGGCCAAGTCTGCAGCGTTGGCGGCTAGGATGCGGTCCTGCTGGTCGATGATGGCGTCGGCCACAGCCAGCAGCATCTCGTTACGCTGCTGGTCAGTCAATAGGGCAAGGCTCTTGCTCGCTGACTTTACTCGCTTGAATGTATCAATTAGTTCCATTGTTGGGTATGAATTCTGTATGGGGTACGTTCTGTTTGTTTTGCAACAGGTCGATGAGGATGTTGTCGCGCTTGCCGTTGGCAATGATGACGCGGATGCCTGCCTGCTGGACGCGGACGGCTGTGGCGTACTTAGACTGCATGCCGCCGCGACCGGCCGAGCTCTTCTCGGTCTGGATGTAGTCGGAGAGGTCGGTGCCGGGCAGCACCTCCTTGACGAGTTGCGACTGGGGGTCGGCGGGGTTGCCGGTGAAGATGCCGTCGATGTTGCTGAGGAGGATGAGCGTGTCGGCCTGCATCATCTGGGCGATGAGCCCCGAGAGCTCGTCGTTGTCGGTGAACATCAGCTCGGTGACTGAGACGGTGTCGTTCTCGTTGACGATGGGCAGCACGCGCGGTACTGCTCGCCGGGCTCGAAGTTCTCCTTCATCGTCAGCACCTGGCCTACGTGGATGTGGTACTCGCGGAACAGGTCGTAGTAGAGTCCGATGAGTTTGGCCTGGCCCATGGCGGAGAACAGCTGGCGCTGCTCCACGGAGTCCAGCTCGTGCTCTATGTCCAGTTCGCGGCGTCCGCAGGCCACAGCACCAGATGACACGAGAATGACCTCGATGTCCCGCTGGCGCAGCCACGCTATCTGGTCGACCAGTGCCGACATGCGCGTCACGTCGAGCCGTCCGTCGGGGCGCGTCAGTGCGTTGGAACCAACCTTAACAACAATGCGATGTTTCATAGCGGTAGCCAATTTTTCACTTTTCACTTTTCACTTCCCGGCGTCTTTCTGACGGATTTCTACGCGACGAATCTTGCCTGAGATGGTCTTGGGCAGCTCATCGACAAACTCCACGATGCGGGGGTATTTGTAGGGAGCGGTCTCCTTCTTGACGTGCTGCTGCAGTTCCGCACTCCACGACGGCGGGGTGGGTCATCAGCGCCGACTCTACCTCGAACGGACCGATGCGGTAGCCCGAGGACTTGATGACGTCGTCGATGCGGCCCTCGAACCAGTAGTAGCCGTCCTCGTCGCGCCAGGCCATGTCGCCGGTGTGGTAGATGCCGTCGTGCCACGCCTCGCGGGTCTTCTCTTCGTCGCGGTAGTAGCCCTTGAACAGGCCCACGGGCTTCTTGTCGCCCACGCGTACCACAATCTCACCCTTTTCACCGTCCTCGCAACTGGTACCGTCTGCACGCAGCAGGTCGATGTCGTACTGGGCGTTGGGGATACCCATTGAGCCGGGTTTCGGCGTCATCCACGGGAAGGTGCCCAGCGTCATCGTGGTCTCGGTCTGTCCGAAACCTTCCATCATGCGGATGCCGGTCTTCTCGTAGAACTTGTCGAACACGGCGGGGTTCAGCGCCTCGCCGGCTGTGCAGCAGTATTGCAGTGAGCTGAGGTCGTACTTCGACAGGTCCTCACGAATCATGAAGCGGTAGATGGTAGGAGGTGCACAGAACGAGGTCACCTTGTATTTCTCCATCTGGCGCAATAGCGTGTCGGCATTGAACTTCTCGTGGTCGAAGACGAAGACCGTAGCGCCGGCAAACCACTGTCCGTAGAACTTGCCCCAGACGGCCTTGCCCCAACCGGTGTCGGCCACGGTGAGGTGCAGCGAACCCTCGTGCAGGTTGTGCCAGAAGACACCGGTGGTCAGGTGGCCCATGGCGTAGAGGTAGTCGTGCGCCACCATCTTGGGCTCGCCACTGGTGCCGCTAGTGAAGTACATCAGCATGGTGTCGTCGTTCTCGTTGACGAAGGCGGGGCGCTCAAACTTAGGCGCCTTCACCACTTCCGACTGATAGTCGTGGAAACCCTCGGGGATGGGTTTGCCGTGGTCGGTGATGGTGATATATTGCTTCACCGTAGGACTCTCGTCTTTGGCGGCCTGAATCTGGCTGACCACATAAGCATCGTCCACGCAGATGATGGCCTTGACCGAGGCACGCGTGTTACGATAGACAATGTCGTGCTTGGTGAGCATGTGGGTGGCGGGAATGACGATGGCGCCAATCTTGTGCAGGGCCAGCATGACCACCCACCACTCGTAACGGCGCTTCAGAATCAGCATCACGGGGTCGTTCTTGCCGATGCCCAGGGTCTGCAGATAGCTGGCAGCCTGGTCGCTCTGCTCTTTCAGTTGTGCATAGGTAGCACGTATCTCTTCACCCTGGTCGTTGGTCCAGAGCAGTGCCAGTCCATCGGGCTTTTCTTCCGCCCAGGCGTCCATCACGTCGTAGGCGAAGTTGAAGTTCTCGGGGATGATGAACTTCAGATGTTTGTTGTAGTCCTCCACAGACTCAAAATGGGTCTGCTTTAAAAATCTTTCTATCATGTCTAGTTTATTCTACTGTAAATGCTAAGAATTTCACGGGTTTGTCGCCAACGGCCAGCATGCCGTGGGGCTTGGTGGAGTCGAAATAGATGCTGTCGCCTTCTTCCAGTACGATGGTCTTACCGGCAATGTAGAGCTCCATCTTGCCTTCGAGCACCATGTTGAACTCCTGACCGGGGTGGCTGTTCTTATACACCACGTGGGCCTCGGGCTTGGGTTCGACGGTCACGATGAACACGTCGGCCTTGTGACCCACGAAGCCGCCCACCAACGACTGGTATTTATAAGCCTTGGTACGCTCTATGGACAGACCCTGTCCCTTGCGTGTCACGTAGTATGACTTCATGTGGGGTGCCTCGGCAAAGATCAGCTCTTCCGTCGATACGCCATACTTGCGCGCTATCTTCATCAGGTTGGAGATGGTGATGTCCATCTCGCCCTGCTCTATCTTCTCATACTTGTCAGCACTGACGCCGATGGTCTCGGCCATCTCGCTGACGGGGATGTCCAGCACGTCGCGCAATCCGCGCAGACGCTCGCCAATTTGTTTCAGTTGTTCGTCCATAATTTATTTCGCTCCTGCTTTTAATCCTTTAATAACACTGGATGTAAATCCATTGTGCTCCATTTCGTTCAATCCCTTGATGGTGACACCACCGGGCGTCGTCACCAGGTCGATGGCGGCCTCGGGGTGCAGACCAGTGGCCTGCAGCAGTTCCACGGCACCCTTCATCGTCTGCATCACAATGTTTTTGGCATCGTCGGCCTTGAAGCCCAGCTCCACGCCGCCCTCACTGGCTGCACGGACATAGCGCATGGCGTAGGCAATACCGCACGAGGCCAGCGTCGTACCGGCTCCTAACAGTTTCTCCTCCGTCACGATGGTCTGTCCCATCGAGTCGAACAGCGCCTTCACCTGTTCCGTATGTTGCGACTCAGTCGCAACGCTCACCAGGAACGTCATCGACGCCAGCTGTGCGATGGCGATGTTCGGAATGGCCAGGAACATGGAGGGCAGCTGCCCGTCCTTCGTCATCCAAGCCTTCAGTTGTTCGCCCTTGATGCCTGCCGCTACGACGACCAGCGTCTGGCGCTTGTAGTCCAGCGTGTCCTTGATGCCGGTCAGCACCTGCTCTACGAGCCAAGGCTTCACAAATACCAGCACCATGTCGCCCCATTTGGCGGCAGCGTTGTTGTCTGTCGTTACGATGGCACCGCTGTTGGCAAAGCGCTCGACGGCCTTTTGAGAGGCATCGCTTACACAGATGTCGGCAGCCTTTACATAGTTGCCTTTAAGTAGTCCTTCCACGGTGGCGCCACCCATGGCTCCGGCGCCTATCACTGATATCTTCATAGTTTCTTCAATACGTTGGTGAGTTTGTTGATAAACAGGTCGGCATCGGCCTTGGTCAGGCACAGCGGCGGCAACAGTCGCAGGATGTTCTGACCTGCACAGCCCGTGAAGCAGTGCTCGTCATAGATGAGCGGCAGTCGCACGTCCTTGTGAGGCACATCCAACTCAATGCCAATCATCAGACCGCGACCGCGAACCTCCTTGATATGCGGACTGTTGATGGCCTTCAATTGCTCCATCAGGTATTCGCCCACCGTGTTGGCGTTCTCCACCAGATGCTCCTCTTCAAAGACATCGAGCACGGCCAATGCAGCGGCACAGGCCAGGTGGTTGCCACCGAACGTCGTTCCTAACTGTCCGTAGACGGGCTCGAAGTCGGGCGAAATCAGCACGCCGCCCATGGGGAATCCGTTGGCAATGCCCTTGGCGACGGTGATGATGTCGGGCTTGATGCCCAGCCACTGGTGGGCGAAGAACTTACCGCTACGGCCATAGCCGCACTGTATCTCGTCGCATATCAGCGTGGCGCCATAGCGCTTGCAAGCGTAGGCCAGATCCTGGGCAAACTTCGGCGTGGCCATCTGGATGCCGCCGACGCCCTGTATGCACTCCAGGATGACGGCAGCAACACCGCCGCGCGACAGTTCGCGCACCCATGGCTCGATGTCGTTCAGCGGCAGGAAGCGCACATGGTGGTTGTCGTTCAGCGGAGCTACAATCTTAGGATTGTTCGTCACTTCGACAGCCAGCGACGTACGGCCGTGAAATGATTTCTCGCACGACAGGATGCGGGTAGCCTGCGGATTCTTGAATGATGCCAGCTTGAGGGCGTTCTCGTTGGCCTCGGCACCACTGTTGATGAGAAACAGCTGATAGTCCTCGTAGCCACTGATCTTGCCCAGTCGCTCGGCCAACTGCTGCTGCAACTTGTTAATCACCGAGTTGCTGTAGAACCCAATCTGCTGCAACTGTTCCGTCACTTTCTGGATATAGTGCGGATGCGAGTGTCCTACGGAGATGACGGCATGGCCGCCATACAGGTCCAGATATTCCTGACCTTTGTCGTCCCATACCTTACAACCTTTGCCCTTCACAATATTCACGTCGAAGAGCGGATATACGTCGAATAACTTCATTTTACCTTATATATAAGAATAATTGGGTGCAAAGGTACACCAAATATCTGAAAACGCCAACAATCCAGCAGCTTTTTTGCAACTTTACACACTTCCTTGCATAAACATACATCTTTTCTTACCTCCTACACAATCGTATGCGTCCCGTCACTTTTGCGAGAAAGAAGCAAACGAGGGGGAAGAAAGAAGCAAACGACCCGCGAGCTTCTTTCTCGCGGGTCGTTTGCTTATTGCGGAGTAGGGGACGATTATTGGGTTTGACGATTGGGATGTCCGTAAGGCAATTCTCCTCCTCCGTCAGAACGGCGCAGACAGACATTGACCTGTACTGGGGCAGTATTCTCTGTACGTGTGGTAGAGGTGACACCAGTCTCTTCGTCAGTGCTAACAGTCACGGTAACGTCGCTGTAGTTCGAAACATATACAGGACGTGACAGCTCTTCTTCGCTGAGCCACCATGCTTCGCCACGATAGACCCAGTCGTAGCTACCAGTACCCGACCATGTCTGCCATACGCGTTCACCGAATCTAGTTGGTCCATTTCCGTTTTTGGGCATGCCATTGACAGTAAATGAAATAGTGTGAGTGACAGAATTCTTGGAATCCCCGGAAACGGTGACATACTTGAAGTTACCGTAGATGGCATCGCTGACAATGAACTCTGCGTCCCAAGACTTATTGCCTGTTTGATGCGATGAGAAATAAGAGGCGTTTTCATTAGCAGCCCCTGTTCCGTAGTGTCCGATATTCGGATAGTAATAGGGAATCCAATTGGTATAGGTATTGTTGTAGCCCATTATTTCATCGTGTGCATCACCATTGTAACGCAATCCGATGACAAAACCGTCGTATGTTTCTAATGGCTCGGGGATTCCTTGTGTGACGACAACTTCCTGTATGTTGTCGTATTCAGAATCACCATTCGAGGCTACGACCTTGATAGTAGCCGATCGAGGCTCACCCGTATTGTTTCTGGCTCCCCACATATAGAGGTAACCCTCATCTGCATCCCAGCTATAGGAGAGCCAACTTGGCTTGTCCTTAATAGTGATGTAGGGACAATCAGTGTAAATGCCAATGTTGTTCTTTTCTCCGTTTCCGTCTATTTCTATCTCACTATCCATGTAGAAATATGTGCTGACATATTCCGCACCCAGTTGTATAACCTCTATGATGGCTGTTACGTCTTTCTCACCAGCTTTGGCTGTAATGGTGATAATACCCTTTCGCACTTCGGAATATTTGTTGTTAGACAGGCATGTAATGGTAATGGACTTATCTGCAGCATAAACCCAGGTACTCAGCCATTTAACATCACTCGATGCTGTAACGTCAGTGATGTCACCCGTATAGGTAACAACTTCTTGGGAATAGGAACCTTCGCTGGGGAAAGATAGGCCCGAAACTGATAGTGTAATAGGTGCAATCTGCTTGATCTTGAGCGCTGCAGTAACAATATTGGTACCCTCAAGGGCTCCTAATGTAACAACACCTTCACGGCTTGCACCTTTGTTCTCGTCAACCTTTACACTTAGGAAAGTCCCGTTAAGTGACGGATGTATCCAAGTGGCTTCTTCATTGGTAGAGATATTGATGTTTGGAAGGTCGGTCATGATGGCTACCGTCTCCGTGCCACCTTCTTCGTCGAATTCAAGTTCGCTTTTTGCAAGGGTTATGCCTGCAAACTGGCGCACCTCAATCAACTCCGAGTAGGTCTTGCCATTATTATAGACACCCCTGACTTCCACATGCCCCTCGCGATAGTTGTCAGTAGAATTCTGCTCAACGCTGATGCTGACAGTTGGCGTGCTACCCGGTTTAATCGTTGCTGTTATCCATTGCTTGTCAGCTGAGGCGTATAGTTCATCTGTCAAACATGTAATAGAGACCTCGGAAGAACCGCCTTTTTTATCAAACTCTACGATGTTAGGAGAAACAGAGAGCGTTATGTCACCAATTTCAATCTCTTTCATCTTCTCATAGACTGGCACATCCAATCCTAAGACGGAGATAAACGGCATAATCTTGTACTTTCCAGGCTCTATATTGTCAAACTGGGCATTAACCGAGTTGAAAGTATTGATAGGACTATATACTTCAGTGCGCAATTGCTTGTACTTCATTTCGTCTTTTTCGTTAAAGAGGGCTATTCCTATGTTTTGGGGCATGAAGACATCACCAGATGTAGCGACGCTAGCTTTCACGGAGCGCTGGTCATCACCGATAATCTCATATTCCAATTGGTCTATTTCAGGGAAGAGCTTAAAGCTCATATTGCCAAAGGTGCGCCCATAGGAGACTTTTTTCTCGTGAGGCTTCGACGAAAAAAATCCTTGCATTTTGGCTGATACCTCGGAGTCTATGGAGAATAGCGACAAATCTAACTTTGACTCTTTGAAGCCAGAGTAGATGGAACGTTTGTCAGAGAAGGCATTGAGAAGATCGAGGGTAATACTGCCGGAAAGCTTAGGCCCGGCATACACCTTGCCTCCCACTTCGCCTTCAACGATGTTGCTCATCCAGTCTGCTGTCTTAATAACCATTGGCGCTTTAATACCGACCTGCACCATGCCGCTGAGCTCTGCCGTCAAATCAAATTTGCCTTCGCCACTGACATCGCGGGGAAGCCAAGGTGCGATGACGGATACCACGTCAATATAAGGCCACTTGCTCATGAGCGTGAACGATTGTTGAATGCACTTTGCCTGGACGCCGAGGTCAAGTCCTATTTTGAAAGCTGCTTCACCACGGAAGAACGGGATAGGAGCCGGTCGGAGACTCAGCAGCGGAAAAGCTGCAGGGAAGGGAATCTGGGCAAATTTCATCAGTAACGAACCTAGACCTGATGACTCTAGGGCGTTGTCAGATTCTCCGATTTTTCCAGTGAGGGATACTCCACCCGCAAGCTCAAAGGCATTTTTTAACTGTGTTTTTATGTAGAATTCATCCCATGTGACTTTGTAGACAATGCTTGCGGTAGATGTCAAACCACCATGGATGTTCATCCCCAGTTCCCATCTGTCACTTAGTTGGTAATTGTCCTCTACGCTGAAAGGCAGATGAAAGAGCTCTACCTCTGTATTGCCCTCAACACGCCGCCAGATATTGTCCTTACTGCTGCGACGCCTGGCATTGCCTTGTTGGTCAACAGAGATCTGTTCAATACCGATGAATTGTTGGAAGACATCGCCAAACGAACTGACTTTTTCGCACATGACTATCAGCTTGTCATCGAAGGTGGAAACGTACTTGACCTTGCCGACAAAGCCTTCCGGATAATCTGCCAGCGAGAAACAAGCCAGCACATCACCAACTTTCGGACATAGATTGTTGGGCATCTCAGTACTGAAAGATAGCGTCAAACCGCTAGCAGCTACAAGGTAAGGCTTTAAGCCTTTCTCGTCGATATTGATAAGCCTGGGATTATATATAACCTCAGGTTCTACAAAGCAAACGCTATCTATGTCGTTCAGCATGATGCGATAGACAGAGTCGGCCGTAACAATTTCCTGGGAGACATAATCACTGTGCTTTATACCTAAAGTGTCGAATGTGGAACAGCGTATCTCTTTAACCTGATCGTAGAAATACCCGTCAAGACGGTCATTTTTCTGATAGAGATAAAATGCTGTCTGTGCTTGAATAGTCAGCACGGTGCCAAGTAATAGGGCCAGACAGAAAAGGGTTTTCTTCGCTTGTTTCATCGCTTCATCAGTTTAATGGTTTCATTGCCGCTCTTTACGATATATACGCCCTGCGGACGCGACGAGAGGGAGATGACAACAGGCTCTGTGCCGTTGCTCTTTACGATTTGCAGCAGACTGCCGCTGGAGTTGTAGAGACGCACTTCTGCTCCAGCCTTCAGATTGGCCAGCGACAGTTTGTTTTTCTCCTGCTTGACCAGCACACCATTGTCGCTGTCAATGCTTTCAATGCCAGTCTCTACACCTTCATAAGTGTAGCGCTGCACTTCTGCCAGCGGATATTCCACAGTAGCGGTACTGGTCTTGATAACCAGCATGTTGTTGCTGAAGGTGGTAACAGGCTTCTCTGCGAGGGCAAAGAGCACGGTACTCTTGTCTTTCTTCCACACCTTCAACTGCGGACCATTTTGGGCCGTAGCGGTCATGAATGCCATAAAGACAAATAGACTTAAAGTAATGATTCTTCTCATGATGTATAATGAATAGGTGTTACTTAATGCCGCAAAGATACGGAAAACATAGAATAAGCCGCTTACAAAAAACGAAAATCGACTAACAAAGCAAAAATTGTCAGTCGATTTTCGTCAGCCACTCCTTGGGGGTCATGCCCGTGTGGGCCTTGAAGGTGCGGAAGAAGGAAGTGTCGTTGGCAAAGCCCGAATTGATGTAAACCTCGGTCATCTTCATGGTGGGCTGCTGGCGTAACAGCTGCTGGGCATAGGAAATGCGGTAGGTATTGATGAACTGGGCAAAAGTGATGCCTCGCGTTAACTTGATGCTCTCGGATATATAGCGGGTGTTGGTGCCTAAAAGGGTTGCGACGTCGGAGACTTTCAACTCGCTGTTGAGGAAGGGCTTCTGCTCTTCCATCAGCAGACAGAGGCGCTGCATCAGCAGTTCGTTGGCAGTGGTCTGAGTCTTCTCCTCAGGACGGGGAGCGGCTTCCTGAGGCTGAGGGGTGCCCTTTTTCTTCTTGCTGGAAGATCGCAAGAAGACGAGGTAGCCAGCCAGCAATATCAGCAGAATGACAGGTGGTATGAACCACAGCCATGAATAAGAGCTCTCCTGTGTGGCGGCATTCTTGTCAAGGCGCAGGAGCAGGACTGTGGCGAAGGGTCGGAAATTGTTGTTGACCTTTCCGTTGGAGACCATTCCGTTCTTTCCTCCTGTCAACAGGATGCTGCCGTCCTCAGTCAGTATAGGCATATCGCCACCGGCATTCTCTATGGGGTCTGTATAGTAGAGGGTCATAGGAGCAGGCTCCTGTCCGTACTTGACGCTGAGGATATAGTGGCGGAATGTGTTGTCGATACCTATCAAGTAGGCGTGCTGGGTCTTGCGATTGACAATGATGGGTGAATTGTACTTGATGGCACCCCACTGGCTCTTCATGGGGACGGGGAACATTGTGGGCAGGACGGAGAAGATGGTGTCTTGCACTTGGGCAATAGCCACTTGACCGTCCTGATCTATAATAGGAAAAAGGTATGCATAAAGGTTTCGTGATTCGTCGCCAATGAAACAGTTGTCACAATTGAAGGGCATGTCGTGGAATAGGGGCTTCCAGGTCTCAAACAGTGGGGGACAGAATGATTCGCCATACAACTGGTCAACGACTATGGTGTCAAATAACTTCCCATGAGTATCCATCGCACTGAATAGGAGGGCATTGTCTTTTGACGTGCGGAATATATAAGGTAGGGCGCGCTGCTGACTGACATCCTTGAAATGGGTGAATGTCTCCTTGCCGTCATATTTCTCGATAGTATCGTCGGCATACCAGTTGCCAGAGATGATGACTTGTCCGCTATTCAGTTCTATAGCACGGGCTGATACACGCTTCTGTTGTAGGCAGCCAAAGCCTTCGAAGGTGTGATAGATGGGGTCGTAGGTCTCAACGACAAATGTCTGTCCAATGCCTAAATGTTTCTCGAAACCACCTCCGATAATCACTTTTCCCGACTTGAGGACAACGGAAAAGCCACCATCATGTTCATAGACGGTCTGCAGCAGATGCCATTTGCCGTCTTTGTAGTACTCGGCTGTGGGGGTGGGTATGAATCCGGAGGTATGTCCGCCAATAACAGTCACCTCGCCATGGGCTATGAATACTGTATGACCACTGCGAGGGATGTTCAGATCGGCCAAGCGCTCTGCCGTGATTTTCAACTGCCGATAGGTATCCGACTCGCCATCAGAAGGAGTGGCCAGAAGCGACATGGGCATTGCGACAAGGCAGAGACAGCATGTTAGTAGGCGACGAGAAATATGAGAGGATATCATCTTCATCGCTGCAAAGGTAGTAAAAATGAATGAAGAAAGACTAACAAAAAACGGAAAACAACTAACAATGGCCAAAATTGTTAGTGGTTTTCCGCTGTAATGTTTAGAATGTGGAGCTTTTGATGCCTTAGAATGCGGAGGCCTTCAGCATCAGTCCGGCCTTCTCGTCAATGCCAAACATTAGGTTCATATTTTGTACAGCCTGACCTACAGCACCCTTCAGCAGGTTGTCGATGCAGGAAATCATCAGGAGCTGGTCTTCGAATTTCTCTACATACACCACTGCCTTGTTGGTATTGACCACCTGCTTCATATCGGGACTCTTGGTCACGAAATGGGTAAAGGCGGCATCCTTGTAATAGTCGGCGTAGATTTGCTGCACCTCTTCTAACGACTTGTCGCATTTAGCGTAGGCCGTCACGAAAATTCCCCTGGCAAAACACCCGCGCTGGGGAATGAACAGTACACGTCCCGCATAGCCAGGAGCCAGCTCCTGCACGGTTTGGTTGATCTCTAACAGATGCTGGTGGGTGAAGGTCTTGTAGACGGAACAGTTGTCGTTGCGCCATGAGAAATGGGTGGTGGCACCCGGCTTCTGGCCGGCGCCGGTGCTGCCCGTAATACCGTTCACATGAATATCGCCGCTGATGATACCGGCCTTCAGGGCGGGTAGCATGGCCAGCTGAATACAGGTGGCAAAGCAGCCGGGATTGGCGAGATGCTGACAACCGGCAATGATATTCTTATGCGTCTCGGGCAAACCATAGACATAGTCGTGGTCGCCCTTGATGCGGAAGTCCTGTGCCAGGTCGATAATCTTGACATTCTCAGGGATGGTATGCTCCTTGAGAAACGCCTCGCTCTTGCCATGGCCGAAGCAGAAGAAGACGACATCTACTTGGTCGAAGGGCATCTCGTCGGTGAAGCGCAGCTCCGTGTCTCCGAGCAGTCCTTCGTGGACGTCTGACACCAGATTGCCTGCGTTGCTCTCGCTATTGGCAAACACAATCTCGGCCTCTGGGTGGTTTAGCAGCAGACGGATGAGTTCACCGCCTGTATAGCCTGCCGCACCTAATATACCTACTTTAATCATTCGTGTAATTCGTGTAATTCGTGGTCAAAAAATCAGCGTTTCTCGTCCTTATGTATTCCGTAGTAAACACGGAGTGGGGTTGAGCTGACCTTGATGAAGCCCTTAGCCTCGTCAGCCGTCCAGCCGGTCTGCGTCTCACCGTATTCGCCGAGTTTGCTCTTGGTGAGGTCGTTGTCTGAGTCGATACCTACGGTCTCGAAGCCATAGGGGCGGAGCTTCAGGATAGCGGTACCCGTGACGTTACGCTGGCTGCTGGTCAGCATAGCCTCCATATCGGGCATGACAGGTTCCAGGTACTGACTCTCGTGCAGGAACATGCCGTACCAGTTGGCTACCTGGTCTTTCCAGTACTGCTGCCACTTGGAGAGTGTCGACTTCTCCAGCAGACGGTGGGCCTCGATGATGAGCTTAGGAGCTGCGGCTTCGAAACCTACGCGTCCCTTGATGCCGATGATGGTGTCGCCCACGTTGGCATCACGGCCGATGGCATATGAAGCGCCAATCTCCTCAATCTTCTGGATGGCCTTGATCTTGTCATCAAACTGCTCGCCGTTGACGGCCACTATCTCGCCCTTGTCAAAGGTAATCTTCAGCAGCGCCTCGTTCTCTTTGGCGGTGACGTGCTTCAGATAGGCTTCTTCGGGCAGTCCCTGTGTGGGGTCAAGCAGTTCGCCACCGCAGATAGATGTTCCCCAAATTCCTACGTTGTAAGAATACTTCAGCTTGGTGAAGTCGGCGAAATAACCGTTGGCATTCAGGTAGTCAACCTCCTCTTTACGCGTCAGGTTGCGGTCGCGTGTCAGGGTGATAATCTCTACACCAGGGGCCATTACGAGGAAGGTCATGTCGAAACGAATCTGGTCGTTGCCGGCACCTGTCGAACCGTGGGCAATGGCGTCTGCACCTATCTCTTTCGCGTAGCGTGCTATGGCAATGGCCTGGAAGATGCGCTCGCTCGACACGCTGATGGGATAGCAGTTGTTACGCAGCACGTTGCCGAAAATCATATACTTCAGCGACTTCTCGTAATACTCCTGGGTTACGTCCAGCGTCACATATTTCACGGCGCCCAGCTTGTAGGCGTTCTCCTCGTTTCTCTTCAGCTGTTCTGCAGAGAAACCACCGGTGTTGGCACAGGCGGCATATACCTCATAACCTAACTCCTTGGTCAGATACATCACATTGTAGCTGGTGTCCAAACCACCACTGAATGCTACTACTACTTTCTTCTTGCTCATATACTTGTTTTTATTTTTCGTCTAACTGTTTAATGCGTTCAAGGATGGCTTCGGGAATCTTGGCGGGCAGATGCACCTCAGGGTCATAGAGCATAGCCGTACAAATGCAGTATTTGCGACCCGTTCTGTGCAGGACATCCACATTGACACATCCCTCACAACCGCGCCAGAAGGCCTCGTCGTCGGTTAGGTCGGCAAAGGTCACAGGCTGGTAGCCCAACTCTGTGTTCATCTTCATCACCGCAGCACCGCTGGTCAGCGAGAAAATCTTCGCATGTGGCCAGCGTGTACGAGCCAGCGAGAAGGTCATATCCTTGATTTTCTTGGCCACGCCTAGACCGCGGAAGTCTGGATGTACTATGAGTCCCGAGGTCGTCACGTATTGCTTGTTGCCCCAGGTCTCAATATAGCTGAAGCCCGCAAAACGGTCACCCGCCAGGGCAATCACGGCCTTGGCTTCCTTCATCTTTGTTGCCAGATACTCGTGGGTTCGCTTGGCAATACCTGTGCCTCGCACCTTGGCAGCATCGGCTATCGTCTGCAGGATGGTGTCTACATACACCTCATGCTCAGGCCCCGCCACAAATACTTCTATCTTTTCTTTCTGTTCCATTTATAATAATGTGTACTTGTTTCTTACCTCTTACTTCTCACCTCATATTCGGCACCACCTCGCTCAGGGCATCGATGATGTATTCCTTCGTCAGCCCCTGCTTGATGACGATAAATATGGTGTCGTCGCCTGCAATAGTGCCCAATATGCCGTCAATGTGGTTGCTGTCGATGTTGTAGGCAATAGAACTGGCATAGCCCGGGCGCGTCTTGATAACACCCATGTTGCCGGAGAAGTTGATGCTCAGGAATCCGGGAACTTGCATCATCTCCCGGATGGAGTGGGGCGTCGATACCCTTTTGTACATCGTGTCGTTCGGCAATACATATACATAATTGCCTCGCATCGTGGCAGCCTTGGCAACCTTCAGCTGTTTCAAGTCACGGCTCAATGTAGCCTGAGTCAACTGGAATCCCTCTTGCTTTAGGGCTCCCAACAGCTCGTCCTGACTACCCAACTCCTGACTGGAGATAATCATCCGAAGTGCCTCCAAGCGGTTGTTCTTTACTTTCATGTCGGTATATTTATACGAAATTGGGTGCAAAATTATACAATTTCCTGCATATAACCAAACAATTATGCAAGAAATTATGTAATTAAGCGATAAATTGAACAAAATATTGGAAAATAGTTGGAGAATTAAAATACATTTACTATCTTTGCAACATGAAATGATTTTATGTAAAATGAGGATTAATTGATTAACTAACTTAAAACAGTCCATTATGAAAAAATCAAAGATGAAGAATCGACTGCTCTTCTTTTCATGTGTGCTAAGTGGCATGATGTTGGGCGGGTGTACTGATGGCGATTACAAAATCTCATCAGTTGATGCAACGTTTGGCGTTGGCAATGGTAACTTGAAACTGCCCAGCAACAGCTCGTTTGTCATTACGCTTGATGACATTCTGGATCTAGGCAGTACCGACCTGATCACCGTTGATGAGAACACGGGTGACTATATGTTCGGTAAAGATCCGGAAACGATTACCGACGTGAATGTGAAGATTAAGGAGATTTCCAGCGAAAATGCGAGCCAACCGCTTAGTTTCCCGGGCCTCACGCTGCCTGCGGCCATTCAGGCATTAGCCGGACAGACCGTCAAACCCGCAGACTATGGTGTTAAGCTGGATATTGCTGGCAATATCTCGTTAATGGATTACACCTTCACCGCACCGAATGAGGTGAAGAAACTGAACTATGTTGAACTGGGTGATGGCGCAGCCTTGAAGATTGACATCTCGGTGCCCGGCGTGACGCGACTGGCCAAGTTGGAGATTACGCTGCCGCAGCAGTTGGTGGTCACCAATCAGAGTGGGGGCTCCTTTGATCCGTCTACCAACAAGCTGACTCTGACCAACTATTCTGTGAGTGCTGGTAAGCTGACCCTGAATTTTCTGGTGACACGTATCAATACCGAACTGAACACTGATAACACCTTTACACTAAAGGGAAATGTACACATGTATGTTGATGTCGCAGAGTTGGCGGTTCCCAATCCCTGTCCTTCGGCATTGAACTTCAGTGGTGCCGTGACAACGGCAACAATTAATGTCTCAGCTGCCAATGGTCAGTTTAAGCCGACCATTGATGCACAGGAGGTGGGTTCTACGACCATCAACTCTTTGCCGGCATTCTTGACAGACAAGCGTGTGGTGGCCGACGTTGACAATCCGCAGATTTGGCTGACCCTTCAGTCGAACATGCCGCTCGGAGGTTATGTGGAAGCAAAACTCAGCTCTACTACTTCTACTGAAGATGTGATTCTGAGCAAGGCTAAGGGCAACCAGCTGCCCATTGCCGCCAACGGTACTACGCGTCTCGTTATCTGCCGCAAGGCTCCGAGTGGTCTTTCAGGCTATACGCCCGTCATTGCTCCCGACTTGTCGAAACTGATCATGAAACTGGAGGAGGGCATGAAGATTGATATTGACGTAACGAAATTTGAGGCCGAGCAGACCAGTGACGTGACCGTCAAGTTGGGTTATGACTATACGTTTACCCCCAGTTACAGATTCAAGGCTCCCTTGGCTCTGGGTGATCAGGCAGAGGTCGTTTACAAGGAGACCGAGGATGACTGGAACAAGGATTTAAAAGACTTCCAACTGACGTCAGCTTCCAAGGTATTCCTGACGGCAAGTGTCAATAATGGTGTTCCCGCAGACTTGGAGGTTAACATTAAGCCTCTTGATGTCAAGGGCGCCGGCTTGGCAGGTTTGATAGTCAAACCCATCAAGAATAAGGTTCTCGCTGGTGAAACAGCAGGCGTTATCCAGTATGAAATTACCGATCCTCATGGAGCTGGATTGAAAGATCTCAATGGAGTCGAGTATGAACTGCTAGTCGTCGCACCTTCTTCGGCAACGGATAAAGGTAAGGCGCTGAACAAGAACCAGAAGATTACCATCAAGACTACGGATCTGCAACTCAACGGAAAAGTGATTATTGATGCCAATTGATGTTAAACCCCAAAAGCAAGATTGACTATGAATACCAAAAAATATATTGTCATTGCGGCAATGCTCTCCATGGGTATGGCTGCTATGGCCCAGGCATTAAGTACTGCCTATTTTACGGAAGGATATAAATATAGACATACGATGAACCCCGCATACGGTAACGATGGCGGCTATTGTGCCATTCCCGCTTTGGGTAATCTCAATGTGAAGGTGCAGGGTAACTTCGGCGTGGGTGACGTGCTGTTTAAGACGGGTGATTATGGTATTAACTCCGGCAAGTCGCTGGCCACCTTCATGCATCCCAATATTCCTATCGATGCGGCTTTGAGCGGTTTGGCATCAGGTAACAACCGCGTTGTCGGCGACGTCAGCATTCCTATCGTATCTGTGGGCTTCAACGGATTTGGCGGTTACAATACCGTTGAATTGAACACCAAGGCATCGTTCGGACTCTCTGTTCCTTACGAGTTCTTTGAGTTTGCCAAGAACGTAGGCAACAAGACCTACAATATAGGTGATATCAATGCCAATGCCCAGGCATACGTCGAGCTGGCCTTTGGTCACTCCCGTCAGCTGAATGAGAAGTGGCGTGTGGGTGCCAAACTCAAGTTCCTCTTCGGTGCTGGTCGTGGCGATGTGAAGTTCGAGAACCTCACTGCTGACCTTAATGATGCTAACAAGTGGATTATCTCCGGTAAGGCTACTGCCGATGCTTCTGTCAAAGGCTGGATCTATAAGATGGAAGAGAAGGAATATAAATCTGGCAAGGGAACGTACCAGCGCGTTAAGGGTGTTGACGTGAAAAACGGTGGCATAGGCGGCTTCGGTATGGCTGTCGACCTGGGTGCTACTTATAAGATTAACGAAGACTGGAAGGTCAGCGCAGCTTTGCTCGACATTGGCTTCATCCGTTGGAACACCAATATGCGTGCTTCCAATAAGGGCGAGTCCTTCGAGTTCGACGGATTCCATGATGCTGACGTTCCCAAGAACAACCCCAACTCATTCAAGAATCAGGGCAACAGCTACAAAGACCAGTTTGCCGACTTTGCCAATCTGCAGGAAGTAACCGACGAGGGCGGACGTACAACCGGTATTGGTGCCACCATGAACCTGGGTGCAGAGTATAATCTGCCCGTTTATCGTCGCATCACCTTCGGTTTCTTGAGCAGCACACGCTTCCGCGGTCCTTATACCTGGACTGATGCCCGTCTGAGTGCCAACTGGGAACCCCTGAAGTGGCTCGATGGTGGCGTGAGCTTCAGCGCGAACAGTTTTGCCGCCAGTATGGGTTGGATTATCAATATTCATCCGAAGGGCTTCAACTTCTTCCTCGGTATGGACCATATTCTCGGTAAAACCACGAAGGAGTTTATTCCCAAGACTTCCAATGCCAGCATAGCACTGGGTATGAATGTGACCTGGTAATCCTCGCGCGTATATATATAATAAGGTGTAATAGCCTTGTACGGGAGAGAAAAGTTGTAGAAAAACAAAATAATTGTTAAAGTTACAACTTTTCTCTCGTTTTTGTTTGGTGTTTCGAAAAATCTTCGTACCTTTGCATCCGCTTTCAGGGAAACCTGTTAGCGATAACAAAAGAGAGTTCTTTGAAAGAGTTACATAAACAGAGAAGAAAGTAGTACAAGAAGCGAGAGATTTTTATCTCTTGGGTAATTGAACAAAACCGTTTGATTTCTTTTAACTACCGGATAGAGCGTTCTGAGACAGAGTACATGTCGTGTTCGCCGTGGTTTTGCCACGGCGTTCCGGCGAAGATAACAATTTTAACGTGAAGAGTTTGATCCTGGCTCAGGATGAACGCTAGCTACAGGCTTAACACATGCAAGTCGAGGGGTAA
>ONQT01000010.1 GCA_900320045.1 uncultured Prevotellaceae bacterium | reverse complement strand
CGGGCACCAAAGTAACCGCGAGTGAGTTTCAGAATTCTTTTACGTTTTGCACGTGATGCAACGTGATTTACTGATCTTGGCATAGTTTTCTAATACTTTAAATGTTTGACAATAGGTGAATTAACGGAGACACAACAGGTCACGAACCTGCTTCATGTTAGAAACGTCAACGATGGTAGAACCTACCAGATTACGCTTTTGCTTCTTGGTTTTCTTAGTCAGAATGTGACTGTGGTAAGCATGGTGTCTCTTGATCTTACCTGTACCGGTGAATGAGAATCTCTTCTTGGCACCGGAGTTTGTCTTTACTTTTGGCATTGTTTTTAAAATTTAATTGTTATTACTAATCTTCGGCAGCTACGCATATACCGGGCGCGCCACCTGCTTTTCTTTCTAATTGATTATTGACAATGGACCATTGAGAATTAATCCTCAGTCTCTGTCAACTTCTTCAGCGCATCGGCACTAATCTTGGCGTTGGCCAGCATGCCGCCGTTGGCTGGAGTATCAACATCCATATCTGCTTTCTGCTGACGGGCTGCCTCCTTGGCCTCAGCCTCAGCGGCCTCGCGGTCACGAGCCTGCTGGCTCTTCTTAGCAGCACCGGCTTTTTTGGGAGCCAGATAGAGGAACATCTTCTTGCCTTCCAGCGAGGGCATTCCCTCAACTTTGGCAACCTCCTCCAAATCGTTAGCAAATCTCAGCAGCAGTACCTCGCCTTGTTCCTTGAACAGGATGGAGCGTCCACGGAAGAACACATAGGCACGAACCTTGTTGCCATCCTCGAGGAACTCCTTGGCATGCTTCAGCTTGAACTGATAGTCGTGCTCATCGGTCTGAGGTCCGAAACGGATTTCCTTCACCTCCACCTTCACCTGCTTGGCCTTCATTTCCTTCTGGCGCTTCTTCTGCTGGTAAAGGAACTTGGAGTAGTCAATGAGACGGCATACAGGCGGATTGGCGTTGGGCGATATCTCCACCAGGTCCACTCCCTGGTCGCGAGCCATATCTAGTGCCTGACGGGTGGGGACAACAGTACTACCATCCTCCCCAACAATACGTACCTCACGAACACGAATCTGCTCGTTAATGCGGTACTGTTGCTTCATTTTGTCGTTCTTCATCAACTATTTTTTACGAAATCGGCTGCAAAGTTACAAACTTTATTTGAAACTACAAAGAAAAAGGCAAAGTTTTTACGCTTTGCCTTTTACCTTATGTAACAATCTGTACATCTTAGTCTTCCTGATACTCAGGACGCAGCTTGCGCACGGTCTCACCGGCGCGCCACATCTCCTGGTTGCGCATAGCCTCCAGCTCCTTCTCCAAACCGGCACGATAGTCGGGCTTCGAGTTAGCGTCGATAGAGATCTGAGCCTCGTTACCAGTCTTAACAGAGTAGTACAGCCACTCCATGACAGGCTTGATAGCATCGTGGAAACGGGGAGCCCAGTCCAGAGCACCACGCTGAGCGGTGGTTGAGCAGTTGGCGTACATCCAGTCCATACCCTTAGCGCCAAAGAGCGGGCCAAGGCTCTGAGTCAGCTCCTCAACGGTCTCGTTGAAAGCCTCAGAAGGTGTGTGGCCATTCTCGCGCAGCACCTCGTACTGTGCCAGCAGCAGACCCTGGATAGCGCCCATCAGCGAACCGCGCTCACCAGTCAGGTCGCTGGTAGCCTCGCGCTGGAAGGTTGTCTCGAACATATAACCGGCACCGATACCGATACCGAAGGCCAAAGTCTTCTCCTTTGCCTTACCAGAAGCATCCTGATAAACGGCATACGAGCAGTTCAGGCCGCGACCCTCGCAGAACATCGTGCGGAGAGAGGTACCAGAACCCTTAGGAGCTACCATGATAACGTCGACATCAGCGGGAGGAACAACGCCCGTGCGGTCGCTCCAGTTGATAGCAAAACCGTGGCTGTAGTACAGCGTCTTGCCGGGCTTCAGATATTTCTTGATGGTGGGCCAAACCTGAATCTGACCAGCATCAGAGAGCAGCATGCAGAGGATAGTACCCTTCTCGGCTGCTTCCTCGATAGAGAACAGCGTCTTTCCAGGAACCCAACCGTCGGCAACAGCCTTCTCGTAGGTCTTACCCTGACGCTGGCCAACGATGACATTAAAGCCATTGTCGCGCAGGTTGCAAGCCTGACCAGGACCCTGAATACCATAACCAATAACGGCGATAACCTCGTCCTTCAATACTTCACGTGCTTTTTCCAATGAAAACTCCTTGCTGGTGACTACATTTTCGATAACGCCACCAAAATTCATTTCTGCCATTTTGTTTTGTTGTTTTTAAGTGTTACACATATCCCCAGTACCCTGCCAGCCCTAACCCGAGAGCCGTCGTCTTTCAGCACTCTTAGCGGCTGCACGAGCCGCCAACGAGGGAAATTACTTGAATAATTGCCTGCAAAATTACGAAATTGTAAGCAAATGACCAAATATAATTAGATTTTTTTCGCTTTCCGCTTGAATTGTTTGCTTATTACAACATTTCTTCGTACTTTTGCAAAACCATCAGCGGTGATGAACAGATTACACCTTATTTATATTATATATGGCACAACCTACCTACGAACGTGTACTCGCCATCTTCAGCGAGCTGAACAAAATACCTCGTCCGTCACACCACGAGAGTCAGATAGCCGACTACCTCTGCCACTTTGCCGAGCGGCTACACTTAGCATATGAGCGTGATGACGAAAACTGCGTCGTCATCCGCAAATCGGCCACTCCCGGCCACGAGCATGCCGAGCCCGTCGTCTTGCTCAACCACATGGATATGGTGTGCGTAGGCATGGCCAATCCCCTCTCCGACCCCATCGATGCCTACGAGGAAGACGGCTGGCTGAAGGCTCGCGGAACATCCTTAGGCGCAGACAACGGCATCGGCCTTTCTATGGCCCTGGCTGTGCTGGAGAGCGAGGACATTGTGCACGGACCGCTGGAAGTCATCACAACAACCAACGAAGAGGATGGCATGTCGGGAGCAGCCCAGCTGTCAGCCGACTTTCTCCAAGGTCGCAAGGTCATCAACCTCGACTCCGAAGACTACGACACCATTACGACCGGTGCGGCAGGAGCCTGCCTGCAACTGCATCGCATACCCTTCGTCCGAAAGCCCGCCCCTGGTGGCAAACGCCGTTGGTATCGCATTCGCTTCGAAGGTGGACTGGGCGGTCACTCCGGCGTAGACATCAACAAGAACCGTTGCTCGGCAGTAATTCCCACCTGGGCGCTGCTGGCAGCCGTTTATAACGAATACGACTTCGACATGGCCTCTATCAACATCGGTGAAGCCAATGCGTCTATCGCCTCATCGGCAGAAGTGGTGGTTTGCATTCCTTCGGGCGAAGCCAGCGAGTTCCTGAAGCAACAGCAGGACATGATGAACCAATGGCTGAGCGAGGAATATCCGAAAGACCCCAAGATGCGTTGCACGATAGAGAAGTGCGAGCGTCAGGAAACAGTACTTCCCGCCGAAGCGTTGGAAGCCCTGCTTACATGTCTTGAACAGATTCCGCAAGGCGTCGTCAAGATGTCGGGCACCATGCGCGGAACGGTAGAGACCTCCAATAACGTCGGACGCATCCAAGCCCTCGACGACCACATTCTCGTATCTACCCATACTCGCAGTTTTATTGACGCTGACATGGAAGAGCTCAGCCACGACATCGCCAATGTCTTCAAGGCCTCTGGCGGCTCGTCCGAAACGGTGATGTCTGCCCCCGCCTGGCAGGAAGACCAGCACTCGCCATTTATCACACAAGTGAGCGATACCTTTAACGACGTTCTGGGCTGGCGTCCGCGCCTGGTTGCCATGCATTTTGTCTTGGAGGCCGGTTTCTTCGTCCAGCACTATCCGGGCATTCAGATTGCCTGTATCGGTCCTCGTATCGTTGAGCCCCACTCCACCAGCGAACGCGTGGAACTGAAGACGGTCAGCGACATTTGGCAAGTACTCCTCGAACTATTATCCCGCATGGCTTAACAAGCCCTTAAACCCTATGAACGACAAAGAAGCAAAATACCAATTGTTGTTAGAGCAGGTGAAAGCCCTTATTGAGGGCGAGACCGACCCCGTGGCCATCATGGCCAATGTGGTAGCAGCCATCCATGAAACAATGGGATTCTTCTGGACCGGATTCTATCGTGTCGTCGCCCTGCCCCAACCCAAAGAAACCGATACCATTTCCGTCCCGTCGAAAGATTTTGGCAAGACCCACGAACTCTTGCTCGGTCCGTTCCAAGGACCAGTAGCCTGCATGCACATCGGCTATGGACGTGGCGTCTGCGGTACGGCCTGGAAACAGGAGAAGACCATCGTTGTTCCGGACGTAGAGCTGTTTACCGGCCATATCGCCTGCAGCAGTCTTTCCCGTTCCGAAATCGTCGTCCCTGTTTTTGACGCTCACGGCAAAGTAAATGCCGTGCTCGACATTGACAGTCGTGAGCACGGCACTTTTGATGATGTTGACAGCGTGTGGTTAGAGCACATCTGCCGTTTACTTACACTTTCCTGAGCACCACGGCGCTACGGGCAGGGAGATAGAGCTTCAGCCACTCCTTGTGGTCCTTCACATACTCCGGATCGTAGTTGGTGAGGTGCGTCATACTATCGTCGGCAAAACCGTTGCCGCCGAACTCCTTGGCGTCGGTGTTGAGCACAACCTCGTAAGAGCCTGTGGGCACCAGGAAGCCGTAGTCGGTGTAGGAACGCGTCGGCGAGAAGTTGAATACGAAGACGAGGTTGCCACGCATATAGCACAGAATCTGATCGCCGTCGTTATGCCAGATCTCGGTCACAGGCGTATCCTGGAAATTTTTCTGCGACTTGATGACTTCCAGCATCTTCTGGTCGAAGTCACCCAGCCAATGATAGCACAAATCCTTGTTGTCCACCAGGTTCCACTGGCGACGGGCATACTTGTACGACCAGCCGTTACCTTCGCGCGGGAAGTCAATCCATTCGGGATGTCCGAACTCGTTACCCATGAAGTTCAGATAACCGCCATTGATAGCACCGGCTGTTACCAGACGAATCATCTTGTGCAGGGCAATACCACGCTGAGCCAGATCGTTGACATCCTTCTTGGCAAAGTGCCAATACATATCGGCATCAATCAGGCGGAAGATGATGGTCTTGTCGCCTACCAGCGCCTGGTCGTGGCTCTCGCAATACGAGATGGTCTTCTCGTCAGGACGACGGTTCTTGACCTCCCAGAAGATGCTGCAGACGTTGATATCCTCGTCGCGTACCTCTTTAATAGTCTTAATCCAGTAGTCGGGAATATTCATGGCCATGCGGTAGTCGAAACCGTAGCCGCCATCCTCGAACTTGGCTGCCAGTCCGGGCATACCCGAAACCTCCTCGGCAATGGTAATAGCCTGCGGGTTGACCTCGTGAATCAGACAGTTAGCCAATGTCAGATAGCAGATGGCATTGTCGTCCTCGTGACCATTGAAGTAATCGCCGTAGCCTCCGAATGCCTCTCCCAGACCGTGAGAGTAATAAAGCATAGAGGTCACGCCATCGAAGCGGAAACCGTCAAATTTAAACTCCTCCAACCAGTACTTACAGTTGGAGAGCAGGAAGTGCAACACATCATCCTTACCATAGTCGAAGCAGAGGCTGTCCCAAGCCGGATGCTCGTGGCGGTCACCAGGATAGAAGAACTGGTTGGGGTCGCCACAAAGGTTGCCCAGACCTTCCACTTCGTTCTTCACGGCATGTGAGTGTACGATATCCATGATGACGGCGATACCCATCTTATGAGCGGTATCAATCATCTCCTTCAGTTCCTCGGGCGTACCGAAGCGGCTGGAGGGTGCAAAGAACGAACTGACATGGTAACCGAAGCTTCCGTAGTATGGATGCTCCTGGATAGCCATCACCTGAATGGCGTTGTAGCCATCCTTCTTGACACGCGGCAGCACATTCTCCGTGAACTCCTTGTAGGTTCCTACCTTCTCGGCGTCCTGTCCCATGCCGACGTGGCACTCGTAGATGAGCAGCGGCGACTTGTCGGGCTTGAAGGTTTTCTTTTTGAAGACGTAAGGCTTCTCGGGATTCCATACCTGAGCAGAGAATATCTTCGTCTGGTCGTCCTGAACGACGCGACGGCACCAGGCGGGAATACGCTCGCCCTCGCCACCGTTCCACTTGACCTTCATCTTGTATAGGTCGCCGTGCTTGATGGCTTTCTCTGAGAGTTTCAGCTCCCAGTTGCCGGTACCCTCAATACGCTTGCACTTATATTTCTCGTTCTCCTGCCAGTTGTTGAAATCGCCGATGAGGTAGATTTCCGTGGCGTTGGGAGCCCACTCGCGGAACACCCAGCCCTTAGCCAACTTGTGCAGACCGAAGTAGAGGTGACCGGTGGCAAAGTCCGAAAGGGTCTTCTTGCCGTTGCGGGTCAACTGACTAATCTTCCAGAGCGCATGGTCGTGACGACCACGGATTGCGTCCTCAAAAGGTTCCAGCCAGGAGTCGTTACGAACGAGACCAATGTGCTGGGGCTCCTCAACCTTCTGCACTTTCTTGACGGAGGCTTTCTTGGCAGGTGCCTTCTTGGCTGCCGTTGTCTTCTTGGCTGCCGTTGTCTTCTTGGCAGCTGTTGCTTTCTTTGTCGTAGCCATAGCGGTTATGCTTTAACTTTGAAAATAGCTTTTTTCAGTTCGGGAGTAGCGGCGATGCAAGGAGCATGACCGTCCTGAGGGAAAAATACAGCAAACATGCCGGGACGACACGTTACATAGCTGTCAGAAGCCAGGCCGGGGAGCTTGGTGATGTCCTTCTCGGCATTGTACTCTCCGGGAGGCAGTTCACGGCGTGCGGTATAGCCGTAGGTTTCAGCATCGGTAATGGGAATCTGGATGTCAATCATCTTGTCATGAGTCTCGATGACAGCTTCATCGGGCGTCTTGCCCTTGGCGTTCTGGATGTTGACGAAGAGGTCCTTGCCCTCAATCTCGTACTTACCCGGTTCGATAGTCTCCAGGTCGTTGTCCTTCAACCATTCCACGACTTTCGGAAACAGCGGATTGACCGCTGCATAGTTCTTCAGATTTTCAAGTGTGTCAATAATCATAATGCTTTTGTTTTTATAGGTTAATAATATGTCTGTCAGTCTATCTGCCGACGGCCTCGGGTATAGGAGCCCTGGGCCGTGATGTTGCCGTTGCGGTCTCTCTCCACGAAACGGCCGTCGCGGCGATCGTCTTCGTAGGAACCTTCAAAGCGGTTGCCTTCCTTGTCCTGTTCGATGGCCGGTCCGTGGCGCTTGCCGTTACGGAAGTGTCCCTTGAACTTGGAACCGTCGGCATAGCGGGCAATGCCCTCGCCATGTATCTTGCCGTTCTGGAACTGTCCCTCAAAGATGTCGCCATTCTTCATCGTCAACTTTCCACGGCCGTTGGGCTGGTCGTTTTTCCATTCGCCCTGATACGTGCTGCCGTTTTTCCACACGAGCGTTCCCATGCCTTGTTTGGCACCTTTATACAACTGTCCGGAATAGCGGTCGCCGTTAGCATAGCGGAAGATGCCCTGTCCGGTACGCTCTCCTTCCACATAGTCGCCATCGTAGTAGTCGCCATTGGCAAACTTATAGATGCCCTTGCCGTTCTGCACGTCGTTGGCAAAACTGCCGACGTAAGCATCGCCGTTGGAATAGCGGAACGTGCCTTTACCGTTCTTTTGGTTGTCCTTCCATTGTCCTTCATAGGACGAGCCGTCGGCCCAATGGTAGGTACCGTTGCCGTTCTTCTTGTCGTTGGCCCATTCGCCATCGTAGTAGGCTCCTCCCTTATGGGTATAACGTCCTTTGCCATGCCGCTTGCCCATGCGCCAATAGCCGTCGTAGGTATCGCCGTTGTAATAGGACATGATGCCATGTCCCTCCTGTTCGTCACGATACCACAGACCTACATATTTATTATTATTACTATAGTAGAAGGTTCCTTTGCCGTGCTGGTGGTCCTGCACCCATTGGCCTTCGTATTTCTCGCCATCGAAGAAGGTAAAAACCCCATAGCCTTGGCGCTTGCCCTTCTCGTATTGTCCTTCAAAGGTGTTGCCATTCTTCCAGACCGTCTTTCCCTTGCCGTGGGGCTTGCCGGACTGCATCTCACCCTTGTACTCTCCGCCGTCGCGGGTCTGACACGAGCCCAGCGTTATTTTCTGGGCCCCCACAGGCAGTATGAGGGTGAGGAAAAGTATGATGAATGTATATCGTAATTTCATTTGCATTTCTTATGTTTCGTTAAAGATTTTACAAAGGTAGAAAAAAAAACCGATACTGCAAAGTGTTTTAAAAATTATTCACTATCTTTGCAAACAAAATACATAAAAGCATGAAGTTTATAGCAATTATTCCCGCCCGTTACGCCTCAACGCGTTTTCCGGGCAAACCATTGGCCGTGCTGGGTGGCAAGACTGTTATCCAGCGGGTTTACGAACAAGCCGCCAGCATTTTGCCGGAAGCCTACGTGGCGACTGACGACGAGCGCATTCTGCAGGCGGTCGAGCAGTTTGGCGGCAAGGCCGTGATGACGCGCGCCGATCACCAGAGCGGTACAGACCGCATCGAGGAGGCCGCCGAGAAGATTGGCACCGATGCCGATGTCATCATTAACATACAGGGCGATGAGCCTTTCGTGCAGGGTTCGCAGATTCTGACACTCCAGCATCTCTTCGACGCCCCCGAGACGCAGATTGGCACACTCGGTAAGCGCTTTGAATCCATGGATGCCGTCATCAATCCCAACTCGCCCAAGATTGTGTGCGACTGCCGGGGCTTTGCCCTCTACTTCAGTCGCAACGTCATTCCCTTCATCAGGGGTCGTGAGCCGCAAGACTGGCTTGACCACTACCCTTACCTGAAGCACCTCGGCATCTACGCCTACCGTCGCGAAGTGCTGCGCGAAATTACCCGTCTGCCCCAGTCGCCATTGGAGAAGGCTGAGAGTCTGGAACAGTTGCGCTGGCTGGAGAACGGCTACCGCATCCGCGTAGGACTGACCGATGAAGAGACGGTAGGCATCGACACGCCCGACGACCTGCGCCGTGCCGAGGGATTCCTGAACAAACGATAACCTATAAAACCGAAATACTATGAAAAAAATGCTCACCCTCATGGCTCTGCTGAGTATGACCGCAACCTTGATGGCAAGACCTGCCAAGAGTGTTACACTACGCATCATTGAGACCTCTGACGTCCACGGGGCTTTCTTCCCCTACAACTTCACGGAGCGCACCCCGATGAAGGGCACGATGGCCCGTGTCAGCAGCTATGTCAAGCGCCAGCGCCAGCAGTTCGGCCGCAACGTCATCCTGCTGGACAACGGCGACATTCTGCAAGGCCAACCCACCAGCTATTATTCTAACTTCATGCGTACCGACCAACCCAACATCGCGGCGGAAGTCATCAACTACCTGAACTACGACGCCCAGACTTTCGGCAATCACGACGTGGAGCCTGGCCACAAGGTGTACGACAAATGGATTCGCGAGGTGAAGTGCCCCATGCTGGGTGCCAACATCATCGACTTGAAAAGCGGCAAACCCTATGTAGAGCCCTACGCCCTGCTGGAGCGTGACGGCGTGCGCATCGCCATCCTCGGCATGCTGACACCGGCCATTCCCAGTTGGCTGCACCCGAATGTGTGGTCGGGCATGCGCTTCGAGAACATCATTCCCTGTGCCCGCCAGTGGATCAAGATATTAAAGGAGAAAGAGAAGGCCGACATCATCATCGGTCTCTTCCATAGCGGCTGGGACGATGGTATTGTCACCGAAGACTACGTGGAGGATGTCGCCCGCGAATGTGCCGAGAAGGTTCCGGAATTCGACGTTATCTTCTTCGGTCACGACCATCAGGAGCGCAATGTAACGGCCAAGAGCGGCGTACTGTGCCTCGACCCCTCGTGCAATGCCGTCAAGGTGGCTCAAGCCACGCTCACACTTCAAAAGGACAAGCGGGGCAAGTGGAAGGTGAAGCGCAAGGAGGGCGAGCTCATCGACGTCACCACAGAGCCTGTCGACGAGGAATACATGGCTCACTTCAAGTCACGTATCGACGACGTACGCAACTTCACCGAGGAGCAGATTGGCACCTTCCTGACCACCATCTATTCACGCGATGCCTTCTTCGGTTCCTCAGCATTTATGGACTTTATCCATCGCATGCAGTTAGAGGAGACCGGTGCCGACGTATCGTTCAATGCACCGCTGACCTTCGACTCCAAGATTGCCGCCGGTCCTGTTTATGTTAGCGATATGTTCAAGCTCTACCGCTACGAGAACCATATCTATGTACTCCGCATGACTGGCAAGGAGATTCGCAACCACCTGGAGATGGCTTACGACCTGTGGACCAATACTATGACGAGTCCCGACGACCATATCCTGCTACTCGCTGAGCGCACCCTCAACGACCAGCAACGCTTAGGTTTCAAGAATCTGTCGTTCAACTTCGACTCTGCCGCCGGCATCGACTACGAGGTTGACGTCACCAAGCCCGACGGCCAGAAGGTTCGCATCCTGCAGTTCAGCGACGGCCGACCTTTCGACGAGAATGCGTGGTACCGCGTGGCCATGAGCAGCTATCGCGGCAACGGCGGCGGCGAGCTGCTGACGCTGGGTGCCGGCATCCCTGCCGACTCATTGAGTAGCCGCATCCTGCACCAGAGTGACCGCGACCAGCGCTACTACCTGACGGAGAAGATTCGCCGCGAGAAGACGATTGACGCCCAGCCGCTGAACAACTGGCGCTTCGTGCCCGATGAGTGGGCGCGTCCGGCCCTGGAGCGCGACAAGAAACTCCTCTTCCCCCATATTTCCCATTAGCCCCATAAGACCCATTAGCCCCATAGGCCCTATAAGCCCAATTAGCCCAATCAAAATGAAATACTTCGTATTCTGCCAAGGCGACCTGGTCATCGAGAAGACCCCCGACGGCTACCAAATCCCCGAGGAAGCCCCCGTCGAGGTCAAACCGTGGACGACCGTCATGGACATCGACGGCCACAAGGCCTTTCGCATCGAGCAGCCTCTCACGCCCGATTCTTCGACGTCCTCCACGCACCTCTATGAGATGTGCCCCTTGCGCCAGAGTTTCCACAAACTGCCACACGAAGACTACCTGAAGGCCGGCAAGTGCTTCGAACTGCTCTTCTGGGACCAGAACACCAAGTACTGCGGTGTCTGCGGCAGTCCGATGCGTTTCGATACGCCCATCTCGAAGAAGTGCACCCAGTGCGGCAAGGAAATCTGGCCTCAGCTGGCCACCGCCGTCATCGTCCTCATCCGCCGCCGCTCACCCGCCAGAGAAGAAGTCCTCCTCGTCCACGCCAAGAACTTCCGCGGCGACCACTACGGCCTGGTAGCTGGCTTCGTGGAAACTGGCGAAACGCTTGAGGAGGCCGTCTATCGCGAAGTGATGGAGGAGACCGGCCTGCACATCACCAACCTGCGCTACTTCGGTTCGCAGCCTTGGCCCTACCCGTGCGGACTGATGGTGGGCTTTACCGCCGACTACGACTACGGCAAGATACACTTGCAGCGCACCGAACTCACCAAGGGTGCGTGGTTCGACCGCGACCATCTGCCCGCCATTCCCGAGAAGATGTCCATCGCCCGACAATTAATTGACTACTGGCTGGAGGAGACTGCAGAAAAATGAGGAAGCCACGTTCCATAGCCCGACTGTCAGACCTCTTTGCGCTGGCCACCGTAACAGGACTCTTCCTGCTGAGTCCGGCCTCCCCCTATCAGCCGAAGCCCTTCACCATCACCGACAAGGTAGAGATCTACCATCGTCGCGTACTGCCTGCCGACTCGCTCAGACAGGCCCTGCGCTATGTGGAGGAGGAGAAACGGGCTATGGAATACTACCTGCGCACACACAACATCGACGACAACGGTTTCCCCCTCGTCGCACAATACAACAATCGCCTGCAGGCTGAGTACCGTCAGTTGTGCCGCGACACCACACCAGGCATACGCTACAAGACCACGATGGTACGCATTCCTGCCCGTGAACGTCCCTTCGTGGCTTACTGTACGGAGGGAGGCTACTGGCGCGGAGGTCGCTTCTATCTTGGCAAGCCCTTCAGCGGCAAGGCCATTATGCGCGACTGGCGGGGCCGTATCGTCTCAGCTCTTATCCAGGCCGACACCATCGCCACGGCCACACGCATCGATGCACAGGGTGTCTACCAAGGGCAGATGGACAGCCAGCTGATGGCCTGCGGACAAGGTGTAATGGACGAATGGGACGGCTGCCACAAGGAGGGCTTCTGGCGCGAGGATGTGCAGCACGGTTTCGGCTTCGACTCCTCACCGCAGCACCAGTTGCGCGTCGGCGAATGGAAGAACGGCAAGTTCCTCGGCGAACGGTTGCGCTACACGGCGGAACGCATCTACGGCATCGACATTTCGCGCCACCAGCACGAAAAGGGTCGCAAGCTCTACGGCATCAACTGGCAGCAGCTGCGCATCACGTCGCTCGGCGAGCGCCACCAGACGGAAGGCCGCACCTTCCCCATCTCCTTTATATATATTAAGGCCACCGAGGGCGTCACCATCAAGAACCGCTACTTCCCCAGCGACTACCATCAGGCTCGCCGCCACAATTTGCGCGTGGGAGCCTACCACTTCTTCTCCATGTCGACGCCTGCCCTTCAGCAGGTGCGCCACTTCCTGCGCTACAGCATCATCAAGCCCGACGACCTGCCGCCCGTATTAGACGTAGAGCCCAGCGAGTCGCAAATCAAGAAAATGGGCGAAGAGGAACTGATGCGCCGCATTCGCCAGTTCATGCAGATTGTGGAAATTCATACCGGCAAGCGTCCCATCCTCTACGTCAGCCAGGGTTTCGTCAACAACCATATGAAGAATGCCGCCGACATCAAGCAGAAGTACAATGTGTGGATAGCGCGCTACAGCCAGTACAAGCCCGACCTCAAGTTGCTCTTTTGGCAACTGTGTTCCGATGGCAAGGTAGAGGGCATCACAGGCCCCGTCGACATCAACGTCTTCAACGGCTACCAAGGCCAGTACGAAGAGTTCCTCCGCACCGGCTTCCATCAGTAGCCTCCCTCGCTCTTTAGCTACGGCTACGTCGATGTCATGCCCCTCGAAGAGGGCCAACTCGAGCGCCAGCGAGAGTACATCCACAACAACCCCCGCTATCGCCGTGTCAACGACGCCATCACCGTTGCCGAGTGCAAAACCCTCAACTGCCTTGCCCAAGCCCTCTGCCGCACCAAAGACACCTGGTGGCAACTGCCCTGACGGAAGAAAGACAGGGGTTTGAAAAACACCTCCCGTAGACCTCCCGTCCGAACTCCGTCATAGCGGATGCGTGGGGGGAATTACGAACCAAAACGGGAGGTGTTTAGGAGGTGTTGAGCCAACACCTCCCGTAGCCGAAACGCCGATGTACAGGGCGATTGAGACCTGTCACGGGAGGAGGGGAGGAGTTTTTTAGATGAAGGCTGCGATTAAGCGAGAGCAATGTCAGGCATGCCTGAACATTGCCAAGCGTGAGCAGGCTCGATGTGAAACATCAAAGATGAAAAATTAAAAATGAAAAATTAAAAATGAAAAATGAAAGATTCAAGTTTCGCATTCGCTCAACTTGTTAGTAGTTATGAAGTTAAGAAGTTAAAGAAGTTAAGCCAAATGACTGAGCGCAGCGACCCATAGGCTCGCACCCCGTCCGAACCGTTCGGACAGCGAGTCCGAGCCGTTCGGATTAGGAGTTTGCGCCGTTCGGACTGGCATCAAGAATATCTCTGGAGCCTATTGATTTAGGTAGAAGTCGCGGGTGAGTTGTTGGTAGCGGGTGTCGCCGATGGTGAGTTCGTCGTGGTGACAGGGACAAGGGCGCTTGCGATAGGCCAAAAGGTAGCGGCGAGGGGGCTTGGTGGACTTGGTGCGGACGGCACAGACGCGACTGGGGAAGAAGCCACAGAGAAAGGCCTCGTCGTCCAGGCGGCGGCGACAGTCGAAGGGAATGACGACGCTCAGATCGCCATCATCGCTGAGCAGACGATAAGCGGCACGCATCAGTTCGGCGAAGGGCAAGGTATCGGCATGGCGCGCCAAGGAGCGCTGCTGGTCGGGCGCCTTCAGGGAATCGACGAAGAACGGCGGGTTGCAGACGATGGAGTCGAAGTGAGCGGGAACCTCACCCCGACCCTCTCCAAAGGAGAGGGAGCATGATGTGGCGTAGTCTTGGATGGAGGAAAGGACCACTTCTACCCTATCCCCGAACGGCGAGGCATCGGCATTCTGGCGTGCCTGACGGACGGCGGCCTCATCGATGTCGACAGCCACAACGTGCGCCTCGGCATAACGCTGGGCCATCATGAGAGCAATGACGCCAGTTCCCGTACCAATATCGAGCACGCGCTCACCACCCTGTGCCCAGGCGCCAAGCAACACACCGTCGGTACCGACCTTCATGGCGCATTGGTCTTGATGAATGGTAAAACGCTGGAACTGGAACATGGGAGATGAAAGATGAAAGATGAAAGATTAAAGATTAAAATGGAAGGATGGGAAATTAGAAGACGACGGTGCGGAACCAGTCTTTCAGGTAGCCGCGATACTGGTTTTGCGAATCGGCCACGAGGATAAGCACTTGTCGACCGTCGGCCAAACGGGGCCCGACACAAATGCCTTCGTAATTGGCAAAGGAACGTGCGGTGAGGTTGATCTTGGTGCGAAACTCGACGAGCAATTCCTTGCGTAGCACGTCGCCAGGCTGCTGCATGGAGGGACGGACGACGTAGAGTTTAACATGAACGAAGGAGCCGATATTCTTGGGTTTGCGGTACACCTCGCGTTCGAGCACCACCACCCGACCGTCGTCCAGCGCTGCCAAGCCGCTGACACCCAGTACGTTTGTACCCTCCGTCTGCTCGACCACCGTAGGGTCGCTTTCGTACCAATATTGCTCGGCAGGTTGCAACTGGTCGTCGAAACTCTGCAGGCGCAGTCGGTTGGCCACCTTATTTATAATAGTAGGCTGCTCGCCGTCACAGGCCAGCGTCTGCTCGGAGGTGGTCCAGAAACGATGCGTAGCCTGCTGATAGGTCAACGCCTCGAAACCCGCATTGGGATAGGCCGTGCGGAACTCGTCGGGAATGTTCAACCGGCGCCCCGTCAGTTGGCCGTCCATCTGGTATTCTATGATTTGCCCGTCGGCCTCACCGCTAATCCATACGGTGTTCCACTGGGGCACGTAGCACACCCCCTCCTCGTCGCGGTTGGGCTGACCGCTGGTTACGAAACTGTCGGCCCGAACCTCCAACAGTTGTCCGCTGATGCTGTCGATGCGGATGCTCATGAGATGAAAGCCCGCCTGCGCCGACTTGTCGTTGACCACAGCATAGCGGTCGCCCCCCAGCCACGCCAGTCCACTGTAGTTGCCCGCTGGTACGGTGGCGGGAAAAGCCTGCTGTTTGTTGAGTACAGGCTGCTGAGCCACAGCAGGCAGACTGCACAGCGCAAGGCATAGCGCCACGCCAGAGAGCACGAATTTAGTCCTTGTACGCATCTTCACCAATCAGTTCCCGGGCTCCGATGGTCAGCTTGCGCAACTCGTAGAAGGAGCCGTTGTAAATGTTAAAGTCCACCTTGCCCTTGATGCCCGGCAGTCGTCCGGCATCGGTATGCTGCCAAAACTTCCAAGCGCCCTTGTACTCCACCTTCTCTACGTAATAGTGGGCTATCCAGTAAGGATACGGGTCGAAGACAGGGTCGTCCAGGTATTGCATCTTAAATTTATAATAGGTATAGATGATGGGCTTGACGCCATAGTATTCCTCGACGATGCGCAACCACTCCAGCACACTCTGCTTGAACTCCTGAGGCGACTGTTGCTTGGGCTTGTGCTCCACGTCGAGCACGGGCGGCAGATCACCTTTCTCGAGTTTCACCTTGCGGATGAAGAAGTTGGCCTGGTCGCGAGCGGAGGAATGGACGCTATAGAAATGATAGGCGCCGCGTGTAAATCCATGCTCGCGGGCCTGATGGAAGTTGTCGCGGAAGTTCTCGTCGACGCGGCTGGCACCCTCGGTAGCCTTGATCATGATAAACCGGATGGGGCGCTCATCGATGAGTCCCTTGTCGCGCAACTCGTCCCAGTCGATGGTGCCCTGGTGATGGCTGATGTCAATGCCATGAATCTCGTAGCCCGCAGGATAGCTGACGTCACCGTACAAGGCACGCCAACGGAAACCGAAGGGGCTGACGAAGATGTAGTAGAAGAAATAAATGTAAAGCGCCAAAATGGCTGCACCGCCTATCCACACCGCCCAACCGGGCATGAGCTGCAACAAGCGGACGAAGATGTTCGGTTTTTTATGAACCCTGAACTTTGAACCCTGAACTTTATGAGTGCCTCTGCCCTTAACAGAAGAATGCGAAACTGAACGTTTTCCGTTTTTACTCATAAAGTCCGAAGTTCAAGGTTCAGGGTATTATATGCGATTAAGCCTGCTCAAGAGCCAGCGTTCTGGTCGGCTGGTCGCAAACCTCCGTCGGTCCCCAGTACTGGATAGGTCCGGGATAGAGGTAGCTGGTCTCACGAGCCCACTTCTCACGATGTGCAGCGAAACACTTGAAGGGCGCACCCTCCAGTTCGACGAGCGCCTTGCGGATAACGGGCTTCATCTCACCGGCACGACGCTCCATGTTCATCATCATCGTGATGGGCACACCACCGGCAATCCACTGCTCGGCGGGCTTGGTGGTATTCTTCACGATAGCCATGTAGCCAGTCTTGCCGTTGGCAATGAGCTGGGCAGCGCTGGTACCCAGGGCATAGCAGTAGTCGGCGTCGTAGTTAGACGGAGCAGCGCAGCGTCCCTCGTAGCCGAAGAAGTGGTGCTGAGCAGCAAACTTGCCGACGTACTTGCCGACCTTCTTGCGACGATCCAGCTTTTGGGCAACCATCGTAGAGAGCAGCTTCTCGGTCTCGATGAGCGATACCTGCACGTTTCCGTGAGGGTCGCGGTCGAGAGCCAGCTGACGGGCCACGTTGGTAGGCAGCGAGTTGAACACCTCCAGATTGGAGTCAGACAGGTGGCTCTTGGCGAAGTCTATGAGCTCGCTACGACCCAGGTTCTTGGCCTCGGGCTGAGCCAGCACGTCGTTCAGCTGGGCAATGAGCTTCTTGATGGCGGGAATGAACTCAATCAGACCCTCGGGGATGATGACGGTACCGAAGTTATTGCCGTCGGCAGCACGCTTGCACACCACGTCGGCAATGTAAGTCACGATATCGTCCAGGCTCTGCTTCTTGGCCTCAACCTCCTCGCTGATGAGGCAGATGTTGGGCTGGGTCTGCAGGGCGCACTCCAGGGCAATGTGGGAAGCCGAGCGACCCATCACCTTAATGAAGTGCCAGTACTTGCGGGCTGAGTTACAGTCGCGCTCGATGTTACCGATAAGCTCCGAATAGGTCTTGCAGGCAGTATCGAAACCGAACGAGGTCTCAATCTGCTCGTTCTTCAGGTCGCCGTCGATGGTCTTCGGACAACCGATCACCTGCACGCCATAGTTCTTGGCAGCATAGTACTCGGCCAGCACGCAGGCGTTGGTGTTAGAGTCGTCGCCACCGATAATGACGATGGCCTTGATGTCCAGCTTGCGGATAATCTCAAGACCCTTCTCGAACTGGTCAACCTTCTCCAGTTTGGTACGGCCCGAGCCAATCATGTCGAAGCCGCCGGTATTGCGGTATTCGTCGATAATGTCGGCAGTGAGTTCCATGTAGTCATGGTCTACCAGACCGCCAGGACCCAGGATGAAACCGAAGAGGCGGTTCTCGGGGTTGAGCTTCTTCACCTGGTCGAACAGACCGGTAATGACGTTGTGACCGCCAGGAGCCTGACCACCCGACAGAATGACACCCACGTTCATTTTCTTGGTGTTAGCCTCGGTAGCTGGTTCGAACTCTACCACGGGCATACCGTAGGTGTTGGGGAACAGCTTCTTGATTTCCTCCTGGTCGCCGACACTCTGTGTGGGCTGACCTTCCTTCACTTTCACCGCACCCTGAAGCGCCTTAGGCAACTTAGGCTGGTAAGCGGCTCTTGCTTGCTGCAATGCACTTTTTTCCATAGTCTTGTTGTTGATATTGAATGAATAATTGTATTTTCAGAATGCAAAAATAATCATTTTGTGTGAGAAACGGAAAGAAATCACGCTTTTTAATATTTTTTTTGTACTAAAAGCTATGCCATCTCAAAAAAAATGCGTATCTTTGACCATTGAAATTAAACAATATATAATAGGAGGACAAATTTATGACGAACAAAAGAACCCTGAAAAGAACCATTAACCTCATTTGCGAGGAGATTTTTGCCGAGTGTCTGGCAGCTTCCCTGTATGGCCATAACCACGACGGAGCCCACGCCCTACTCTACAGCACCCTGAAAACGAGAGCCGACTTCATCTGCCGCATCTCTCACCCGGAACCCGGCATGCCCGCCAAGCAATACTACAAGAAACTGAGAGACGACTTCGTTGCACAGGCCAACGACATCATTGACCAGCTCAACAACCTGTAAACCGACACGCCCACACAGACTTGAGTATGTTACAATCATTCTGCAGTTGGCTGCTATACAAACGCATGGGATGGACAGCCAACATCACCGAACCACATCCCGACAAGTACATTATCTGCCTGGCACCGCACACCAGCAACTGGGACTTCCTGATAGGCCAGCTATACAGCCGTAGCCGGGGCATGAAGAGCAACTTCCTCATGAAGAAGGAATGGTTCTTCTGGCCGCTCGGACCTATCTTCCGGCGCATGGGCGGCATACCCGTCTGGCGTTCTAAGCATACCAGCATGACCGACAATCTTGCAGCGACAGCCGAGCAGTTGCCCGTCTTCCAGTTGTGCATCACGCCGGAAGGAACCCGCTCACCCAATCCCGAGTGGAAGAAAGGCTTCTACTTCATCGCTCAAAAGGCCGGTATACCTATATTATTATATGGTGTCGACTATGAGCGGAAACTCATCGAATGTACCAAGACCATCATCCCCAATGGTGACGTCGAGGCTCAGATGCGCGACATCAAGATGTATTTCAAGAACTTCAAAGGCAAACACCCCGAGAACTTTACCATAGGAGAAGTATAACGCCATGATCAACACACAGACCAACATAACGAGAAGCGCACTCGTCGTATTTTTATTTCTTCTTACAGTATTACCGCTATCTGCCCAGACAGCCAAAGACGAAGCTAAACTGAACGAACGACTCAGGGAATATTTTGCCAAATACAAGGCCAAGGGTGCCAAGCTCCGCCAACAGCCCCGCATGGTGAGCTATGATCTGAATAATGCCGCCAAGACGCTAACCATCACGGCCGACGAGTTCTTTGCCGCACAGGAGTTCACCCCCGAGACAACAGAGGCCATCTACAAGAAAATCAAGGGCGAGGTTCCCAAAGTATACAGAGACTACCAGATAACGGTCATCACCAACGGCATGACCATCGACGAGCTGATACCGAACCGCCTGTCGAAGCACGCCGACAAGTCGCGCCTCTGGGGAGACATTGAGTACAATGGTGAGCCATGGGTGAAGAACATCTCTACCCCCGTCAACTTCACACACGGACTCCAGAACCGCCACTTGTCGCTCTGGGCCAGCCACGGACGATACTACGATCAGGGCAGAGGCTACTGGCGATTCCAGCGTCCGCACCTCTTCGGTACCACCGAGGATCTCTTCACGCAAACCATCGTCATCCCCTACCTCATCCCCATGCTGGAACAGGCTGGAGCCTATGTCTTCACACCTCGCGAACGCGACTGGCAGAAGGCAGAGGTCATCGTCGACAACGACAACCCGCGGCAGAACTACATGGAAGCCAACGGGCGCCACAAGTGGCAGAAGGCCATCCAGCGCGGTTTTGCCCGTCACGACGGTGTCTATCACGACGGCGAGAACCCCTTTGAGGCCGGCACCGCACGCATGGTCAAAACCACCAGCAGCAAGTCGCATTACACCGAAGCCAACTACCAGCCCTACTTTCCAGAGGCCGGACGCTATGCGGTATATGTCAGCTATCAGACTCTACCCTCCAGCATTGACGACGCTCTGTATACCGTTTGGCACAAGGGCGAGTGTACCCAGTTCCACGTCAACCAGCAGATGGGCGGTTCGACGTGGGTATATCTCGGCACATTCGACTTCGACAAGGGCTATAATGCCTTCAACCGCGTCACCGTCAGCAACTTGAGCGACCATAACGGCGTGGTGACGACCGATGCCGTACGCTTTGGAGGCGGCATGGGAAACATCGAACGCTTCGGACAGGTCAGCGGACTGCCACGAGCCCTGGAGGGGGCACGCTACTCGGCACAATGGGCCGGTATGCCCTACTCTGTCTACAGCAGCAAGAATGGTGCCGACGACTATGCCGACGACATCAATGTCCGCTCACTCATGACCAACCTGTTGGGCGGAGGATCGTGCTACATGCCAACCATCGAGGGTCGCAAGGTGCCCATCGAACTGTCGCTGGCAGTCCATAGCGATGCAGGGTATGCCAAGGACGGAATGGGACTCATCGGGGCATTGTCTATCTGCACCACGAAGTTCAACGAAGGAAAGCTAAACGCTGGCATCTCGCGCATGGCATCACGCGACTTCGCCGATGCCCTGCTCGGCAACGAGACATTGGATTTGAAATTCAAATACGGTCAATGGCATCGACGCGAAATCTTTGACCGCAACTACTCAGAGACACGACTTCCCGAGGTGCCCAGTGCTATCCTGGAGACCATGTCGCACCAGAACTTCCCCGACATGCGCTACGGACAGGATCCCAACTTCCGCTTTACGTTGGCACGCTCTATCTACAAGACCATTCTGCGCTATGTTAACGACCAGCACGGACGCCCCTGCATCGTCGCTCCGCTGGCACCCGACAACTTCCGCATCGAATTCAAGAACAAGTCGGAAATCCGCCTCAGCTGGAATGCCGTCCAGGACCCTCAAGAACCTACCGCACAGCCGACAGGCTACGTCCTTTATACTGCTATCGGCGAGGCAGACTTCGACAACGGAACCTATATCCGTTCCAAGACCGACTTTGAGATGGAGCTGGAACCCAACCAGCTATACCATTTTAAGGTTTGTGCCGTCAACCGCGGAGGACAGAGTTTCCCCTCTGAGGTGCTATCAGCCTACTATAACCCGAAAGCCAAGAAGACGATACTCATTGTCAACGGCTTCCATAGACTCTCCTCGCCGGCCATCCGCAATACTGTCGACGAGCAGGGCTTCGACCTCGACGACGATCCGGGAATTACCTATGGTCCTACCTACGGTTGGGCGGGTCGGCAGCTGAACTTCAAACGCTCGCAGATGGGTATCGAAGACGGCGGACTGGGCTATACCGGTACCGACCTGACAGGCATGCTGATAGCTGGCAACGACTTCAACTACGTCAAGACGCACGCAGAGGCTATCGCTTCCGCACAACAATATAATATTGTCAGCTGTTCCAGCGAAGCATTGGAAACCAACAAGATACTGCCGGGCGGATATGCCGCCATCGATCTGTTGTTGGGTTTGGAACGCAACGACGGCCACAGTCTCAAGCCCTATAAGGCCATCAGCACCTCCATGCAATACGTGCTGAAAGCCTATACGTCCATCGGCGGAGCACTCTTCGTCAGCGGAGCTTATCTGGCCAGCGACATGGCGACGGAAGAGGAACGGCAGTTCCTCGCCAGCGTATTGAAATGCCAGTCGGCAGGGCGCTCACAGACAACCTCTAACGAATTGTCTGGTCTGGGTACGACTTTTCTTTACCACAAGGATCTCAACGAGCAGCACTATGCAGCAACGGCCACCGACATGCTGCAGCCCGTCCATCCGGCTTTCCCCGCCATGCAATATGCCGACGGATATACGGCAGCCGTAGCCTATCAAGGCAATGACTACCGGCTCTTCGCCATGAGTGTTCCCTTCGAGTGCATTCAGGACAAGCAGAAGCAAGGTGCCATCATGCGAGGCATCCTCAGTTTCTTGCTGCAATAACTTAATAAGAACCAAACATTTAGAATCATTGACTATGTATAAAATTCAAAGCAACGCCAGCGGTACTCGCAGCATCGAAATTAGCGATGACCACCTGCAGACCATCGATGACTATCAGCTCTTCCGCGACCTCATCGACTCTAATGGATATGTCGACGAGCAGGTTCTCGACAAACTGAAATTCAACATCCGCGCCATGCTGGAGTCCGATGCCGGCAAGGACAAGCGACTGCTCGACCTCTGCCTCGATGTCATCTATCATGCCAACATGAAGGCCTACGGACTGCAGCAGCTCGTATTGCTATACATCAACTGGAAGAACGGAGCACAGGGCGAGAAGCATGGAGTACAGGTTGACTGATTTCCTGCCGACCACCAAGAAAGAACTTGAGCTGCGAGGATGGGACTGGGTAGACGTCATACTCTTCTCAGCCGATGCCTACGTGGACCATCCATCGTTTGGCGCTGCTGTCATCGGACGAACCCTCGAGGCTGCAGGCTATCGCGTGGCCATCGTCCCACAACCCGACTGGCACGGCGACTACCGCGACTTCAAGAAACTGGGGCGTCCACGCCTCTTCTTCGGTATATCGCCTGGCTGTATGGACTCGATGGTCAACAAGTACACGGCCAACCGCCGCCTTCGTTCTGAAGATGCCTACAGTCCCGACGGTCGCCATGACCTGCGTCCTGAATACCCGACCATCGTCTACTCCAAAATCCTGCGCGAGCTCTACCCCGACGTCCCCATCGTGTTAGGCGGCATCGAGGCCTCGCTGCGACGTCTGACACATTACGACTACTGGCAGGACCGCCTGCGTCCCAGTATTCTCTGCGATGCCCCCGCCGACCTGCTCATCTACGGCATGGGAGAAAAGCCCATCTTGGAATTAGCTGGTCGTGTGTCCGATGGTTTTGCCATCGGAGAAATCCGCGACATCCCCCAGACCGTATACCTCACTTCTTCCATTACCCCCTCCGACACGGACATCGTGCTCCACAGCCACGAGGAGTGCCTTCACAACAAGCGCCTACAGGCCGAGAACTTCCGCCACATCGAGGAGCAGTCGAACATGATGCACGCCCAGCGCCTCATCCAGCCCCTCGCCACCGTTCAGCACCCTGTTGCTCCCTCTGCCTCTTCCGCCACCACTCCCAACGGTTTTCCGTTGGGTTCCCCCTCTCCGTTGGGCCCCTCCGTCGTGGTAAACCCGCCGTACCCTCCCATGACTACAGCCGAGCTCGACGCCTCCTTCGACCTCCCCTACACTCGCCTGCCTCACCCCAAATATAAGGGCAAGCGCATCCCGGCCTATGAGATGATCAAGTTCAGCGTCAACATCCATCGCGGTTGTTTTGGCGGCTGTGCCTTCTGCACCATCTCTGCCCATCAGGGCAAGTTCATTGCCTGCCGCTCCAAGGAAAGCATTCTTCGCGAGGTACGCCAGGTGACGGAAATGGAGGGATTCAAGGGCTACCTAAGTGACCTCGGAGGACCATCGGCCAACATGTACGGTATGCACGGTCGCAACCTCAATGCCTGCGAGAAGTGCAAACGACCCAGCTGTATTCATCCGCAGGTCTGTCCTAACCTCAACACCGACCATAGCAAACTGCTCGACATCTATCACGCCGTCGACGCCCTTCCCGGTATCAAGAAGAGTTTCATAGGCAGCGGTGTGCGCTACGACCTCTTATTATATAGAGGTAAGGACGAGCATGCTAACCGTGCCGCCCAGGAGTATACCCGCGAACTCATCACCCACCATGTTAGCGGTCGACTGAAGGTTGCTCCAGAACACACCAGCGACCACGTACTGATGCTGATGCGCAAACCATCGTTCCAGCAGTTCTTCGACTTCAAGCGCCAGTTCGACCGCATCAACGAGCAGGAAGGCCTGCGCCAGCAGATTATCCCCTATTTCATCTCCAGCCACCCCGGCTGTACTGAGGCCGACATGGCGGAGCTGGCACAGATTACGCGTAAGATGGGTTATAAGCTGGAGCAGGTACAAGACTTCACGCCGACGCCCATGACCGTCTCTACCGAGATGTTCTATACTGGCTATGACCCCTACACGCTGGAGCCGGTCTATACCGCCCACTCGCAGAAAGACAAACTGGCTCAGCGCGACTACTTCTTCTGGTACAAAGACGGTTCCCGTAATTCCAATAGTTCACACAATTCCCATAGCTCCCATTCCACTTATGGAAATCATCGAACAGAACCTCGTCGCGAAGAATCCCAAAGGGAAAAGCGAGGACGGAATCGTCGTCACAAGTGACTTCGTGGCCGTCATCGACGGAAGTACCAGCAAGAGCCTGTATCAGCTTAGTCGCCAACGACCACTTCGGGCGTTGCTTGACAGAGTATGGGGCTGTTCGAACGGACGATATGCCATGTTGCTCGTCTCACAATACATTCGTCGCATGGACAATACGACTACCTGCGAGGCATTTCTTCGTGGGGTAACGGCAGTCATCCGCAAACGCTACCAAGAGTCTATGATGCCACAATTGACTGAGCATCCTGAAGACCGTCTGACATGCTCGGCCATTATCTTCAGTCGGCTGCGCAGGGAAATCTGGATGGTGGGCGACTGTCAGGGCCTCATCACTCCCCATTCGTCACTCCCCCCGTCTCACTCTGCACTCGACGCTCCTCATTCCACGCTCTTAGACAATCCTAAACCTGCCGAAGCTGAACTGGCTGCCATGCGTGCTAAGGAAGTCAAACGTCTTTTGGCAACGGGGATATCACAGGACGACCTGTTACGTAATGACGTTGCACGCCCCGTCATCATTCCACGCATGCTGGAAACCATGCGCCAACAGAATATCGGCTATAGCGTCATTGACGGTTTCCCCATTCCCAGACAGCACGTCCGGATCATTCCGCTCGACTTCCAACCCTGGGAGGTTGTGCTGGCCAGCGACGGCTATCCCTTCCTTTGCGCCACGCTAAATGAGAGCGAGCAGGCATTGCAACACCAACGAGCCAACGACCCTTTGAACATAGGCCCGGATTTTCAGGCCACAAAGGCGTTCCACCCCGACTTCAATTCCTTCGACGATCGTGCCTATATCCGCTTCAAAGTGTAAGCGACAATTGACTTATCTAACTATTTGAGGGGTAAGAACACTTAAAAAATGAAAAACTGCAAGTTATTTCATCTGTTTTTTGTACTTTTGTAGCAGAAAACAAACTAAACCCCAAAATCAAATGGTAAAGATATCCAAAGAAGCTGCCTTGCAGTATCATGAGGCAGGACGCCCCGGTAAAATCGAAGTCAAGCCCACCAAGGCTTATCGTACACAAACAGACCTGTCACTGGCCTATTCGCCAGGTGTTGCCTATCCCTGTCTGGAAATTCAGCAGAACCCTGACGACGCCTATAAATATACGGACAAGGGAAACCTTGTGGCCGTCATCTCCAATGGTACCGCTGTCCTGGGACTGGGCGACATTGGTGCCATGAGCGGCAAGCCCGTCATGGAGGGAAAGGGGCTGCTGTTCAAGATTTACGGCGGCATTGACGTGTTCGACATTGAAGTCAACGAGAAAGACCCTGAGAAATTCTGCGAGGCCGTAGAGCGCATAGCTCCCACTTTTGGCGGCATCAACCTCGAGGACATCAAGGCTCCCGAATGTTTCTATATCGAAGAACGTCTAAAGCGTACTCTCGACATCCCCGTGATGCACGACGACCAGCACGGTACGGCCATCATCTCGGCTGCTGGTCTGAAAAACGCCTTAGAGGTCATCAACAAAGATATCAAGAAGGTAAAAATTGTGGTCAACGGTGCTGGCGCCGCAGCCATTTCGTGTACCAAGCTCTATATGGCCATTGGCGCCCAGAAGGAGAACATCGTCATGTTGGACTCTAAGGGTGTCATCCGTGCCGACCGTAACGATCTGAACGAGCAGAAGAAGTTCTTCGCCACATGCCGAACCGATATCACAACCCTTGAAGAGGCTATCAACGGTGCCGATGTCTTTGTGGGTCTGTCAAAGGGTAACGTGTTGTCCAAGGAGATGGTAAAGGCGATGGCCAAAGACCCCATTATCTTCGCACTGGCCAACCCCGTACCCGAAATCTCGTACGAGGACGCCACCGAGGCTCGTCCCGACGTGCTGATGTCTACCGGACGCACAGACTATCCCAACCAGATTAACAATGTCATCGGTTTCCCCTACATCTTCCGCGGAGCGTTGGATGTTCATGCCACTGCTATTAACGAAGAGATGAAACTAGCTGCCGTCTATGCCATTGCTGATCTGGCCAAACAGCCCGTTCCCGACGTGGTAAACGACGTTTACAAGGTTAACAACCTGCACTTCGGTCGCAACTACTTCATCCCGAAGCCTGTCGACCCACGACTCATCTCTGAGGTGTCGGCTGCTGTTGCCAAGGCTGCCATCGACAGCGGTGTAGCCCGCAAGCCCATTGAGGACTGGGACGCCTACAAGCGTTCACTCTCCGTATTGTTGGGACAAGAGACCAAGCTGACACAAAAGCTCTACTCTACCGCCGCAGCTCATCCGCAGCGTGTGGTCTTTGCCGAAGCCATACACCCCACCATGCTTAAGGCCGCCGTACAGGCCAAGGCCGAAGGCATCTGCCAACCAATCCTCCTGGGTAACGATGAGGTTATTTGCAAACTGGCCAAGGAATTGGACTTGAATATCGAAGGATTGGAGATTGTCAATCTGCGTCATCCCTCTGAACAGGAGCGCCGAGAGCGCTATGCCCATTTCCTGGCAAAGAAGCGCCAGCGTGAGGGCTACACCTTCCAGGAAGCCAACGACAAGATGTTCGAGCGTAACTACTTTGGCATGATGATGGTTGAGACCGGCGAGGCTGACGCGTTCATCACAGGTCTTTATACCAAGTATTCAAATACTGTTAAGGTCGTCAAGGAAGTGATCGGCATCCGTCCGGAATACAAGCACTTCGGTGCCATGCACATCATTAACTCGACCCGCGGCACCCTCTATATCGCCGATACGCTGGTCAACGAGAATCCTGATACGGAAACGCTCATCGACATCGCCAAGCTGGCCAGCAAGAGCGTAAAGTTCTTCAATGAGAGTCCCGTCGTCTCCATGATTAGCCATTCCAACTTTGGTTCCAGCCAGAGCGACGGTGCCTTCAAGGTGAAGCATGCCGTAGAATATATGCAAGAAAGATATCCCGACCTGCCCATTGATGGTGAGATGCAGATTGGCTTCGCCTTGGATCGAGAGCTGCGCGACGAGCAATATCCCTTTACCCGTCTGAAGGGCAAAGATGTCAACACGCTGGTGTTCCCCAACCTTACCTCAGCCCGCTCGAGCTACAAGATGCTGCAGATGCTCAACTCCGACGTGGAAATCATCGGTCCCATCCAGATGGGATTGAACAAGCCCATCCACTTTGTTGACTTCGGCGCCTCCGTCCGCGACGTGGTGAACATCGTTGCCGTAGCCTGCATAGATGCCTACGTCGACAAGGTCAAGAAAGCTATCAAAGGGTAAAACCTATAAACAATATGAAAAAGAGATTTTTTACAACCGCACTCATTGTCATGGCAACAATGAGTGTATGGGCTCAGAAGGTTACGACCGTGGATACCGACGGCAACGTCATACCTCTGGTAAGTATATTGACAGAGGATGGTGTGCTGATAGGCACTACCGACCTACATGGTGTACTGGCTGACGTGAAAGGGGTCAAGAAGGTGTCTGTAAGTCACGTGGCCTTCAAACCACAAACGGTCAACGTGGCTGAGCTGAAGAACGGGCGCATTGTGATGGAGGAAGTTGACTACAACCTGTCGGAAGTGGTGGTCAAGCCCAAGCCATTCCTCTATATAGAATACTACTACCGAGCTTTCAGTTACATCGAAGACTCGCTACGTATCTATAGTGCAGGTATCATTCCCGTCATCCATGACCTCAAGAACATGGGTAAGGGTAAGACCCGTACCCTTTGGTCGTATGGCGGTGCTGCCAACAAAGCCCTTGGATGGAACGTAGTAAGTCTGGAAATAGATGCTGAGAAAGGTGCCAAACAAGCAATCATGGCAATAGAGACGGCCGCCCGTAAGAGCGAGAAGTTCATCAATTATTATAAGACGACCATTGAAGAAATAGACGATAAGCATTGGACGATTAAGAACCCGGAAGGTATTGTTGGACACTTCCACTATGACGACGGACTTTACCGAGCCACACTCGATGCAGGCAAAATGCAGATTTATGCCAACAAGGTCAATGGTGAAGACAAAATGGCCAAACGAAGAGAAGACAGAGATTACACCTATCAATACACAGAGGTCTTCAAACTTGACGAAGAAGGGCATGTGAAACCTGAGAATATTGTGATGGATATGAGTCATTGGACCTACGAGTCGAAGAAAGGAAAGAAAATTATTATCCTATATCTCTATGCTGCTGACAGAGGCTATGTAGACGAGGATGAGTTCAAGGCTCGCAGCAAAGAGCTGAACAAGGGCTATGCCGGAGACATGCCACTAATAGAACTGGAGAAATATGAACAAGCTCACCATATTCCACCACTTTCGGCTGCACAACAGATGACCATACGGGAGATGAAGAAGAAAACTGGTGAGAAATAGGCAAGTGCGAGTTTTAATAATGCTTAATTCTTTCATGTTTCATCTTTTATCTACAAATTTCTTTGTACCTTTGCATGAAAATTTACACATTATTAAATTAAAAGACTATGAAGATATCTCACATTGAGCATCTGGGCATTGCCGTCCAGAGCATCGAAGAGAGCCTGCCGTTCTTCCAGAATGTGCTGGGCTTGGAGTGTTATGCAACTGAGGTCGTTGAGGACCAGAAGGTAAAGACCGCTTTCTTGAAGTGCGGCGAGGTGAAGTTGGAGCTGCTGGAGCCCACATCACCCGAGAGCACCATCCAAAAGTGGCTCGACAAGGGTAACAAGGGTGTTCACCACGTAGCTTTCTGCATCGAGGACGGTGTGGCTAATGCACTGGCTGAGGTCAGCGAGAAGGGCGTCCGCCTGATTGACGAGAAGCCCCGCAAGGGCGCCGAGGGTCTGAACATCGCCTTCCTGCACCCGAAGGCAACGGCTGGCGTACTGACCGAGTTGTGCGAGCACCCCGAGTGATTGAAGATTAAGAATTAAAGATTAAAAATTAAAGATTAGATTATAATGTCAAAGCAATTAGACAAAATCAAACAGCTCATCGAGAAGCGCGAACAGGCCCGTCTCGGTGGTGGTGAGAAAGCAATACAGAAGCAGCACGAGAAAGGCAAGTACACCGCTCGTGAGCGTGTCGAGATGCTGCTGGACAAGGGTTCCTTCGAGGAGTATGACATGTTCAAGGAGCACCGTTGCCACAACTTCGGCATGGAGAAGAAGCAGTTCCTTGGCGATGGTGTGGTAGCCGGTTCAGGTACTATCGATGGTCGTCTGGTATTCATCTTTGCACAGGACTTCACCGTTCACGCTGGTTCGCTCTCTGAGACCATGTCGCAGAAGATCTGCAAGGTGATGGACATGGCTATGAAGATGGGCGCTCCCGTTATCGGCATCAACGACTCAGGCGGCGCTCGTATCCAGGAGGGTATCAACGCACTGGCTGGCTACGCTGAGATTTTCGAGCGTAACATTCTGGCATCAGGCGTTATTCCTCAGATTTCAGGTATCTTCGGTCCTTGCGCCGGTGGTGCTGTGTACAGCCCTGCCCTGACCGACTTCACCCTGATGATGGAAGGAACGTCATACATGTTCCTGACCGGCCCGAAGGTGGTTAAGACTGTTACTGGCGAGGACATCGACCAGGAGCATCTGGGCGGTGCATCGGTACACGCATCGAAGTCGGGTGTAACCCACTTCACCGCCAAGACCGAGGAAGAGGCAGTCGAAATGCTGAAGACGCTGCTGAGCTACATCCCCTCGAACAACATGGAACTCGCTCCTCGCAAGAAGTGCGACGACCCCATCGACCGTTTGGAGGACAGCTTGAACGAGATTATCCCCGAGAATCCCAACGAGGCTTACGATATGTACAAGGTTATCTCGGCTATCACCGATGACCATGAGTTCTTCGAGGTACAGCCTAAGTTTGCCAAGAATATCATCGTCGGCTTTGCCCGCTTCAACGGCCAGAGCGTAGGTATCGTTGCCAACCAGCCTTCATGCTATGCAGGTGTATTGGACGTTAACGCTTCTCGTAAGGGTGCCCGCTTCGTTCGTTTCTGCGACGCCTTCAACATTCCCATTGTATCGCTTGTCGACGTTCCCGGATTCCTGCCCGGTACTGGCCAGGAGTACAATGCCGTCATCCTGCACGGTGCCCAGTTGCTGTATGCTTACGGCGAGGCTACCGTTCCCAAGATTACCGTCACACTTCGCAAGTCGTACGGCGGTTCTCACATTGTGATGGGCTCCAAGCAGCTGCACACCGACCTGAACTACGCATGGCCCTCAGCTGAGATTGCCGTAATGGGTGCTTCAGGTGCCGCTGCCGTGCTGTATGCCAAGGAAGCCAAGGCCAAGAAGGAAGCCGGCGAGGACGTCAAGGCCTTCATCGCCGAGAAGGAAGAGGAGTACAACGAGCTGTTTGCCAACCCCTATCAGGCAGCCAAGTACGGCTACATTGACGATGTCATTGAGCCTCGCAATACCCGCTTCCGCATCTGCCGCGGTCTGGCCCAACTCGCTACCAAGCGTGACGCCCTGCCCGCCAAGAAGCATGGTAACATTCCTATGTAATTGACAATTGATAATTATGAAGAAGAACGAAGTTTATGCGGCTATTGCAATGGCACTTTACGAGTTCAAGGGCAACAACGTCCACGACAAAGAGCCTGGCATCATTACCATCAGTGAGAAGCAGACTCAGTGGAACGGCTATGCCCAGACAATGACCGCTCACCCTTGATAAAAAGTGAAACAACAAGAACCATGAAGAAAGAATATAAGTACACTATCAATGGCAACCAGTATGAGGTGGCCATTGGTGACATAGCAGACACCGTAGCTACTGTCGTCGTCAACGGCGAGGAGTACAAGGTGGAATGGGAACCCGAGGCTGAGCCCGAGAAGAAGGTGGTGGTGCGCAAGCCCGCCGCCGAGACAGCGGACAATAGTTCTGCCGCAGGTGAAGGCGCTGCCAAGGTCAACGCCAACAACGCTATCAAGGCTCCTCTGCCCGGCGTCATCACTTCTATCGAGGTGAACGTCGGCGATGAGGTCAAGGCCGGACAGACCGTACTGGTGCTGGAAGCCATGAAGATGGCAAACAACATCGAGTCGGAGAAAGACGGTAAAGTGACCGCCATCTGCGTCAAAGCCGGACAGACCGTCATGGAAGATGATCCCCTGGTAGTTGTTGAGTAAGCGTATTGGTTAAGGTTAACAGCCTACTGCTAATAACAAAAAGAAAGCCGCTCAAAGATGAGCGGCTTTTCTTTTAAGAGTTTATTGACTACTTAAAGCTTGTTGCCTTCCTTGGGAAAAACGACAGCAGGCTGGAAGCGCTTAGCCTCCTCAAAGTCCATCATGGCGTAGGAGATGATAATGCAGACATCGCCTACCTGAACCTTACGGGCGGCAGCACCATTAAGACAGATGCAACCGCTGCCGCGCTCACCTTTTATAATATATGTCTCGAAACGCTCACCGTTGTTATTGTCGACAATCTGCACCTTCTCACCGGCTATCAGATTGGCGGCATCCATCAAATCCTCGTCAATCGTGATACTACCCATATAGTTCAGGTTTGCCTCAGTGACCGTCACACAATGAAGTTTCGACTTCAATACTTCTATCATCATCTTCATTTACAATTTGACAATTTACTATTTGACTATTTCCTCCTTGTACTTGATGTGGTCAATGAGTCGAATAGGTGTCTTGCCGCAATAGACGGTAATGCAACCCACGACGTAAGGCGTGTCGTCCCACGACTGGATGTCCTGCAGGGTGTTGCCGTCGACGATGGCATAGTACTCTACATCCAATCCGTCGATTGCATTGATGTCATTAACCACCTTGTCGTGCGTCTCCTGAACGGTGTGTTTCTTGGCATAGGTCACACTAGCTTTCAAAGCCTTGTAAATAGCAGGAGCAATAGCCCGCTCGTCAGGTGACAGCAGCGTGTTGCGTGAACTCTTGGCCAGTCCGTCCTTATCGCGAACAATGTCGCACTCCACTATCTGCACCTTAATGCCCAAATGACGCACCATCGCCTTGACTACAGCAATCTGCTGCCAGTCCTTCTCACCAAAGTAAGAACGGTCAGGCTTGACGATATAGAACAGACGGCTCACCACCTGACACACGCCGTTAAAGTGGCCGGGGCGATGCGCGCCCTCCATCACCGTCGATACGGGAGGATACTCAAAGTGGCGGTTGTCGGGTGTAGGATACATCTCTTCCACCGAGGGAGCAAGTACATAATCGGCCCCACACTCGTCCAACAACTTGCAGTCGGCATCGAGCGTACGCGGATAGTTCTTCAGGTCATTCTTGTCATTGAACTGAGTCGGATTGACAAACACCGACACAACGGTTATCCCGTTTTCCTTCACGCTGCGCTTAACCAGCGAGGCGTGTCCTTCATGCAGAGCACCCATCGTCGGCACCAAGCCGATGCTCTTGCCCTGTTTGCGATCTTCAAATAATTGGTTTTGAAGGTCGACAATCTTATTAAATACTTTCATTATAAATGTGTCTTGTATACAAAATCGGGTGCAAAATAACAACATTTTTACCAAATAAGAAAAAAATATCGTGAAAATATACCAAAAAGGGGGCAAAAAAATCTAAAATATGCACGAAAAGAGGTCTTTTGTGAATTATTTTTCGTAACTTTGCAGAGATTAAAGGTTAAATTATGGCAAAGAAGATTCTGTTTATCAATCAGGAAATTACTCCTTATGTACCTGACAGCGACCTGTCGTTGATGGGTAAAGCTGTACCACAGATTATCCAGGATGCAGGACATGAGATACGTACATTCATGCCCAAATGGGGAACTATCAACGAGCGTCGTGGACAGCTACACGAGGTGATACGCCTGTCTGGTATGAATCTCATCATTGACGATACCGACCACCCCCTTATTATTAAGGTGGCAACCATCGTCGGTACGCGCATCCAGGTGTACTTTATCGACAACGAAGACTACTTCTCAAAGCGCCAGATGGCTCAGGACGAGCAAGGCGAGGACTATCCCGACAATGGTGAGCGAGCCATTTTCTTTGCCCGCGGCGTGTTGGAGACCGTCAAAAAGTTGCGTTGGGTACCCGACATCATCCACGTTCAAGGCTGGATGGGTGCCGTAGTACCTTTGTACATCAAGACCGCCTACCACGAGGAACCGTCGTTTGCCAACACCAAGGTTGTGACGTCGCTGTTTACCAACAACCTAAAGTCAAGCCTTGACAGCAAGTTCAAGCAGTGCGTTCCCTTCCGTGAGGCTACTGCAGACCTGCTGAAGGATTATAACGACACGTTCGATTTCAACGAGTTGGCGAAGCTGGCCATCGACTACAGTGACGGTGTCATTGCCGCTCAAGAGAATGTCAATAGCGACCTCATGAAGTATGCTGCCGACAAGAACATCCCCACCCTGGCTTATCCTGGTGAGGACTTCGGTGCCGCTTACGAGGAGTTCTACGATAAGATTTAAATTTCAGAGTATAACAACAATCATCCATTAAGACCAAGAGACTTCAATGATGAGAAAACTGATAATGGCAGGGATTGCAATGATGACCATTGCAATCTCTTCATGTGATGAAGATACAACGACGCTGGGCGATTCGCTAACCAGCGACATCGACCGTTTTGCAACCCTCTCGCAGAGCTATCGTATAGAGACGAAATCCCTGAGGACCGATTCCGTACTGGCATCGAGCATGTTCCAGTATTTGGGAAAAATCAACGACCCCGAGACCAACTCGTACATCACCAGCGACTATATGACACAGTTCAATATCCTGGAGAACGAGAGCAGCGGCATATTCCCCAAAGAGGAACTCATGCCTTTGGACGATGACTTTAAGGTCTTTGCCGACTCTTGCGTGATTCGCATTATGGTCAGCAGTTTCCAAGGCGACTCGCTCTCTCCCATGAAACTTCGTCTCTGCGAACTCGCCAAGCCCGTCCCCAACGGTTCTTACTACTATTCCGACTTCGACCCCGAGGAGGAAGGCTATCTGCGTACGGAGTTCGACGAAAGCGGCAAAAGCATCAAGGATGACCACGACAACGACATCAGTATTCTGGATCTGAAGAAGTCGTATACTGTCAGCGACCTGACGATGTCGGACAGCTTGCGCAACGTGCTGCGCGGCAACCAGTATTATAAATACATCACCATTCCGCTCACACAGCCCTATACGGATAAGGAGGGCACCACCTATCCAGGATACGACGAGGAGAAAGGTTATGGTTCGGGCTACGGCACCTATCTGCTGCGCACCTACTATGAGCACCCCGAGTACTTCAAGAACTCCCACACTTTTGCCCGTAATGTTTGCCCAGGCTTCTACCTCAAGACCATTGACGGAACGGGAGTTATGCTGGAAGTAGCCAATACGCAGATTATCGTCTATTACACCTATACGACGAAAGATGAAGTCGTCGTAAACACGTCTCGTGTCTTCATGTCGACTGACGAGGTGCTGCAAACCAATCACGTCGTCAACGACAAGGAAGGTATTAAAGAGCTGGAGAAGATTGACACCTGCACGTTCCTGAAGACACCTTCCGGCATCTTCACCGAAGTGGAGCTGCCCATCGACAGCATCATCTGGCTGAAGCAGAAAGACGCCAAAGGCAACGAGCTGGCTTCACATGTGAACGACACCTTGATGTCGGCGAAGATCACTTTTGCACAGATGAAGGCCCAGAATGAGCTGTCAAGTAAGTTGCTCGAAGAGCCCACCGACATCTTGATGTTGCCCCTTGACCAGCTCTATTCTTTCTTTGAAAAAAGCAGCATGCCCAACAACATCACGACGTATCTGGGAACATATAACAGTGTTCAGAAGACCTATTCATTCAATACGTTGACAGGACTCATCAATAGCATCTGGACTAAGATGAAACCCCAAGTAATGAATGCCGACGGAACTGTCAACCTGCAAAAGGTGGAGAACTACAAGAAGGAAAACCCCAACTGGAACAAGGTGGTACTGGTTCCTGTTGACCTGACATTGACCTCCTCGTCCAACACAACGTCGTCGGTGTCGTCCGTTTTCAACTCCATGATTATTAGCAGCGTACGACTGGTGGGCGGCAAGAACAACAAGCATGCTCCCATCAAAATCGACGTAACCTACAGTAAGAGCGTTGTCAACAAGTAAAGCAGCGCTTAATAAGAATACGACTATGGCAGACAACTTCTTGGAGAAACACTACGAGGAATATGAAGCCCGCAAGGCAGCATACCTCCGCAAGAAGCGCCACCTTCCCAAACAAAAGCCCCGTCTTCTGGAACGACCGGAAGACGAGGCTTTGTAGATTCCCGAAACACCGATATTACGTTATTTCGAAATAACGGCATTACGAAATAATCGTATATCTTGCGAACTTCAGCAGCAGTTGCTTGGTACCTGCATTCTTAAACGCAACAGTTGCTTTGGTATTCTCGCCACTTCCTTCCATCTTCATGACGGTACCGATGCCGAAGCGCTGATGCTCAATGACATTACCTTCACGCAAGCCGATGTTGCCAATGGCAGACTGCGGTGCAGGTGTCTCCTGACGGACAGGCACCAGACGGGGTTTCACATCGGCAATGAACTGCGTAGCCACAGGACGCGGATTATGTACCGGACGGCGATAGGCATTTGTATCCTTGCCATAACCCGACTGGCCGGAAAACCGGGATGCGCCGGCAGGATTGCCCTGACTCGCATACCGGGAAGATCCGGTGGAAATACCCTGACTCGCATATCGGGATGAGCCGGTGGAAATGCCCGGTGCAGAGCCCTCGACGCGCAACAGGCTGGGGTCAATATCACGGATGAAGCGCGACGGAGTGTCATACTCCATCTTGCCATAGCGGAAGCGGTTCTGTGCGCACGTCAGGATGCAGTGTTTCTCGGCACGGGTAATGGCGACATAGAGCAATCGGCGCTCCTCTTCCAACTCGCGCATCGAACCCGTACACATCGGCGAAGGAAAGATGTTCTCCTCCAGTCCGACGACAAACACGGTGGGAAACTCCAGACCCTTTGCTGCATGAACCGTCATCAGCGTCACCTTCGGCTGGTCTTCGCTCCCCTCGCTATCGAGATCGGTAAGCAGCGCCACCTCTTGCAGGAAGTCGCTCAGTCGGGTCTCACCTTCCCTGTCTTCCTCCTTCCGACTCTCGACAAAGTCCTGCATACCGCCCAAGAACTCCTCTAAGTTTTCCTGTCGCGACAAGTCCTCAGGATTGTTCGAGCTATAGATATCCTTACTGATACCACTTTCCATGATGATGCTGTGGCCAAGTTCGTAGGCATCCTCCTGTTCCTGTCGTGCAGCCCAACCCTCTACCAGTTGACGGAAAGCAGCAATCTTGTTCATCGTAGCCCCAGACAGTTTCAGGTCGAAGACGATGGGTTGCTGAATGACGCGCCATAGGCTGACATTATGCAGGTTTGCCGTCTCTACGATTTTCCCCACGGTGGTATCTCCGATACCTCGTGTCGGATAGTTGATGATGCGCCGAAGCGCCTCCTCGTCGTTGGGATTTGTCACCACGCGGAAGTAGGCAATAACATCCTTGATTTCCTTGCGCTGGTAAAACGACAGACCGCCATAGATACGATATGGAATACCCTCCTTGCGCATCTGCTCCTCGAAGGAACGGCTCTGTGCGTTGGTGCGATACAGGATGGCGAAGTCAGAGTACTGTCCGCTCTCCTGACGCCGAATGCGCTTGATGTCGTTGCACACAATCATTGCTTCCTCCTTGTCACTATAGGCCGGCTTCAGCGTAAGGCGCTCACCCTGTTCATTCTCGCTGAAGACATCCTTGCGAATCTGTCGCTCGTTCTTACGAATCAAGCTGTTGGCAGCCTGCACAATGAGTTGTGTGGAGCGGTAGTTCTGCTCCAGTTTGAAGAGTCGCGTATTCTGGTACTTCTTCTGGAAGTCGAGGATGTTGTCAATGTTGGCACCACGGAACGAGTAGATGCTCTGAGCATCGTCGCCCACGACACAGACGCGACCATGCTCAAGGGTCAGTTGCAGCACAATCTCCTGCTGGGCAAAGTTCGTATCCTGATACTCGTCCACCAGCACATATTGGAAGCGCTCTACATACTTCTGGCGAATGTCCTCATGCTGACGGAACAGCAACCAGGTCTGCACCAGCAGGTCATCGAAGTCCATAGCGTTAGCCTGTCGGCAGCGCTCCACGTACCTCTTATATATATTGGCAACCTGCGGACGTTTCTTCTGCGCATCGTCAGCCGCCCACGAGCTCAGTTCATACTGCTGTGGCAACAACAGATGGTTCTTGGCCATCGAGATGCGGTCGGCAACTGAAGCGGGCTTGTACGTCTTGTCGTCCAACTGCATCTCCTTGATGATGTTCTTCACCAACGACCGCGAATCGGACTGGTCGTAGATGGTGAAGTTGCTGTTGAAGCCGATATGCTCGGCCTCTGCTCTGAGGATACGTGCAAAAACCGAGTGGAAGGTGCCCATCTGCAAGCGCATGGCTCGCTCCTGCCCTACCAGTCGGCCTATGCGTTCCTTCATCTCGCGTGCAGCCTTGTTTGTAAACGTCAGCGCCAGGATGTTCCACGGAGCCATATTGTATTGCTCCAGCAGATAAGCAATCTTATATGTTAGCACACGGGTCTTTCCCGACCCTGCACCAGCGATGACAAGCTGAGGGCCGTCACAGTACGTGACGGCCTCTCGCTGACTTTCATTCAGTTGTTGCAACAGTTCTTCGTTCATTTGACAACTACCTTCTTGTGATTGTGGATATAAACACCGCTTTGAGTGGGTATAGTCCGGAAGCGGAGTCCGGATAGTCCGGACCACGAGTCTGAATAGTCCACGCGGTCAGTCCGAATCGTCCGGACGGCTGTCGAGATGCCGTCTCCCTCTACGTCGAAGCTATCCTCCTGTGCACCGACAGCATAGAGATAGCACTCGAAGGGACGCAAGTACTCACCGTCCTGCAGACGCTGGAAAGTCATCTTGCCGCTATCGTCAATCGCCATGCGGAACACATCAGGATCGAACACGTCATACTCCATAAAGTTGTACGTACCATAGAGGTCTGCGGAGGCGTCAATCGGAGCACGACGGCCAGCCTTCATCGGACGAGCACCTGCCTCTTCCGACGACATGCTCATCAGAACGCCCACAGCCTTCAGCTGCGTGTTGTCATCAGCAGCCTTGAAGAGGTAAGGTGTGTGGGCCAGGACTGCCTCCTCGTGGAGTGCCATCACGGCCTTGCCGTCCTTGAATTGATTGAAGGTATAGAACTGACCATACTGTGCGGCCTGCTCAGCCTCCATTCGGAACGGCAGATAGACGGCAGCCTTCTCGTCGGCGGCAAAGATATGGTCGTACACCACCTGCTGAGCCATGAAGTCCTTTGACAGACCGAACGACTCGTTATCCTCGTAACTCATCTGGCTGTCCAGCACCACCTGCTGGCTAACGTTACCAATGACCACGTTAGGCTCGTCACTGCTGTTACCGGCGGGCAGATAGATGAAGGTATTCTTGGAAACGCCGTTGAAAGGACCTTCGCTTCGGCTGACCTTGAGACCCGTAATGGACGTATTGCTCAGGTCGATGAACTGCAGGAACGGGAAGTTGACGAAGCTATCATCGGCCAATGTGGTCACCTTTGAGTTTGAAGCCGTCAGCGTACCATTTTCTTCGTCATATACGACATCGTCGTCCGTCAGCGTCACGTCGCTACCGCCCGTATTGTCACCGCCGTTCGAGCTCTGCACACTGTTCGACGAAACACCCACGCTACCGATACCCACAGTCACCGTAGTCTTTTTACCGGCACGGTGGTCATCCAAAGCCTCAGCGTCGCGTCGAGGACTGCTGCTGTAGATATAGACGTAGGTTGCCTCCGTACAAGCATAGGGGAATTCGAACTCCTGGAAGTCGATAGCGCCCTTGATGACATAAGGCTCTTGATTACCAATCTTCACATTCAGCACACCGTCCTCGCCTGTGCGAGCCTTGATATAGATGCTACCATAACCCGCTGGAACCATGAAGGTCAAACCAGCGAAATGGTCGGCAAACTCCTGCGTACCTGGCGTGTAGTTGTTGATTACATCCTCCACGTCGTCTTCGACCATCGTCGAACCCAGCACGACATATTTCTTGTCCTCACCCTCGTCTTTACCGATACCGTCGTCGTTATCCGAATCCAGCGTGTACAGCACGTTGTTGATGATGACATTGCTATAGTCGTCACCCTCGCCGCCTTCGCCACCGTCTACATCGACGGTATTGGTCTCGCCGCTCTCGTCAACGATAGGCGTCACAGGTGTTCCGATGACAGCCTCCTGAGCCTCGAAGCTGCCAGTCAGCAGTGCCAGGTTCTGTTCGTAGGCAATCATCTTAAAGCCTCGGACAACACCATCAGTACCTTCGTTCTTGATATCCAGTCTACCAGGCGTGTTACCTTCCGTAGTAAACACCAGTGTTCCATCGTGGCCCACAATAGCACCATTCACCTGGTTATCTCCATTCAGATAGATAGTCAGCTTGTCCATCCACGACTCAATATCGCCTTGACCGATAGTAGCATTCGTAATCGACAACTGGTCCTTGCCGTTGAACTTCACGCTTCCGTTACCCAGCACATCTTGGCTATTCTCGCTGGTAACGGCTACGCCTGCAACTATCAGGCCGTAAGTCTTGTAAACCGATACCTGGAAAGTGGTCGTCGCAGCATTCAGGTTCTGGTGATTCATCGGTCCTGTTACGGTAACGACAACCTCACCAGGTGCGATAGCCTTCAGCTTTCCGTTCTCGTCAATTGTCAACACACTCTCGTCAGAGCTTACCAGCTGGAAGGAGAATGTCTCGGTGAGTGTCTGTCCGTTAAAGGTTACAACGGGCGCCACCACCTTAAAGTCATTACTACTGCAATCCATGCGAATGGGCTGCTGCTCGCTGATGCTCAGTTCGGGCGTTCCTTTCTCGATGGTCAGTGTAATGTTGACGGGGGTGGAAGTGTAGTGATTGTCACCCTGCGTCAGCTGCACGTAGTAGACACCTGCATTGACAGGAGCATTCTGATATCCATTGCTACCCTTTTCACGTTCAGCAGCACTGTCGTAATAGGTTACAACCAGCGTACCTATGTCGACGCGTCCCTTGTTGTAAGCCTGTGGCTCACCAGTGTAGGTCACCGTTTGGTCCTCACCGGTAATGGTTGCAACCGCAGCCGTTATGGTAAACTCGGCGGTAGCCTCACAGCCCTGGTAGTTCTCCGTTTCTGCAATGGAGGCCTTGACAACGTGTGTGCCAAGAGCCGTCGGAACGGTCTCCGTAAACGTCTCTGATCCCTCAGCCTTATAGGAGAAGGTAACAGCACCATTGCTGATATTACCGGTAACGACAGGACTATTAGGCTCTGCACCAAATGCCCAACCCTGCAGCGTCACTGTAGGAGTGAAGGTTGCTTTGCCAATGGTAAAGTCTGCTGTGGCTTCAGCGGACTCATAGTTCTCCGTCTCAGCAATTGCTGCCTTCACGGTATGGGTGCCTGCAGCCGTCGGAACGGTCTCCGTAAACGTCTCTGATCCCTCAGCCTTGTAGGAGAAGGTCACAGCACCATTGCTGATATTACCGGTAACCACAGGACTATTAGGCTCTGCACCAAAGGCCCAACCCTGCAGGGTTACTGTAGGCGTGAAGGTTGCTTTGCCAATGGTGAAATCTGCAGTAACTTCAGCACCCTGGTAGTTCTCTGTCTCGGCAATCGTAGCCTTAACAGTGTATGTACCTGCGGCTGAAGGAACAGTTTCACTAAAGGTTGTGCTTCCTTTAACAGCGTAGGCAAACGTCTCGGCACCCTTGCCCAAATTGCCGTCCACGACTGGGGTATTAGCCTCAGCACCATACATCCAACCCTGTAACGAGACTGTTGGTGTAATCGTAGCTTTGCCTATGGTGAAATCGGCTGTAGCTTCGCCGCCTTGGTAGTTCTCTGTTTCGGCGATCGTTGCCTTAACAGTGTAAGTACCAGCGGCTGTGGGAACAGTAGCGCTATAGTCTGTGCTGCCCTTAATTGCATAGGTATATGTTACTGTACCATTGCCTGTGTTACCACTCACGACTGGCGTATTGGCTTGAGCTCCATACGTCCAACCTTGCAAAGTAACTGTTGGAGTAATTGTGGCTTTGCCAATGGCGAAATCAGCAGTAGCTTCAGCACCTTGGTAATTCTCTGTCTCGGCAATCGTGGCTTTAATAGTATATGTACCTGCGGCACTGGGAACAGTTGCACTATAGTCTGTGCTGCCCTTAACTGCATAGGTATAAGTTACAGTTCCGTTGCCTAAGTTGCCATCCACTACTGGGGTATTAGCCTGAGCTCCAAATGTCCAGCCCTGCAAAGAGACTGTTGGAGTAATCGTTGCTTTGCCAATGGTAAAGTCAGCAGTAGCCTCGCCGCCTTGGTAGTTCTCTGTCTCGGCAATCGTGGCTTTAATAGTATATGTACCTGCGGCCGTAGGAACTGTTGCGCTATAGTCTGTGCTGCCCTTAATTGCGTAGGTATAAGTTACAGTTCCGTTGCCCGTGTTACCAGAAACAACAGGAGTATTGGCTTGAGCTCCAAAGGTCCAACCTTGCAGAGTAACACTTGGAGTAATTGTAGCTTTGCCAATGGTGAAGTCGGCTGTGGCCTCGCCGCCTTGGTAGTTCTCTGTCTCGGCAATCGTGGCTTTAACAGTATAGGTACCTGCGGCTGAAGGAACAGTTGCGCTAAAGGTGGCGCTACCCTTAATTGCGTAGGTATAAGTTACAGTTCCGTTGCCTAAGTTGCCATCCACTACTGGGGTATTGGCTTGGGCACCAAAGGTCCAGCCTTGCAGAGTAACTGTTGGGGTAATTGTTGCTTTGCCAATCGTAAAGTCGGCTGTGGTTTCAGCACCTTGGTAGTTCTCTGTTTCGGCAATCGTAGCTTTAATAGTATATGTACCTGCGGCCGTAGGAACTGTTGCGCTATAGTCTGTGCTGCCCTTAATTGCGTAGGTATAAGTTACAGTTCCGTTGCCAGTGTTACCAGATACTACAGGCGTATTAGCTTGAGCGCCAAATGTCCAACCCTGCAAAGAGACTGTTGGAGTAATTGTAGCCTTGCCAATCGTGAAGTCGGCAGTAGCCTCAGCACCCTGATAGTTCTCAGTTTCGGCTATCGTGGCTTTAACAGTGTAAGTGCCAGCAGCACTGGGAACAGTAGCACTGTAGTCTGTGCTGCCCTTAACTGCATAAGTATAAGTTACTGTTCCGTTGCCTAAGTTACCAGAAACTACAGGCGTATTAGCTTGAGCCCCAAAGGTCCAGCCTTGTAAAGTAACAGTTGGAGTTATTGTTGCTTTGCCAATGGTGAAATCAGCTGTAGCTTCGCCACCTTGGTAATTCTCAGTTTCGGCTATCGTGGCTTTAACAGTATATGTACCAGCAGCACCGGGAACTGTTGCACTATAGTCTGTACTGCCTTTAACAGCGTAGGTATAAGTTACGGTTCCGTTGCCTGTATTACCAGATACTACAGGAGTATTTGCTTGAGCGCCAAAGGTCCAGCCCTGCAGAGTAACAGTTGGAGTAATTGTGGCTTTGCCAATGGTGAAATCAGATGTAGCTTCAGCACCTTGGTAGTTCTCTGTCTCGGCTATCGTTGCCTTAACAGTGTAAGTACCTGCGGCACTAGGAACTGTTGCACTGTAGTCTGTGCTGCCCTTAATTGCATAAGTATATGTCACAGTTCCGTTGCCTAAGTTGCCATCCACTACTGGGGTATTGGCTTGGGCACCAAAGGTCCAGCCTTGCAGAGTAACTGTTGGTGTTATCGTGGCTTTGCTAATGGTGAAATCAGCTGTGGCCTCGCCGCCTTGGTAATTCTCAGTCTCGGCTATCGTTGCCTTAACAGTGTAAGTACCTGCAGCACTAGGAACTGTTGCACTGTAGTCTGTGCTGCCCTTAATTGCGTAGGTATAAGTCACAGTTCCGTTTCCAGTGTTACCACTTACGACTGGAGTATTTGCTTGAGCTCCAAAGGTCCAACCTTGCAGAGTAACACTTGGAGTAATTGTAGCTTTGCCAATCGTAAAGTCGGCTGTGGCTTCAGCACCTTGATAATTCTCAGTTTCGGAGATTGTGGCCTTAACAGTATAGGTACCTGCGGCACTGGGAACAGTAGCACTGTAGTCTGTGCTGCCCTTAACTGCATAAGTATAAGCTACTGTTCCGTTGCCTAAGTTACCAGAAACTACAGGCGTATTAGCTTGAGCCCCAAAGGTCCAGCCTTGCAGAGTAACACTTGGAGTAATTGTAGCTTTGCCAATGGTAAAGTCAGCTGTAGCGGTACCATTATATGTACGTAAACCACTAATGGTAACGGTACCATTACCTGCGTTGATGTTATCGCTGTACTCAACCGCAAACTCATTCGTTGCGAGCGCCTTTCCGGCGACAGTCACACTACTCACGGCAGGCGTCTTCTCCTGGCCATCGTAAGTAAAGGTCGTCTCGGCAAGCGTAATGACCGCATTCGAAATGCTCTGTCGCACTTGGAAGTTTGCCGTAATCTCCAGATCGTATTCGCTGGAGGGCGGTGTAATGGTGTATGTCGTCACGCCACTGGGATCGGCCGAAGCGTCACTTGCCGTCACCGTGATAGGCTCGCTCACCCCCGGAGCACGCCTGGGAGCCTGTGCTATGCCAGCGTCGACAAACTTGACCACCGTCACATAATCCTTGGTGATGTAATTGCCCTGTGCCGGCGTAATGGTAATCGTTCCGTTGCTATAGGTCACGGTGCCAGCGTTATCATTCGTTGAGCCGTTCAACTGCTTCACAACAGTCACCTCGCCAGCCCACAGCACGGCAGTCGTGAGCAGCAAGGCAAACGTCGTCATCAATCTTTTAGCTGTATCTTTCATATCTTCGTTCTTTTCTTGTTTCCTAAATATTAACCTCACGCACTACTTGACGAATTCCTTCTCTCCGTTATGGATGTAGAGTCCCTTCTTGGCAGGCTTCTTATCAAAGCGCTGTCCGTCGAGCGAGAACCACACATCGTTACCGTTGCCGTCAGCCTCCAAGTTCCGGATGCCTGTCGCTTCGTCGTCAAAACCAATAGAGAGTCGTGCGCCAGCATCGCTGCTGAGCACCAGATAAGCGCGATGGGCAGGAATAGTGCCCGACTTGGTGCGGACAAACTCGCCGTTGTACAGCACATACACTACGCCTTCGATTCCCGTGACACTTGTTGCCTCGGCAGTACCTCGCAACAGGTTCTCGTCATACGTGTCGTTCGTTGTCACCGCATTGTTGGTTTTCTCCAGCAGTACGGGAACGTCCTGCGGCACCTTACTGATAGCCTGTGCCGTCAATGTACCACCATTGACACCCGTCAGCACATACGCCACGATGCCCCCGGGCACCTCCAGCGTCTCGCTGTTCGTGAAGTAAGAAGCCCACGACTGTCCGCTGGCGAACGTCACGTCCCCATCTTCACCTTCCACCAGTGTGCGGTTGACGATGTTAAACGAAGTCGTCGCCGAACCCTTATAGTAGTTAACAACTTCTGTCTCCTTTGGAGTAATCGTCACCAAAGCACTTGTACCGACGGCAACGTTATTGCTGTATGCTATATCGACATAGTTAGTGATATCAGTCTGACCATCCTTCACCGTTACTGTCGGCTCAATCGGGGCCCCCGTGTACGGCTGGTCGTCAATGGCTTCAATAGTAATGCTTCCGTGGTTCAGCATCTTATACACGTGCAGCAGATAACTTGTTTCCGTAGACTGATAGATGTCAGTCTGTGTCGATGTTGCCGTGATACGGGTCTCTCCCACTCCAACGGGCGTCACCGAACCATTATTGTCAACGGTTGCCACGTCTGTCTGTGTGCTGCTGTACGTTACCTGCAGCTGCAGCTCGTTCTTCAATGTAGGCAACGGCTGGTTCTCAGTGCCACCGATAGTCCATTCGGCAACCTCCACAGGTTCGTTATTGCTGTCAACATAGCTCATCACAGGCACCGTACGGATAACGTATTCAGCCTCGACGGGTTCCGTCTTGTACACATAGCCGGAGTCGCCCTCCACCTTGATGTAGGCAGTTACCTTGGTTGACTCGGCTACGTTCACCTTATCCGTTGTATTGTACAACAGGTCGTTAGTGTCATCTTCGTCATCTTCGCCAAAGAAATAGAAAACGGAAGTGGCATTAGGTGTAGATGAAGGCAGGTTGCCTATCTCCACCGTGATTTTATCGTTTGACGTGGTACCGCTTTCAGGCGTGAAGGTCAGCTCGTCGTAGACGTAGTAAGTAGGATGGTTATTACCATACGACCACATCTCGTCGTTGCCAGAACCACATTTGGTATAGAGGCTGATTTCCCACTTGCCCTGCTCCAGCGTGAGAGGTTCGGTATATTTCACCTTGTCGCCACTATTGCCAATCTGGTAATACATCTCACCATTTGGTACGGTACTTTTCAATTCCAACTTCTGTCCCGTATAGTATGCACCTTGTGCTATAGATGCCTGTGGGTCCATGGGTCGAATCTCCAGCCTGATACTGTCCGTATGAGCCACATAGCCATTCGTCTCTTCGTTGGATGCATAAATCCAAACGTGACCAGCACCCGTCAGTGTGATATGGCCTTCCTGGTTGATAGTGGCAGTAGCCTCATCGCTTGTTCTGTAGGTGATAGCCAATCCGGCAGGAACGTTAATCAGCCAAGGAAGCGTGTTTTCCTGTCCGAAATTCAGGTTGTAGACAGTAGAACCGTTTGGATAAGAACTGTGTCCCGTGGGATCATCAGTGAAACAATAGTTAGGTTCCTGACGTATAATGTAATCAGCAGAGAACAAACTACTGTTCACCACAATACCAGAATCGTTAACAACCATCAGATAGGCATTCAACCTACAGGTATGGTCGACAGTGATCGTTGCTTCTGAGTTATATTGTACCGCGTTTTCCTTATCGTTATCGAAATAGTACCACACTTGCGGAAAATCCTGCGATTCATCTTCCACGTAACGTTGTCTGGTTTCTAATTCAGGCAAACCTTGGATAGCGACTTGCTGTGCTGTAGTATATTCACCACCTGCCACAGAGAACGTTGGACGGTCAACAACTACCAGCATACGAACCACATCGTTGGTTCGACGCTTATTTTCAATTGTATCTGCCACATAGGCATAGACTGAAGGATTACCATAGCCGCCATAGCTATCGTCATCTTTCGTCAGTCGGAACGTACCCGTAGATTTTTTGTATTGACCATATTCACTTTTACCTGTCCAATAAATGTCATAGTCATCACTGGGGATATCCATTGTAACTGTCAGGTCTTCGTCTGTGAACACAACACCTTGTGGAAAGTTAAACACGGGAGCAGGTACGCGCTTAATTGTAATAACAGCGCCCGCAACAGGACTCTGGTCATCGTTGTTAAGTTCGCCAAAAATCGACGTATTATCCATATTATTAATATAGAAACCCTCGTAAGCCTTGAACGAGGCGCCACCGGGTGTCAATTTCAGTGTAGCCAAGGTATTACCTGAAGAACGGAATGTCAAATCTGATGAAAGCCCTTCGTTCGAATTCTTGATAGCCGCGCTATCTGTAGAGACGATGGTGTTGTCACCCAAAATGTCAATCGTATATCCACCACCATAAATATCAATCTTACCATTGATAGTGGCATTGTTCAGCGTCAGCGTACGATTATAGCCCCAATCGTCTTGTTTGTAACTCACGGAGCCTCCATCATTTAAGATATCCTCAGCATTTAAATTGGTCACTCTGACACCTGCCACATTCAGACCATAATTCAACGTTCTTCTATCTACATAATGTTTATCGTCGCTTATTGTATGAACCAAGCCGTTCTTGTAGGTGATTGCTCCTGTTTCATATTCGCCAGCCCAGTTTGCGAGCTCTGGAGCTTCTAAAGAGCCAGGGTTAGACGTATCAGTAGTAAAAATAAGATTTGTCTCATCAACGAAGTAGAATGCAGGACCATTACTAACTGTGTTGGTACCCACCAAATGAGCTGTCAGTGACGACATGCCCTGCCCAACCACAATGGCCGATTGCTCACCGAGATTAAAATCTACTCCATTCAGTGTAATGGTGGAACCTGAGAAACTGACAGTTCCGTCATTTAAAACGTTAGTTTTGTTGGCTGCAGTTAACTGCGTATGACTATAGGCTGAATTAGTTATCGACTTGTCAATTACCCAAATAGGATACACTTCAGCTGTTGTTATCGTCAAATCGCTGACCAGATAACCATCGTAAGACCTTATAGAAGAATCATCATAATGGGCACCTGGAGCTTGTGATGCAAGGTTAAAACTGCCAAAATCTACTGACGAGAAGTCACCAATGACACCACCTTCGGCATTGATAGCCAACGAGCCGCTACCTGTAAACGACAAATCAGCCATGTCACCTTCATTTTGCAGAGCTGAATTCTGGTTATTGTCACTCGTCAGCTGGTTTTCTCCCACCAAATGGATGGTAAGAGTTTCAAGACTACTAAGAATCTCGCCATTGATAGTTGCTCCATTCAGCGTCAGGGTGTTCGTCGACGCATCAAACGACACCGAACCTTCCGTGATGTTGGCACCGGTGATGCTTGAGGCGTTCTCGCTCGTTACTTCAACGCCGGCGACGGTGATGTCGTATGATTCTTGTGCCCTGAGGCCTAACGGCGTCGTCAATAGGGCGAGGAGCAGGATGAGCCAGCGCCCTGCTCGCGGTTGATTAACTAAGTGTTTTGTGCTCATAAGTTAATGTGTTTATGTTTATTCTTTGTTATCCATTGATAGCCTTGCACGGCATGTTCAGCGGCAAGAGGTCAGAAAACGACCTTCTTGCCCTGATAGATGTAGAGTCCCTTGCGGGTGGGAGTGTTCTGCAGCTGATGGCCGCTGATGGTGTACCATCCTGCCTTGCGCACCACGTGTCGCTGTTCCTTGGCGACAATGGTCTTGATGGCAGTGGCATCGCCATTGTTGGGGTTAGAGGCTTGCACGTTTGATGTGCTGACACCCACGCTTCCGATGCCCACGGTGACCGTGGTTTTCTTTCCGGCACGACCATGTGCCTCGTTGGGGGTAACCACGGGACTGTTGCTGTAGACGTATACGTAGGTGGCTTGCGTGCACTCGTAGGGGAACTCGTAGCGCGTCATCGTCATAACGCCGCTGGGAATGATGTTTGCGGCATTGCTGCCAATCTTGACGGCCAACTCACCGTTCTCGCCAGTCAAACCTGTCACGATGGCCTTACCGGTACCTGCAGGAACCAGGAAGGTAATACCTGCGAAGTTGGCTGCATAGTCTGCAGTACCAGGCTGATAGTTGCTGGTGATGGCATCGATGTCTTCTTCACGCATCGTGGTAAACATCTGGATGCTCTTCGTGGTAGCGTCGTAGCTGCCCTCATCGGATTTCAGGTTATAGAGCACGTTGTTGTACACCTTGTTGTTGAGATTGGTATTGGTGGCCACGGGTTGTTCCTTCTCCGTACTGCTAATGTTGACGATAGGTTTCACGGGCACCAGGATATTACCCGTTCTGACAGAGCCAAAGGATTCGGGCGGCAGGTATACGAGGTTCTGCTCCAAGGTTGCCGACGACGGATTGAAGGGCATTGATGGAGAGTATACCGACAACTGCAAGCTACCAGGGTCGTTACCTTCGGTAGTGATGGTAAAATGCCCTGAGAGACTCAGCGGTGTATTACTGTTGGCATCAATCTTGTTGGTACCCTTCAGATAGAGTATCATATCGGATATCTCGGAAATGATACCACCAGTGTTACGGCTGTTTTTCAGGACAATCATCTTGTCGCCGTTATATTGCACTGAGCCACCATCGTTCATGATGTCGAGTCGGTTCTCGCTGGTCACTTGTCTTTCCACGTAATCGCGCGCATTATCGTCCCAAACGCGCACCCAAAGGGGGTACTCTATGAAGTCGTCGTCTTTCTCATACACCACGATGGCACCCTCTATATAGAAGTCGCAGGTGCCGTTACCGATTGAGCCGCCGAGCGTCACCGTTGTGTTCTCTTCGTTGAGGTCGAACTCCAGTTCCGTCATGTCCAGATTCGACGTACTGCCTCTGTAGACGCTGGTACTGGTGATGTTCACCTCCTTCTCCTGTCCGTTGACGGTAATCGACGCTCCCGAGCTAAACTCGTAACCGCTGAGATAGTCTCCGACACCGACGCGCACAATCACCTTCAGCACCTTCTCGTAGGTCTTGCTGGAGGTGAACATAAAGCTGTTGTCACCTGAAAACGAACTGACTTGGTTGACGACAATGCCGTCGTAGTATCCATAGCCGTCAAAACCTTCCTGCACCTCCTTGGCTTGCACACTCAGCGGAAAGAGGAAGGCAACCAGTAACAATAACAACGATTTACAACCATTGCTTTGGGGTAAATGTCTCTTCATACGCATATCATTTTCTTTTGTTCATTATTCTCTGATGTTGCTCCGAGGGCCTTACTCCAGCTCGTAGGGGCCTGTGGGGACGGTGCGCTTGAGCACCTCCAGTTCCAGGTCGGTGCCGGGCACGATACCGTAGCTGCGCAGCACGCTGTCGACCGTCTTGCGCGCCAGTTCGGGGTGGTTGTTCTCCTCGCTCAGGTGGCACAGCCAGACGTGCTGCAGCTGCTCGCTCATGTTCTCGGCGATGGTCGTGCCGCAGTCGCGGTTGTTCAGGTGTCCCGTGCCGGAGAGGATGCGATCCTTGAGGAACTGCGGATAGGGTCCCTGCTGCACCATCTCGATGTCGTGGTTGGCCTCGATGATGAGGTGGCGGGCTCGGCCGACGAACTCTTTCATCTCGTCCGTCACGTGCCCTGCATCGGTGATGATGCAGATGTTGGTGCCTGCGGCTTCGATGAAGTAGCCTACGTTGTCGCTGCTGTCGTGCGGCACACCGAAGGGCGTCACGCGGAACTCGCCAATCTGCAGCGGCTGCCCCTTCTCCAACAGCCGCGCCATGTCGGGCGCCAGCTTCTTGGTGACGCAGTAGTTGCGGTTGATGCCCCTGTGCACCTCTAGGGTGGCATAGACGGGCACGTTGTAGTCTGCACTGAACGAGCCGACGCTCTTGATGTGGTCGGCATGGTCGTGGGTGATGAGGACGTGGTGCACCTCCTGCAGGCTGACACCGTACTGGCGACAGTCCTTCTTGAGGCCCCTCAGTCCTACACCTATATCAACAAGCAGCGCATCAGTGGGTGTCGCCAAGTAATAGCAATTTCCACTGCTGCCACTGCCAAAGGAGATAAACTTTAGCATATTTCGATTTTTATTTGTGGGCAAAGATACAAAATAAAAATGAAATACGGATGCAAATAGAAAGATATTTTATATCTTTAGCGCATTCCTTGATGCAGATAAGTCAGAAGGGCATACCTACGGCAAAGTGGAAGGCGAAGTCGCGGCTCAGGCGCGGATAGGCTATGGGGAAGTGCTCCTCCTCCGTGTCGTAGGCTGGATTCACAGCCTTCATACCCATGTCGAAGCGCACGATGAAATAGTCGAAATTGAGTCGGATGCCCAGTCCGTAGCTGGCCGCCAGCTGCTTGAGGAAGGTGCTGAAGCGGAACTGCCCGTCGGGCTGGTCGGCATACGAGCGCAGCGTCCAGATGTTGCCGGCATCGACGAACAGTGCTCCGTGGAGCTTCCAGAACAGCTTGGCACGATACTCCAGGTTGACGTCCAGCTTCATGTCGCCCGTCTGGTTGATGAAGTCGATGCGGCCGTCGGTGCCTCTGAATCCGCCCGGACCGATGGAGCGCACACTCCATCCGCGCAAGCTGTTGGCACCGCCCGAGAAGTAGCGCTTCTCAAAGGGCAGGATGCTGCTGTTGCCGTAGGGGTACGCCAGTCCCAGTCCGGTGTGGAACACCAGCTGGCTGCCGCCGCTCAGATGCAGGTTGCGGGTGTATTCGAAGTCGCCCTTCACGTACTGCGCATACGCGATATTAAGAAAGGTGTACTGCCCCTGCTCGTTCTGGTGGAAGCGCAGCGTCGTGGCCATGAGGTTCAACAGGTTGCCGGAAGTCTCAGCGGCGGCCTTGATGACCCACCGCCCGTTGTTGTAGGTGTAGCCGAAGCCCGTACGCATGATGAACAGGTCCTGGTAGTTGTAGCGCAGGATGCTGTTGCGCGACGTGGTGTTGTCCAGGTATTCGCGCTTGAAGGTGTCGCTGATCCACGGCATCGAGATGTAGTTCAGGTCCAGCAGGTCCCAGCGGTACCGGTCGTGGTGGTTCTGGTCGAACCACTTGTAGCGCCAGCCCACGGTGAACACGCGGCGCTGGAACTCCGGACGGTCCTGCAGGTCGTAGAGCACGGAGACCTCGGACGTAGCGTTGATGCGCTGGCGGAAGCTGCTCGACAGGAAGGGTGCGATGAACCGCGGGAACGTCAGTCGGGCGCCCAGGCTGTACTCCTTGAAGTCGCCCGAGGCATAGCCCTCCAGTCCTCGGATGGCCTCGTAGGCACCGCGCAGCTCAATGCTCAGGTTCTCGGAACCGTGAAAGAGGTTGCGGTTCTGGTAGCTCAGCGTGGCCGCAGCACCCAGGTCGCCAGCGGTATTGGTACCCTCGGGTTGGAAGGAAATGGTCGACGGCTTGTTGGTCGACAGCTGGATGTCGCAGTCCAGCACGGGTTCGTCCGCACGCTCGCGGAAAGTGATATTGGTATAGCGCACGATGCCCAGCCGCCCGAAGTGGTGGTAGGTGTTCTGCAGGTCGTACGACGAGTACAGCTCGCCCTCCTTCATGAAGGTGTTGCTGCTCAGCACCTTCTGTCGCAGAGGGATGGCCTTGCCGTCGTCGTTACCCGACCGGTAGTTCACTTGTCCGAAGGTATATACGGGGTGCTCCGTCAGCGAGTCGTGACTATTGCGGTAGGGATGCAGCACCAGCGTCAGGTCAATCTCGTCGCTGCCCGCCACCGAGTCGGCAATGTACGTGATATAGTCCTTGTTGAAGCGATAGTAGCCGTTGCATGTCAGAAACTGCGTGATGCGCTTGCGCTCCGTGTCCAGGTTGTCGACGTTGAACGGCGTGCCGCGGTGCAGCTGGCGCTTGTCGTCGGCCTGTCGCAGCAGCTGCGCAATGACCGAGTCCTGGATGTGGTAGTCGACGTTGCGCAAAAAGTACTGTCTGCCGGGGTACAGCACATAAGTGGTGGTCACCTTGCTGCCCTTGACGGCATTCTCCACCCCCACCCCAGCACGCAGGTAACCCATGTTCTGCAACTGCGACTGCAGGTTCAGCTGCGACTGGCGGGTGCTGGCCGTATCGTACAGCTCAGGAGCCTCGCCGATGTTGCGCAGCAGGCGGTTCATCCAGCGCGTCGTGTCACGGCCCGACAGCGAATACGTCATCAGCGGCAACTTCGCGGTACCGAACCAGCGGCTGTTGCCGTCGTTCACCACGTAGGGGCGCAAATCGGCGACGACGACACCCGACTGCGGCTCTGCGTTGCGCACCTTCACCCTGTCCAGCAAGTACTGCCCCTCGGGGACATACTTCGTCTCCGAACAGGCGCTCAACAGCAGTGCCGCCATGGTCACAATCAGCAATCGTCCCCTCTTCATGCCTCGCTCAGCGTTAGTCGTAACGACGTTTAGGATTCTTCGGAAACCACCCCTTCTCCACGCGCCGCTTCTGGGCGAAGAGCTCGCCGATGCCCCACAGTGCCGAGGCGCCGAAGACGCCGACGACCGCCGAGAGCACGGTGTTCTCGATGAACAGTGCCGCTGCGATGCAAGCCACACCGATGAGCAGATACACCCACCACGCCCGGGTACCAAAGTGATACTCGGTCTTGATGACGATAGGATGCCAGATGCCGATGGTTAGAAACGTCGCAACGGCTATGATGATTCCCGTAAAATACATGTCACTCTATCTTGTTTTTCTTCTACTCTTATTTTGGGGTACAAAGGTAGTGCAAATCGAGCGAAATACAAAACATTTTTGAGAAAAAAGTTCAGGCCTGCCATATAGCAGACCCAAACCCATCATCGAAGAAAATCCAATTTTAATTTTTAATCTTTAATCTTTAATTTTTAATCTTTTAAAACGGTCCTCGTCCCATGCAGCTCGTAGTGGTGATAGCGGTCAGTGCTGCCGACAGTGCTGCGATGACTACACGCACAATGACCTCCCACACATTCTTCTTTTCATTCATA
>ONQT01000008.1 GCA_900320045.1 uncultured Prevotellaceae bacterium | reverse complement strand
TGGAACACGATGCCTGCTCACGTTCACAGCCGCCGTATGGAGGCTTACTTCTATTTCGAGGTGCCCGAAGATCAGGCTGTATGCCACTTCATGGGCGAAGTGGAGGAGACGCGCCACCTCTGGATGAAAGGCGAGCAGGCTGTGCTGTCACCTGAATGGAGTATCCACTCAGCAGCAGCAACCTGCAACTACACCTTTATCTGGGGCATGGGCGGGGAGAATCTCGATTATGGCGACCAAGATTTCTCAAAGATTACAGATTTAAAATAATAACATACGACAAACAAACTAATTAAAACAAAGAATTATGGCAAATCCATTTTCATTAGAGGGTAAGAACGCCTGGATTACCGGCGCATCTTATGGTATTGGTTTCAACATTGCTAAGGCTTTCGTTGCAGCAGGTATTAAGAACATCATCTTCAACGACATCAACGACGCAGCTCTGGAGCGTGGCCTGAACAACTACAAAGAGGCAGGTATTACAAACGTAAAGGGTTATGTCTGCGACGTAACTGACGAGAATGCTGTAAAGGCAACCGTTGAGAAGATTCATGCAGAGGTTGGCCAGATTGATATTCTGGTAAACAACGCAGGTATTATCAAGCGCATCCCGATGCACGAGATGAAGCGCCAGGAGTTCCAGCAGGTCATCGATGTCGACCTGGTAGCTCCTTATATTGTCAGCGCTGCTGTGCTGCCTGAGATGATGGAGCGTCGTGAGGGTAAGATTATCAACATCTGCTCTATGATGTCCGAGTTGGGCCGTGAGACCGTTAGTGCCTATGCTGCAGCTAAGGGTGGTTTGAAGATGTTGACACGTAACATCTGCTCAGAGTATGGTGAGTACAACATCCAGTGCAACGGAATTGGCCCGGGCTACATCGCTACTCCGCAGACTGCTCCTCTCCGCGAGCGTCAGCCGGACGGCAGCCGCCATCCGTTTGACAGCTTTATCTGTGCCAAGACTCCCGCCGGTCGCTGGCTGGAGCCCGAGGAATTGGGTGGTCCCGCAGTATTCCTGGCTTCTCACGCTTCTGACGCCGTCAACGGCCATGTGCTGTATGTCGATGGTGGTATTCTTGCTTACATTGGCAAACAGCCGAAGTAAAATAACTTTGAAATGCTTAAAATGGGGTGACCAGTGTCACCCCATTTTGTTAGCTATTCAGATAATAAAAAAGAGGCTTCTTATTGGGAAGCCTCTCGTAATTTTTATTAACAAAATTACTTGTTGACGGCGTCTGCGAGCTCGGCACCAGCCTTGAACTTTGCAACCTTCTTGGCAGCAATCTTAATCTTCTGCTTGGTGGCGGGGTTGATACCCTCACGAGCGGGCTTAACAGCAACGGCGAAAGTACCGAAGCCAACCAGCTGGATCTTATCACCTGCAACGAGAGCGTCCTTAATGGCTGCTACTGTAGCGTCAAGAGCCTTTTTGGCATCAACTTTGGTCAGACCAGCACCTGCTGCAATCTTGTCAATTAATTCTGTCTTGTTCATAATTTTGTAGTTTTTAAAGTGAATAATAAATGTTTGAACACAAATTCTGACGCAAATATAAGGGAAAGTAATGAAAAAACAAACAAAATTCTGAAAAAAATAACATTTTTACTGAAAAAAAGTCTCTATTACCCTATTTTTGTGTCAAAAACGAGATATTTTTAGTAATTTTGCGGTCAAATACAGCAGATAGTGAAGTGCTGAAGAAAATATGTTGAACGTGATGTTTAAATAGAAATTGAGAAGATGAACAACATACCTACCATGACCAAGAATCTTCTTGTCATTAACGTGTTGGCGTTTTTGGCAACGTGGGTGCTCGGACGTAGCGGCATTGACTTGAATGCCCTCTTTGGCTTGCATTTTTTCATGGCCAGCGATTTCCATGTCTGGCAGTTTTTGACCTACATGTTCCTTCATGGGGGCTTTACACATATTTTATTTAATATGTTTGCTCTCTGGATGTTTGGTAGTGTGATAGAACGCGTATGGGGACCGAAGAAATTCATTTTTTATTACATTGTCTGCGGCGTCGGAGCTGGTATAGCACAGGAAATCGTCCAGTACATCAACTTTAGTATGCAAGGCCTGGCCGCCTATGAGTATGTGAGTATTGGCGGACAGCGAATGGCGATGGATGTATTCCTGAATCAGTGGATGACCATTGGTGCTTCAGGTGCGGTTTATGGTATTTTGCTGGCGTTTGGTATGATTTTCCCCAACGAGCGTTTGTTTATTATTCCTATCCCGTTCCCCATCAAGGCTAAATGGCTCATCGTGGGCTATATCTTCATAGAACTTTTCTCTGCTATGGGACAAAGCGACGGTGTAGCCCACATGGCGCATCTGGGCGGAATGCTGTTCGGTTTCCTGCTCATTCGCTATTGGCAGCACCATCCTGACAGCAGTCAACGTTTTGGCAGAAGCTATGGGCAGGAGTTCTTCGACAATCTGAAGCGTAAATATGACGATCGTCAGCGCAATCACATGAAAGCTGAGCGGACACGTGGCGGTCATGCTGCCGACCCTCGCCGCGAGACCGATGAGGAGTACAATGTTCGTCAGCGTCAGAATCAGGAGGAGATAGACGCCATACTGGACAAGATACGTAAGAGCGGTTATGATAGCCTGACAAAGGAAGAAAAGCAGAAGTTGTTCGACCAGAGTCGAAAGGGGTAAAGATTCATAACTTGTTATGATTAAGAAACTCAAGAAGTTTACTATTCAGATGCTGATGGGAGCTAACGTGGCGTCCATCGTACTGATGCTGTTTACGGGCTATAGTGATCGGCTGCATCCTGCCGATCATCCGTTGTTGTCGACAGCTGGTATGACATTTCCGGCTTTCGTCGTCATCAACTTCGCCTTTCTGTTGGTATTCTTGTTGTTTAAGTGGACAAAGGCGTGGATCCCAGTGGTGGGTCTCGCTTTGGCATATTATCCCATTCGTGTCTATCTGCCCATCCATACGCCGAAGTCGGTGGAAACCATGGAAGGTGACAGTATTCTGAAAATCGTATCTTATAATGTGTGCGCCTATGGGGGCAATTATAAGTATGAAGAGGGGTTTGAGACGGTTCGCGATTGGCTGCATGACGAGAAGCCCGATATAGCCTGTCTGCAGGAAGATGTCGACACGTGGAGACACTGCGTGTTCCGTGACTATCAGAAGACCTTTGCCTATAACGACACCATCGTGCTGAGTAATTCCGAGTTGTCTTTTAACTGTATCGGCATCCACACTCGGTTCCCTATATTGCGTAGGGAGCGTATCAGCTACGACACACAGGTCAATAATGGCAGCGGAGCATGGTGGTTGAAGGTGGGCAAGGATACACTCATCGTCGTCAACAACCATTTTGAGAGTTGTCATCTGAGTACTGACGATCGTGGTAAATATCAACAGATACTGAAGGGTGAGATGAAGGGTGACTCTGCCCGGACGGAGTCGAAGTTGCTGTTGGTAAAGTTGGCCGAGGCCAATGCAAAGCGTTCCAGGCAGATTGACAAAGTCTGCGAGTACATTTGGGAACACCGACAATACCCGATCGTGGTTTGTGGCGATTTCAACGACAATCCCATTTCCTATTCCCGTCATGCTGTCAGCCAGCTGCTGACCGACTGCTATGTGGAGTCGGGCAGGGGTATCGGTTTGTCATATAATCAGAAAGGTTTTTTCTTTCGCATAGACCATCTTTTCTGCTCCTCACACTTTCAGCCATGCTATTGTAAAATTGACGATAAAATGGACGCTAGTGACCATTATCCGCTGATTTGTTGGCTAAAATTAAACAGAAAAGACTGAAAAATGCATGAATTTTGCGTATAAATTTCCGTAAGTGAAGAAAAATGCGTATATTTGCAGGCTAAAAAAACGAAATCATAAAATTAAACAAACAATAAATCAAAATGCAAAACAAAGGAATTGTAAAGTTTGTCGCAATCGTTCTGATACTCGTTTGCTGCTTCTATCTTTCCTTCTCGTTTGTCACCAAGCACTACGAAAGTAAGGCGGCAGCGATGGGCGAAGAGGCTGGACAGGAGTACCTCGACTCTATCATGAACGAGAAAGTGTACTGTGGTGTTTATTCATTCAAGCAGTGCCGCGAGATGGAGATTGGTCTGGGTCTGGACCTGAAGGGTGGTATGAACGTAATCCTCGAGGTTTCTGTACCTGATGTAATCGATGTGTTGGCTGACCACAAGACGGACGAGGCCTACAGAAAGTCGATGGAACAGGCCAAGAAAGAAGAGGAGACCAGTCAGGACGACTTCATCTCCCTGTTTATTAAGTATTGGAAACAAAACGCCAATGGTCGTCCCTTGGCTGCCGTCTTTGCCACTCAGCAGATGAAGGGCAAGGTCAGCACTCAGTCGAGCGACTCAGAGGTTGAGAGTGCCCTGCGTGCCGAGGTGCAGTCTGCCGTTGACAACTCGTTCAACGTGGTTCGCAACCGTATTGATAAGTTCGGCGTTGTTCAGCCTAACATCCAGAAACTGGAAGGCCAGTCTGGTCGTATCATGGTAGAAATGCCTGGTATCAAGGAGCCCGAGCGTGTTCGTAAGTTGCTGCAGGGTAGTGCCAATCTGGAGTTCTGGGAGACCTATAACTCACAGGAAATCGTTCCCCTGCTGTCACAGCTGGGCGTGAAGTACGCTGCTGTCAACACAGGTACTGCTGAGGTAGCTGAGGCTGATACTACTGCTACCGCTGAGGCCGCAGTGAACGATTCTGTCGCTGACACCAAGAGTGATCTGGCTGCCAAGTTGGCCAAGGTCAACGACAAGAAGGACGAGAAGGCTGCTGATGCCAAGGCACTGGCTGATGCCAAGAAGCAGAATCCCCTCTTCGGTCTCCAGCTCGTTCAGGGTCAGGGTCTGGCCATCGTAGGTTATGCTATGGCTCGTGATACTGCAGACATTGACAAGGTTATCTATTCTGATGTTGCTGCTCAGCTGCTGCCTGCAGAGCTGAAGCTGCGTTGGGGTGCCAAGCCCGAGGACTTTGGCGGCGAGAATACCCGTGGCGATGTCTTCGCCCTGTATGCCCTGAAGATTACCGAACCCAACGGCCGCGCTCCGTTAGAGGGTGATGTCATCACCTCTTCCAAGGACGACTTCGACCAGATGGGTCACCCCTCTGTTTCTATGCAGATGAATAGTGACGGTGCCCGCCGCTGGTCTCAGATTACCAAGCAGAACATCGGTCGTGCCGTAGCCATCGTGCTCGACGACGCTGTTTATTCTGCTCCCCGTATTCTGACTCAGATTGACGGAGGTAACTCTCAGATTACTGGTTCATTCACCATCGAGGATACCAAGGACTTGGCTAATACGCTGAACTCTGGTAAGATGCCGGCTCCTACTCGTATCGTACAGGAGGAGGTTGTAGGTCCCTCACTCGGTGCACAGTCTATTAAACAAGGTGTCATGTCGTTCATCGTCGCTTTCGTGCTGCTGATGGTCTACATGATTATGCTGTACGGCTGGGTTCCCGGTCTGCTGGCTGATATCGCCCTGTTGTTCAACCTCTTCTTCACGTTGGGTATTCTGACGTCCTTCCAGGCTGCTCTGACCATGCCAGGTATTGCTGGTATCGTGCTGACGCTGGGTACTGCTGTCGATGCTAACGTGCTGATTTATGAGCGTATCAAGGAGGAACTGCGCCACGGCCTTGGTCTGAAGGAGGCTCTGCAGAAGGGCTATTCTAACGCCTTCTCGGCTATCTTCGACTCAAACGTGACGTCTCTGATTACTGGTGCCATCCTGCTGTTCTTCGGTACAGGTCCTGTCAAGGGCTTCGCTACCACCTGGATCATTGGTATCTTCTGCTCGTTCTTCACCGCAGTGTTCTTGACTCGTTTGGTTTACGAGAACCGTATGAAGAAGGACAAGTGGCTGAACCTCAGCTTCGTAACTGGCTACTCCAAGAACCTGATGCAGAACGCCCACTACAACTTCATGGGTATGTATAAGAAGAGCTTCATCATTTGGGGTGTCTTCGCCATCATCTTCGTATGCTCGTTCTTCGTTCGCGGTCTGAGCGAGAGTATCGACTTTACCGGTGGTCGCAATTACGTAGTGACGCTGGACAAGGAGACTCCCGTTGAGTCTGTACGTCAGTCACTGGCAGGTGCCTTCGTCAATACCGTTGGCGAGAACGCAGGCAAGGAGGCTAACACCTCTGTTATTGCCCTGGGTACCGATGGCAAGACGATCCGTGTGTCAACCAACTGGGATATCGAGTCTAACAGTCCTACTGTCGACGACGAGGCTGAGACCATTCTCTATAACGCACTAAAGAAGGGTGGCTTCGTCAGTCAGACCAGTGTAGAGGCCTTCAAGAATCCTGATGTCCGTCAGGGTGGTTCCATCATCAGCTCGGCTAAGGTAGGCCCTGCCGTTGCTAAGGATATCACCTATGGTGCTATCGTCAGCGTCATCATCGCTCTAGTTGCCATCTTCCTGTACATCCTGCTGCGTTTCCGCAATGTCGCTTACTCTACGGGTGCAACCATTGCTCTGGCATTGGATGCCCTGGTTGTTATCGGTATGTATAGCGTTCTGTGGGGTTGGGTTCCCATGTCACTGGAGATTGACCCGACCGTATCCGTGAGAACTTCCAGCTCTATGGCAAGCGCGACCGTCAGCAGTTGTTCAACGACTCGCTGAACCAGACGCTGGCTCGTACCATCAACACCTCTGTGACAACCCTGATCGTGTTGCTGTGTATCTTCATCCTCGGTGGTGATTCTATCCGCAGCTTCTCGTTCGCCATGATCTTAGGTGTTATCTTCGGTACCCTGTCGTCACTCTTCATCGCTGCTCCTACGGCCTTCCTCGTGATGGGTCGTACCATTCGTGGCGTCGAGGACGAGGTTGCCAACGCCTAACGCGCGTACCTTATTATAATAATATAGGGGCTCGGACCTAAGGTCTGAGCCCTTTTCTCGAGATTTAGTGTTTCTCGATTTGCAATACTGCAGGATTGATATTTTCTCAGTGGTCAAAATATGAAAGTCTTGCGAATAATCTTGCCATTTTTAGAAACAATTTCTAGTAGTCTTAGTGGCTATTTCACTGGGATGGTTGGTAGCGTAGGCTCTGATGATATTTCTTCACTCTCTCCATATTTTATCCAAGCGGCACTTTGATTTTTCCCGAGGTCATATCAGCCTTTTGACCTTGGCTACACCTTGGGTAGAGTATGTAAAATCTGTGACTAAAGTATAAATGTTTCCACCTTTTTGGCACCATACTTGACATCAATGTGGTTTATCTCCACCTGTGTTGTCGAGTTGTCGCTGATGGGTATGGAAGTGATGCCCTTCTGGTTCAATATCTCTTTCTGTACGGTATACCAGTTTACACTTTGTAACAATCCTATAGGGTTGCTGTTAACATAAATTCACAAAGCGTATTCTGATGTTTGTTCGATAGGTCTATTTTTGTTGTTGTTTTGCGAAGTTAATCTGATTTTCCAGATGGGTGAGTACTAATTGTCGCATGCCCTGCTCGTCGTGGGCGTGAAGTCGGGCGACGAACTCGCGGTGTTCGGTGCTGACGCGGCGTTCTGGTACGGAGCAGAAACGGTATTTGTGATAGTATCGCATGATGTCGGGTACGATGGTGCCGAGTAGGTCGACGAGTACGGGGTTGTGGCTGCTGCGGGCCAGTTCCCGGTGGAAGGCGAAGTCTTTTTCTATTCTCGTCTTGGGGTCGGTGCTCTCTTCCAGTTCGCGCAGGGTGCGTTCCACGTTGTCAATGTCCTCGATGGTGCACCGTCGCGCAGCTAACTCGCAAGCGTCTATTTCAAGTAGAACGCGCACGTGTACTAAGCTGTAAAAGTCGTACTTCTCGAGTTTCAGTGTCTCAGCCATCATGCTGTCCAGTTGTTCTTTGGTGAACTCTGTTACGATAGTTCCGCTCTGGGGGCGTGTTTCTACGAGCCCGTAAGTCTCGAGCTTCTGCAGGGCTGCGCGTATGTGCGGTCTCCCTACACCTAACAACTCGGACAGCTTGCGCTCTGACGGCAATTTGTCGCCCGGTAGGACGTTCTTCTTAGTGATCTCGTTTCGGATGTAGTTGATGACGGTGTCGATAGGGCCGTTGCTCTTGCTTCTAGTCATATAGTTTGTTGCTATTTTGGCCACAAAGTTACAATATTATTTGGTAAACTGGTTGGGAACTGGTGCTAAATTAACCTTTGTTTCGTATTGTTGCGGCATAAGTTAATAAATACTAATTGGTATACCAAAATAAACCAACTTAGGGAAAAACGTCTTATCTTTGCAATGTGAAACTTACAAAATTCAATTTAACTAACGTAATACTCATGAAACAATTCCGTATGAAGTTGCTGATGACGCTGGCGTTCTGCCTGTTGTCTACCGTGGGTAAGGCTCAGCACCTTATCAAAGGTACGGTGAGTGATTCGCAGGGGCCGCTGATTGGTGCGACCGTGAAAGTGAAGGACGCTCAGACTGGTACCACGACCGATTTGGACGGTAATTACCAGATTCAGGTTAAAAGTAAGAAGGCCATGCTTGTATTCTCCTCAGTGGGCTATCAGGACAAGGCTGTCATCGTTGGTGACCAGAAGGTAATCGACGTTGTGCTGGTCGAAGACATTGCCATGCTTGATGAGACGGTGGTTATCGGTTATGGCACACAGACGAAGTCACACCTGACGGGTTCTATCTCGAAGTTGAACGGTGATGAGTTGACCAATGCGCCTGTCAGCGATGTGACGCAGGCCCTGCAGGGTATGATGTCTGGTTTAACAGTCTCAAATCTGACATCTGAGGTGGGTGTGATGCCCTCTATTCGTGTGCGCGGAACCGGCTCTATCTCAGCCGACAGCGAGCCGCTGATCATCATTGACGGTTTCCCCGTTCAGGGTGGTTTGTCACAAATTAACGCTGCTGATATCAAGTCTATTGAAATTCTGAAAGATGCCGCTTCTGCGGCCATCTATGGTTCACGTGCAGCCAATGGCGTCATTATGATTACCACCAAGAGCGGTACGCCTGATAAGCCAAAATATTCATTTAAATTCTACGAGGGCTGGAAGTATGCCTACAAGTTGCACGACATGATGACATCGACGGAATGGTATGAGTTGCAGAAGCAGGAAGAGGCTATGGGCGGTCCTGCCGTGACGCGCCAAGCTCGAGGCTCTGCATGGCTTGAACAGGAGTTGGGCTCTACTGATTGGCAGAAGGAAGGTTTGCGTAGCGTGGCTCATATCACCAATGTACAGTTTAATATCTCGGGGGGAAAGAAAGACCTACGTTACTTTGTCTCGGCAGCGTATACCAAGGACGAGGGTATCATGAAACAGAACTCAATGGACAAGGTAAACTTCCGTGGCAAGCTCGACGCTAAGCTGTCTACCTCTGTGTCGATGGGTATCAATATGTCGGGAACATATAAGAAGATGGAGCGTCCCAAGAACAACTTCATCGATTTCTACCGTACACCGTCGTTTCTGCCGGTCGTTCATACAGACCGATCGACGGCCCTGACGGGTTATACAGGCTTTGCCCGTGGTAGCCACTTCACCAGTGTAGAGACGCCTACTGGTCCTCCCGATGAGTCAGGCAACCCCACGATGGAGAAACCCAACCCTTTCTCGTCAGCCAACAACAACCCCGCTAGCGTGATGGCCAATACGAAGCGCTGGAGCGAGGACTTCCAAGGACTGGCAAGCATCTACTTCACGGTTGATATCATGAAGGGTCTGCAGTTCAAGACCTCCAATGGTCTGAACGTACGCTTCTCGCCGTCGTACTATTATGGTAACAAGAATGCCACGAAAGACGGCGAGGCCAGTCTAGCCAACTATTTTAGTACCTTGTACATTGATCTGCTGTCTGAGAACACGCTGACCTACCATACTGATTTTGGCAAGAAGGGTGAGCACACCCTCGATGCCTTGTTAGGATACACTGCTGAGCGCACCCGCAACCAGCGTGTCGCCATGACCGCTACGGGCTTTGCTACGGATGATATCCAGACACTGAATGCTGCTACGGTTTATCAGTTGGCTAGCAGCAACAACGGCAACAATGCCGGTACCGGAACTTTCCGCTATCCCGATGTGGTGTTGGAGTCCTATCTTGGACGTGTCAACTATAGTTTTATGGATCGTTATCTGGCTTCTGTGTCGCTGCGCTTGGACCGCTCGTCGCTCTTCTCTGAGGGCAAGCGCAATGCATGGTTCCCCTCGGTATCGTTAGGTTGGCGCGTCAGTGAGGAGAAGTTCATGAAGAACGTCAAGCCCATCTCCAACCTAAAGTTGCGCGCCTCGTACGGTGTGACGGGTAACAACCGCATCCAGTATCAGGCTGCCATGGAGGTGCTGAATGGAGCCAACTATATTGCAGGTCCCAACAACGGCCAACTGGTCAACGGTACAGCCAATATCTCGTCGACGCTGGCCAACAGCGACATCACGTGGGAGAAGACCGACGAGTTCAACTATGGCTTCGACCTCGGACTCTTCCGCAACCGCATCACGCTATCTGTCGATGCCTACTATAGCGTCACTCGCTCGCTGCTCTTTGCCCAGCCCACGCAGTCGTTCACCGGTTTCAGTTATTATTGGAACAACATCGGAAAGGTGAGCAACAAGGGTGTTGAGATTCAGTTGGATACGCATAACTTCAACACGCGCAAGTTCAAGTGGGATACCAGCGTGAACTTCTCATTGTCGCGCAACAAGCTGTTGGAGATTGGCGGCGAACAGCAGGTCATCACCCTCGGCGAACGTGACGAGTGCTACATTGCCAAGGTCGGTGATCCGCTCATCCAGTACTATGGCTACAAGGTGATTGGTGTATGGAACACGCAGGAAGAAATCAATGCCAATCCACACTTCTCGCAGGACGTTCCCGGTGGCGTGCGCATTGCTGATACCAACGGCGACGGCCAGCTGACGGCTGACGACCGTGTCGTATTAGGCAATCCCTATCCCGACTTTACGTGGGGTATCACCAACACATTCAAATATAAGGACTTCGACTTCTCATTCCTCATTCAGGGCGTACAGGGTATCACTGTTTATAATGGTGACGCCTACTATAACGAGTCGAAACGCTATAACCGCGCTTACACGGAGAACCGTTGGGTGAGCCCAGAGCATCCGGGCAACGGCATGACACCTTACGAGAACAAGGGCTACAACCTCAGTTTGACCGACTATCCGCTGGAGAACGCCTCGTACGCTTGTCTGCGTAATGTGACAGTCGGTTATACGCTGCCGAAGACGTTGACCCGCAAGTGGAATATCACCAGTCTGCGCTTCTATCTAACCGGCAGCAACCTGCTCTACATTTGGAGCGGCGACTACCGCGGTATCAATCCCGAATCGCGCATGACCACCAACCAGTATGCCAGTGCCATGATTTCTGGCTACCAGCGAGGCGGATTCCCTCTCACTTCTACTATTTCCGCAGGTTTTGACATTAACTTTTAAAGGAGGAACATACTTATGAAGAAGATTATTCAAGATATAAAGATGAGAACAATGGTTGTCTTGGCTGTCATGGCTACCCTCATGCTGACATCATGTTCGATGGACCAGACTCCCTACTCGGAGGTGGTTCCCGAGAGCTATGTCAAGGATGCCCAGTCGGTGAACACCCTGGTAATGGGTTGCTATAACGGTCTGCACAACGTGATGCAATACGAGTGGGCCATGACCGAGTTGCGTTCAGACAATGCCCGCATGTACGGCAATAACTCCACGTCGAACACTACCAAGCTGGTGGAGCAACTGGATCAGAGCACCATCGGCACAGAGCATGAGTGGGTGTCCGACTACTGGAACTCCTGCTATGCACTCATAGCCCGCGTCAACAGTATGCTGAGCCATTTGGACGTCGTGGATAATGCAGCCCTGCGTAATCAGTATGAGGCCGAGGGACTCTTTCTGCGCGCCTTGATGTATTTTGATATTGTACGTATGTGGGGGCCGGCTTTTATCGTGACCCAAAAGACACCGTCGGATGTAGCCCGCTACATGCAGCGCAGCACTGTGGATGAAACCTACGCCCTGATTGAGGGCGACCTGGAACGCATCGTCGTCAACGACATGTTGCCCGAGGTGATGGACGGTGCCAACATCGGCCGTGTTGATATGACGGCCGTCAAAGCGCTGCTGGCCAAGGTCTATGCCACCCATTACCACAAAGGCGATGCCGAGTATGCTCGTGCCCGCGAGCTCTGCCTGGAGGTGCTGAAAGGTGCCAAGGCAGGCAATCCCACCAGTGCTGCCGACTTGGTGCCTTATCCTGACATCTTCAGCATTAATAAGGAGATGAATAAGGAAATTCTGTTTACCGTGCGCTACCTCTCCGGCAATGTAGGACTGGGCTCGCCCTTTGGCAATATGTTCGCCCCCATCAATAATGCTGCTATTGTTATTATTGGCACTAGCAACAACTACAACACACCGAGTGACAATCTCATCGTGGCCTATCAAAACCAAGGTGACATAGTACGCTTCAACACGAACATCTCGCAGGGCTATTACAACCCGACGACGGGTGCTACTGTAGAGGTGAACTACTGCAAGAAATACCTCACACCTGTCACTACGCAGTTTGACGGCGAGAGCGACTGGCCCTTGCTACGTGTCGGCGACATCGCCCTGCTCTTTGCCGAGTTGGACAACGAACTGAACGGTCCTACGGAGACCGCCCTGAACTATCTGAATATGATTCGCCAGCGCGCTGGTATATCCACTTATACAATGGACGAACTCTCCAACAGCTATGACTTTCGCGAGGCTGTCCGTCTGGAACGTCGCCTGGAGTTGGCGTTCGAGAATCAGCGCTGGTTCGATCTGCAGCGCTGGGAGAATACCACAACCGTCATCAACAACTACCTGGCTACGGAGGCCTTCTATGCAGGCTATTCTTATCAGGTAAAGCCCATCGACGAGTGGCAGACCATGCTTCCAGTACCTGTCAGTGTGTTCAACATCAATCCCCAAGTGGCTCAGAATGTAGGATATTAAGGAGACTGTAGTAATCAGATTTTAAGAATTTTAGAATGACTATGAAACATTATATTCAGATATCTTTTCTGCTGCTGGCGGCGGTATTGCTGACAGCATGCGACAAGTTGTCCATGGACGAAAAGGTAAAGGGCGTTCCGCAGATTACCGATTTTTCGCCGAAGAGCGGTAGTGTAGGAACCCTGGTGAGCGTCAGCGGTGAAGACCTCGAGAGTGTCGTTGAGGCCACCGTTGGTGGTGTGCAGGCCCAACTGGTGGAGCGTGTCTCGAAGAACCTGTTGACACTCAAGGTCGTTGGTGCTGCCAAGAGCGGAACCATCATGTTGAAGAATAGCGTGGGAAGCACCGAGTCGGCAGCCACGTTTAACGTTGAGTATCTCGCTCCTGAAGTTCCGGCCAAAAGCATCCCCGCTGAGGTGGAGATGGGCAATAAGCTGCTCATCAGCGGTCAGCGCATGAATGTCATCTCCAAGGTGCTGTTTACCGCCGTGGGTATGACAACGCCGCACCAAGCTGATGTCATCGACCAGAACGATCATGAGATAGTGGTCAAGATACCTTATGTGGAAAGCGATGACGCCCAGATTACCTTTGCCTATTATGACGGCAAGCAGGAAAAGACGACGCCTGCCGCCGCTTTCCCTGTCATCAAAGTGAAGCGCTACCAGCCCAACGTTACTACCACGACATTTGCCCCTGTTCATGTGGGTGATGCTGTGGTACTTGACGGAACCTATATCAACAAGATTGAGCAGGTGCTGTTAGGTTCCAAAGAGTGTACCATCACAGCTCAGTCGGAGACTCAGCTTACGTTTGTCGTCCCAGCCACGGAGGATATGGTGGATGGTGATAACGTTAAGACGCTGAGCATCGTCTACTTCGATGGTGTCGAGACCAAGGTGCTTACTGACCAGTTCGTAGTGCAAGTGCCATTTGTTTATTTCTGGGCCAATAGAACTACCTATGGTCAAGGTCGTGACGTGTCCGAGTTGGCATCGTTCTTCTCGCCCGAGACGGGTATGGTCTATCACAATAGCATGTGGCGCGAGACGGTCGACCCCATTTCCTATGCCAAGCAGGCTGCAACGTGCAGTGCCAATCAGAAACCAGCCGTCACAGAGTCGGAATACAACTCAGTGAACCCATACTTCTTCTTCTCTGGTGTCAGTGCTGGTAACTTGCAGATTAATAGTCCCGCAGGTAGTACAGGACAACTGAAGAACTTCTATTGGTTCAACAACTCGGCCAACGACTATCGTGTCACCGGAGCCAATGCCAACTGCTATGGTACTCCCGTGCTGACTTATCTGTATCTGGATCCTAACAAGGAAGACCACCTGCAGCTCATCAACGAGGAGAAGAATGGCAAACTGACCAAGATTGACGAGCAGACCTTCCCGATCGATGTGGAGGCCAAAACCTGTCGCGGCATCAACATCAGCAGCCTGGCCAACACCGTCAACCAGACGGTCTTTGCCCCCGGCGTATTCACCGTCGGTGAGGAGAAGAGTGCAGACATTGATGCTTACATCATGGTGTTCTACTACAACGTCAATGGCCTAGGCTCTAACAAGGCCGAGAACATCAAGCGCATCGGTCTGTTGCATATCAAGCATATCGACTTCAAGTTGTACAACAACACCAATGCACCGTCATCCAGCTCCATCAGCTTCGACATGTACTGGATGAAGCACGACTATAAGTATTCCGAGTAAGACATCCTACTGTATATCTGAAAGAACGAATAAGCTATGCGCACGTTTAAGTTAGTAGTTTTAGTTATATTGAACTGTTTGTTAGTGATTCCGATGACAGCTGAGGCCCGTGAATACGTGGTCTCGCTGTCGGAGGTCTCCGACTGCCTGCGCAAAGCGCAGCCCGGCGACCGCATCGTCATTCGCCAGGGCACTTACACGGACAATATGCTGAAATGGCAAGGCTCCGGTACTGCCCAGCACCCCGTCACCATCGAGGCCCAGCAGCCCGGCATGGTGGTACTCAGCGGAAAGACAAGCGTGCAGGTAGCCGGCGAGTACCTCACAATCCGCGGACTCTACTTCAAGGGCGCCGTGCCGACTCGTCGAGGGGTAATTGACTTTGCCATCGGCAACCGCTATGCCTACAACTGCCGGCTCACCGATTGCGTCATGGATGACTGCAACACACCGCGTCGCGACGTGGTGTCCAGCTATATCGTCCTTTCCGGTCGCCACAACCGTGTAGACCATTGCTCGCTCACCGGCAAGTGTACGCTGGGCGTCACTCTTCTGGTCAATCTCAACGGCGAAGAGTGTCTGGAGAACTATCATCAGATAGACCATAACTACTTCGGTCCTCGCGATGTCTACGGCTCCAATGGTGCCGAGACCATGCGCATAGGTACATCTCAGCAGTCTTACCTCTCTTCGCGTACCGTCGTGGAGAACAACCTCTTCGAGCGTTGCAACGGCGAGGTGGAGGTTATCAGTGTCAAGTCCAGCGACAACATCATTCGCCGCAATGTCCTGCTGGAGTGCGAGGGCGTGGTGGCGCTGCGTCATGGCCGTCGTAACTTGGTCGAGCAGAATTGCTTCATTGGCAACCATCGCCGCAACACTGGCGGTGTTCGCATCGTCGATGCCGACCACCGCGTCGTGGATAATACCTTCTATCAGCTGGCAGGCTCGCGATTCTTCTCGGCATTAGGCGTTATGTATGCTGTTCCCAATTCACTGCCCAACCGCTATGTGATGGTCAAGGATGTCACCATCAGTGGCAACACCTTCTTCGACTGCAAGAGTATTGATATGGAGACCGGTAAAGACCCTGAGCGTACTGTGGCTCCGCAGAATGTGAACTTTGCAGACAATATCATCAGTAGCCATGCCAAGGATATGCCCAAACTGCCGTCCAATCAGGTAATGCGCAAGGGTAGGGGAGCCTCGTGGCAGCGACCTGAGCCGCCTGTCGCTCCGCACTATCCGCAAGTCACTGTCACCTGTCCTCAGGGGGCTGACGTCGTGGCTTTGATCAAGAGCGCTCCTGCCGGCAGCACCGTTGTGTTGCAGGGTAGCGAGTATGTGTTGCAGGAGAGTATTGTCATCGACAAGCCGCTTACTATCCGCACTGCCGCGACCACGGTATTGCGCTATGCCGGTGATCATGTTGCCAATATCATGACCATTGCCAATGGTGGACGGCTGGACATCAGCGGCATCGTGTTCGACGGTGTGTTGACTCCTGGCAAGCGATTGGCTCATGCAGGCATAGCCACTGCCAGTGATATGTATCGTACTTATAGCCTAAAGGTAAAAGATTGTATATTCAGAAACTTCAACGAGAGCGGCCATGCCGCCATTCGTGGCGGAAAGGCTACTTTCGCTGACAGTGTGGTTATCAGCCATTGCGAGTTCTACGACATCTCGGGCAACGGCATCGACTATTCCGCCGAGCGCGACGACAAGGGCCGCTACAATGCTGACGACATCATCATCGAGGACTGTCGCTTCCATCGCTTTCTGGGCATTCCCGTCAATATCTATCGTGGTGGCAGCGACGAGAGTACAGCAGGACCCTATGTCAGCATCAGCGGATGCACCTTCTCCGACTGCTGCAACCGCCAGCGTGGCAGTGTCATGCGACTTATCGGTCCGCAGTTGATGGATGTGAGCCGCTGCAACTTCATCAATTCAGGCTGCGGCGGTGCCAGCATCCGTTTGGATGAGGCCATTTGGGAAGACATTACTATCCACGACTGCACCTTCGAGCATTCCGGACGTATTATGACATCCACAGACAGAGTGAAAACTTATAACAATATAACGAAATGACCCATTACAAGACACATATTCTCATCCTCCTGATCACTGTCGCCATGACTCTGACGGCATCCGCCCAGCAACATCCGTCGCTGCTGGTCAGTGCCGACGAGGTAGCCACAATACGTCAGGTGCGTGGACAGGTTGCTGCCTTCGACAAGACCATCGACGAGTTAGTAAAGAAGGCCGACCAGGCACTGGCGGCTCCTATGAGTATTCCCGCGCCTAAGGACGGTGGTGGTGGCGTGGTGCACGAACAACACAAGACCAACTACTACGCCATGTTCCACTGCGGATTGGCCTATCAGTATACTGGTGACAAGCGCTACGCACGCTATGTTGCCGACATGCTGATGGAGTATGCCCGGCTCTATCCCACCTGGGGCCTGCACCCCATGACGCTGTCGAAGCTACGTGGTCGCCTGTTCTGGCAGACTCTCAACGAGAGCGTGTGGCTCGTTCATACCGCCATGGCCTACGATTGTGTGACTGAGACACTCACTAAGAAACAGCGCGCTTACATCGAGAAGAACCTGCTGTTCAATATGGCAGATTTCATTATGAACGGCTATGGCGAGCAGCGCACCAATCATGATATGTTCAATCGCATGCACAATCATGCCACATGGGCTACGGCTGCCGTCGGCATGACTGGGTTTGCCACGGGTAACGAGCAATTAGTGCGTCAGGCACTTTACGGCACTGATGGCACCGGTGAGAACGGCGGTTTCCTCAGACAGATGGACTATCTCTTCTCGCCCGACGGCTATTATACCGAGGGAGCCTACTATGAGCGCTATGCCATCTGGCCCTTCATGATTTTTGCCCAGTGCATTCAGCATAACCGTCCCGAGTTGAACATTTTCCAGCGTCGCGACCAAATCCTGCAGAAAGCCCTCAATGCACTTATCCAACTGACCTATGACGGTGAATTCTTCCACTTTAACGATGCCCTACAGAAGGGGCTCTCGGCACAAGAACTGACCTATGCCGTCAATATCATCTATCAGGCCTTTCCCGGCCAGAAGCAGCTGCTTACCGTGTCAAAGCAATATCAACGCCAGTTGCTTCCGACGATGGGCGGCTACATGATTGCCCGTGACATTGTCAAGGGTGAGGCGGCACCTATTATATATAAGAGTAAGGTGTTCACCGACGGCCGTCAGGGCGACGAGGGTGCTGTGGGAGTTATTCGTTCCACGCGTCCCGAGCTGAACAGTGCTCTGACGTTGAAGGCTACGTTGCACGGTATGGAACATGGTCACTTCGACAAGCTTACGCTGGCTTATTATGATAATGGCCACGAGATTCTGGCCGACTATGGTGCAGCACGCTTTCTGAACATTGAGGCCAAATATGCCGGTCACTATACCCGCGAAAACAAGTCGTTTGCCAAGCAGACCATTGCCCACAATACGATCGTTGTCGACGGCAAGAGCCACTTCGAGGGCAAGGTGAAGGTGGCCGATCAATATCACTCCGACCTGCTTTACCACGACTTCAGCAATCCGCAGATGCAGGTGATGGCAGCCCGGGATCTCAATGCTTATCCGGGTGTGGCATTGTACCGGTATGTTGCCTATATCGACCAGCCTGTTGCAGACTATCCTCTTATTGTCGACGTCGTGGATATCCAGTCAGAGACAGAGCACCAGTACGACTATCCATTGTGGTATAACGGCCATTTTGTCTCCACCAACTTCCCCTATACCAAGGCTACGGAGCGTATGGAGGCCTTTGGTAAGAAGAATGGCTACCAGCATCTGTGGTTGGAAGCTTGGGGACAGAACACCGAGGGCACGACGTCGCGCTTTACTTTCTTTAATGACGACCGTTTCTATACCATCAGTACGGCTACGTCGGGTACTTCTGAGATGAAGTTTCTCCGATTGGGAGCCAACGACCCCGACTTCAACCTGCGCACCAGCAGCACGGCATGGCTCGTCCGTGAGCCCAAGGCCAAGAACCACACTTTCGTCTCGCTCATTGAAACTCACGGCCAGTACGATGTGGTATGGGAGACCTCAGCCAACCTTGTCTCGCAGTGCCAAAGCGTCCGCGTCAAGGAGAACGATGCACGGCAGTTGGTGGTAGAAGTCATCTACAAAGGACAACCGATTATCGTTAAATTTGATAAAACCAAAAAGAACTGAAACAATGAAAACATGTAGCGAAAGATTCCAGATTGGAAAAGACATGAAGTGGGAGAATCCCGCTCCCGGAGTGCACCGTCAGATTATGGCCTACGACGGCCAGCTCATGATGGTGAAGGTAGACTTTGAGAAAGGTGCCATTGGCAGCATGCACGAGCACTATCATAGTCAGGCAACCTATGTAGCCAGTGGCAAGTTCGAACTGACCATTGGAGACGAGAAACGCATTCTCGAGGCTGGTGACGGCTACTATGTCGCTCCCGACGAGCTGCACGGTTGCGTATGTTTGGAGGCTGGCATCCTCATTGACACTTTCAGTCCCGTTAGGGCCGACTTTTTAGGCATTTGATTATGAAGATAAAAGGATTAAGATGGTACATCATTGGCCTGATTATGTTGATTACCGTTATCAACTATCTGGACCGTGGTACGCTGAACTATATGTGGCTGGCCAACATCGACTATAAGTTGGTGGCGGCACAGACCGTTGAGACGGCTAACTGCAACGTAGCTGTCAGCCAGGATGACAATTACGTCCTGACCGACGCTAAAGGCGTGAGTCAAACGGTAGCTGCAGCGAGTGTCACCACCAAGGAGAAAGACGGCGCAACATATGTTACCAACCGCGAAGGCATCGCCATCGACTTGGGGCTGATTCAGCGTGACGATCCCGAGGCATCGCAGAAAGCCAAGGACCTGTTGGGCATCATCACCATATTCTTCATGATAGCCTACGGTATCAGCCAGCTCGTTTCGGGCCGTCTATACGACAAGGTCGGCTGTCGCAAGGGTTTCTTTGGCAGTGTGCTCATCTGGGGGCTGGCTGATGCTTTGGCATCGCTGTCACGTGGCATGATATCACTGACCTGCTTCCGCATGATGCTCGGACTGGGTGAGGCCGGCCCATGGCCAGGCACCACGAAGAGCAATGCTGAGTGGTTCCCGCAGAAGGAGCGTGCGCTGGCACAGGGTTTGTTCGGTGCTGCTGCCTCTGTAGGTTCTATCCTCGCCCCTATTGTCATCCTCATGCTGTTCATTGCCTTTGGCTGGAAGATTACCTTCGTCGTCGTTGGCTCTATGGGGTTGCTGTGGCTCGTGCCCTGGCTGGTGATGAACAAGAAAGGCCCCGAGGAACATCCTTGGATTACACAAGAGGAGCGCGACTACATCGTCAACGGCCGTCCTGTCTGCAAGCAACCTGCCGTTGAAGATAAGGGCAAGAGTTGGGGCGAGCTGCTGCGTGAGAAGAAGAACTGGTCGGTCATCTTGGGCCGCTTCTTCCTCGATCCTATTTGGTGGATGTTCGTTACCTTCCTGCCTCTTTACCTCGCTGATGTGTTCCATTTGAACATTAAAGAAGTTGCTTTCTCTGCCTGGGTGCCCTATGTGGGTGCTGCTATCGGAAGTATCGTGGGAGGCTGGTTCTCAGGTTGGCTCATCAACCGTGGTCATACTGTTAACTATGCCCGCAAGTGTGCCATACTTGTAGGCGGAATCATTATCATCCCTGCAGTCATCCTGGCCATTACCGCTTCATCTGCACCATTGGCCGTCATCTATATGGCTGTGGTGTTGGGTGGTTTCCAGTTCTTCATGACTAATCTGCAGACCATTCCGAGCGACCTGCACAAGGGTAAGTCGGTTGGCTCACTGGCTGGTTTGGGCGGTGCCGCAGCAGTATTGGGTACCATCCTCGCTATTCTGTTCTCGGGCTATATTACTAGCTGGACACTACTGTTCAGTCTCTTGGCGGCACTGGTGCCCCTGTCGTGGCTGTCAGTATTCCTGACCGTTGGAGAAATCAAGCAGATTGAGGATTGAGGTAAGGAACCTTGAAACAACGAAATATCGAAATGTTGAAATAACGTATTATTAAAAAATCAAAAGATTATGAAAGTACAAGGTAAAATTGCCATCGTTACTGGTGGTGCAAGAGATTTAGGACGTGCCATCTCTGTCAAGCTGGCAGCAGAGGGTGCAAAGGTATGTGTCAACTACTTTGATAATGAACAGGACGCCAAGGATACGCTCGACATCATCAGCAAGGCTGGTGGCGAGGCTATCATGGTGCAGGGTGATATGACCAAGGCAGCCGATGTGCAGCGTCTGGTAGGTGAGACCGTTAAGGCCTTCGGTGAGCAGATTGATATTCTGGTCAATGTCGTTGGCGGTATCGTAGGTCGCAAGACCATTACCGAACAGGACGAGAAGTGGTACGACTTCCTGATGGATGTCAACATGCGTTCTTGCTGGCTGTGTACTCGCGAGGTAGTGCCTCACATGGCTAACGGCGGCTCTATCGTCAACTTCTCGTCGCTGGCAGCCCGCGACGGCGGTGGCCCCGGCGCTTCGATGTATGCTACTGCTAAGGCCGCTGTGATGACCTTCACCCGTGCTATGGCCAAGGAACTGGGCCCGCAGAACATCCGTTGCAACGCCCTCTGTCCGGGAACCATCGCTACTTCGTTCCATGATCGTTTCAACACCCCCGAGAACCGCGAGCGCATGCGGCAGGGATATCCCCTGCGTCGTGAGGGTACTGCTCAGGAGGTTGCAGATCTGGTGTGCTTCCTGGCATCGTCAGAGTCTTCCTACCTGACAGGTACTAATATCGACATCAACGGTGGCTCGTTCTTCTCATAAGAACAGCATCTGCAATGAAGCGAATGAAGAAAATCATATTGGTTAGTATGGCAGTGTTCCTGGCCTTGAATATTCAAGGTCAGGTGCTGCCCTACAATGCCAGCCTGCTGAACGACCTCAAGACTGCCTATCATCAAGGTGACAAGGCAGCCGTAGAGGCTGTCGGCAAGTTCGAGGCACAAGCCCGCAAGGCTATCAATGCCAAGGCACCAGTGGTCAAGTCGAAGAAACTGCCGCCTTCTAACGATCCTCGCGACTATATGTCGCTGTCGCGCTATTGGTGGCCGGACAGCACCCAAGCTGACGGACTGCCCTACGTCAGGCACGACGGCTTGGTCAATCCTGAAATAGACGACTATACCAGTGCCAAGTCGGCAGGTAAGATGTCTGGTGGAGTCGACGTGATGGCTATGATGTACTACATCACTGAAGATACACTGTATGCCTACCATTGTGCCCGCTATCTCAGGGCTTGGTTTTTGGACAGCAAGACGGGCATGAATCCCAATATGACCTTCGCACAGATTATTCCCGGACGAACCTATCTTCGTGGCACGGGCATTCTTGATGCCCGCCACATCTGCAGAGCGCTCAATATGTCGACTCTTATCGAGACCTATCCGGGCTGGACGGCCGATGACCGTGCGAAGTTGCAGTCATGGGCGGGTGCCATGCTCTACTGGATAGAGAACAGTACACAGGGCAGGAAGGAACGTGAGGCCGCCAACAACCACGGGTTGTGGTACGACGTCACCCACATGGAACTCCTTGCCTATCTGAATCGCCAGGACGATATTCGCCAGGTGGTATGCAACGATCTGTTGCGCAAGCTCGACAGCGAGATTGCCGCTGACGGTTCGCTACCCAAGGAACTGGAGCGTACCTTGTCGCTTCATTATTCCACTTTTGTCCTTGAAGCCCTTTGTCAGGCTGCCGGGCTGGCTAAGAGCGCAGGCATCAACCTATGGACAGCATCGACTGCATCGGGCAGGAAACTGACCGACATCATCGATTATCTTTTGCCCTATTGGCAGGCCCCCGGGCGCTGGCCTCACCAGCAAATCAAGCCCTTCGAGCCCCAGCGCGCCGCCGTGCTTCTCTATGAAGCCGCACTGGCTACCGGGAACAAGAAGTACCTGCAGGCAGCTCGGGAAATAGGGCTCAGCAACGGCAATAAGAAGACACAATACGTACTTTATTATCAACTTATCAAATAAAAAAGAAACAACTATGCGACGACTACTGTTACTCACTACTACGATGTTCATTGCCCTGACGGTGATGGCACAGGAAAAGACCATCACCAACCGCTACGCCATGAAGATGACGCAGAACGCTGATGGCACCTACTCGCTGCAGCAGGCTAAGAAGTATGCCCGCATCATGGATGTGACAACCATTCCCGATGTGCTGGTGCCCTATACTCATGTCAACGACCGTCTGACCAGCAAGCTCTATAAGGGTGTGCGTTCAGAGGACATTGTCTATAAGAAATATGCCGACTACGAACTCATTCTTACGGTCGACTTTGCCGAGACGACGGAACCTGCTCCCTTTATGATTTATGTTCATGGCGGTGGCTGGGCCCGTGGCAACAACGGCTCGTCAAAGTCGCTGTCGCAGTATCTTGCCAAACAGAAGGGCATCACCGGTGTTCGCGTGTCCTATACGCTGGCACCGCAGTCGGGCGCTACTGTCGAGGTGTCTATTCAGGACATCAAAGACGCGCTGAAGTATGTGCAGGAGCATGCTAAGGAACTGAATGTCAATCCTAATGTCTATGGCTTCTTAGGCACGTCGGCAGGTGGTCATCTGGCCGGTGTGGGAGCCATGAGCAGCCAGGCTAAGGTCTTTGTGGGCTACAGCGGCATCTACGACTTGGAAACTGCAGCCATTGTCCAGAAGACGAAGAACGAGGAGCGTATTCGTTACTTCTGCGACCGCAATGCGAAGGTGCTCAGTCAGGCTTCGCCCATCAATCTCATTCCCAAGAAGAATGCTCCCGCATCTATGTTGGTGTGTGGCACGTGCGATGTGACCGTAGAGTGTCAGCAGAGCCAGGAGATGGCCAAGGCGCTAAAAAAACGTGGCGCACATGTTGAGCTACTGGAGTATCAGTACTACGACCACAACCTCACCGCGAAGGCTTCCGACAAGATGGAGGAAATCTTCTTCAAGACAGCCGACTTCATCACTCAGAATCTGAAATAAGATACTGGTGATGCAAATCACCCAAAGAAAGAATAAATGAAAAAACAGCTCATTGCATTCCTCACGCTTTTCTATGTCGCAGTCAGCGGCTTACAGGCTCAGGTGTTGCTGACCGACTACTTCAACTATCCCAGCGGCAGTAGTATCGAGGGACAGGGTAACTGGACGGTATCTACCAAATCTTCCACTGTGTCGTCGTCATCACCCGAAGACAGTGGCGTTTCGCCTTTAGTGGCCACACAGTCGCTGGTTTATTCTGGATACGACGGTTCTGAGACCGACAAGGTGATGCGAATGGACAACAGTCAGCAGAATGTTCAGACCGGCAGTCGCAATACCGTGGTGCCATTCGTCACTTCAGACCTGGCGACAGGCGATGTTGTCTATACGGCTTTCCTTGCCAACTACGACGGCACAGCCTTGACATCGGGCAAAGAGGTGTTCAGCTATTTCAAGCAAGGAGCCTCAGCGAACAGCAGTACGACCAGTCGTGGTCGCGTACAGATTAGGATTGCTGACGGCAAGCAGTCGTTCGGCATCCGTAAGAATGACCAGACGATTACGCAGTGGTCGGCAGAAACCAACGTCGGCACAACGGTACTGTTGGTGGTGAAATACGTCAACCGCAGCACTTCGAGCGGTGATGCTAACGATGAGTTCTATCTCTACGTCAATCCTGACCCCTCAAAGAGCGAGGCCGAGAACAGTTCTTGTATGCTTACCGCTGATGGCAATAATGTGGGTGGAGGTGCCAATCTGAAGCATCTCAGTTTCCGTCAGACCAAACTGACGGCATCCTATGCTGGTCTGCGTGTCGCCAAGACGTGGTCAGAGGCTGTGCTCTTCCGTGCCAAGCCCGATCCCGTGGATTATCCTGTAGGAACGTTGGTGGCCAACGGCAACACCCCTGGCACCTACGAGCTCATCGAGCAGCAGGGCTTTGGCCTGGAGCCGCCCGACGAATCAGGTACGCACAAGGGCAACCCCTTCCAGCATATCCAGCAGCAGTGGGATGCACTATTGGGCAAATATGTCTTTTCGTTCTACATTCATGCCCAGATTGACGACGATCGCGGCAAGACGACCGTCACTGACCGCCAGCGCAACGAGATCAAGACGGGTCCTCACTCGCCTGCAACGCTCTATGCACAGGAGGGCGAGACGCTGGTCATGAAGTGGAAGTTCAGGCTGCCGGATGGTCTGGTAACCACCAACAAGTTCTCGCACATTCACCAACTGAAGGGAATGGACAATGACGAGGGAACAGCTGAAGTCAGCCTGCCCGTCATTACGCTGACGTGCTACACCACGTCTTCTGGCCGTAAAGTGTTGCGCCTGCTGCACAACGACCGTACCAATCCCAGCGCTACCAGTGCTGCAGTCTTGGAGGAGGTGTCGCAAAACGACTTCCTTGGCCAGTGGGTAGAAGCCGAGGAACGGGTCAAATTCGGGGCGCACGGCACCTACGACATCATCATCAAGCGCGTGAGCGACGGCAAGGAGCTGTTGGCTTTCAATCGCAACGATATTGATATGTGGAGCACAGGCACCAGTGGAATGCGCCCCAAATGGGGCATCTACCGCAGTGTTGGTGAGGATGGTGCCTATCGCAGCATACTTCGCGATGAGGTGTTCCTCTTTGCCGACTTTAGTGTCGAGAAGCAGGAACCACAGCCTGAGCCTGTAGGTCCGGGCAAGGAGTGGACGGTGAAAACCGCCAAGGAGTTCGTCGACCTGATGAAAGCTACCGACAAAGTGGCTCCTGGCGATACTGTTGTTCTGGAGGACGGCACCTATAGCGGTGTCAACTGGCTCACCGTGGGCTGCAACGGCACTCAGGAGCGACCCATCCTCGTCAAGGCGCGCAATCCGTTAGGTGCCAAGATGACGGGAACAATGGTCGTTACGCTGAAGCAGAAACAGTATATCACGTTCCAGGGACTGGACATCAGCGTGTCGGGCAATTCGGCTATCTTCAAGCTGGAGGGCTGTAACCACATCCGCGTCACACGCTGTAACATCACCATGTCGAAAGACTCAGAGGCACAGACCTCGAAGTGGATTACCATCGGCGACATCTATGACAACACAGAGTGCGTCAGCCACCATAACCGCTTTGACCATAACCTGTTCTACAACAAGCAGGACGGTGGTTCGCTGCTCATCATCGACGGCAGTCACGGTGGCACGCCGCAGATTTCGCAGTACGACCGCATAGACCATAACATCTTCCGCAACGTCGGTCCTCGCCACGCCAACGAGAAGGAAACTATCCGTCTGGGTGTCAGCGATCTGACTCCTCGTTCGGCCTATACCCGAGTGGAGTATAACCTGTTCGACAACTGCGACGGCGACCCCGAAGTCGTGTCTGTCAAGAGCTGTAACAATACGGTACGCTACAACACCTTCTACCAGTGTCTGGGTACGGTGTGCCTGCGTCAGGGCGTTGGTTCGTTGGTGGAGGGCAACTACTTCCTGGGCGACGGCAAGACGGCCGAGTTCGACGGTGGCACCATTGGCTGCGGTGGCGTGCGTGTGTATGGCAAGGATCATGTCATCATCAACAACTACATGCAGGGGCTGACGGGTTCTCGGTGGGATGCAGCCATCACCATCACCAATGGCGACGACACCAATACGAGTAGCAACAACAGCAGTCACCACCTGCCTGAGAACGTGCTGGTGGCTCACAACACGCTGGTGGACTGTGCTTCCGACATAGAGATAGGCTTCGACAACAACGGCAAATACGGCAAGGCACCTAAGAACTGCCGCATAGAGCACAACATCATCTATAATCCTGGCCATACGCTCATCAAGTCGTATAGCAGCACGTCGCTGGCAGGAGTGACCTTCTATAACAATATTGCCTACTACGGCACCACGGGTTCGATGGGTATCACCACTACGGCCGACAAACTGAAGAATGTCGACCCGCAGTTGGTGCTGAGCAACCGTCGCTTGGCCGATGCTTCGTGCGACGTTGTGCTGCCCACGGCGCTCTATAAGCTCTCTGCCACCAGTCCTGCCATTGAGGCAGCAACAGGCAGCAGCGTAGAGCTCGATATGGAGGGTCAGGATGTCGTCGGTTCGCTGCGCGACATTGGTGCTGACGAATACAACGGTGTTGATCCCGTCGTGGCAAGCATACTGACGGAACAGTTAGTAGGTCCTGCAGGACAGGAGATTATCGAGTTTGAGACAGAGGCTTCGCCTACGTCCATCGATGCCGTGCAGACTTCGCGCCCAATGGCCGCAGACGGTGTCTATACGCTTTTTGGCCAGCGCGTCAGCCAGCCTCGACACCCCGGCATCTATATTCGTCAGGGAAAGAAACATATCATTTACTAACAATACACTTCAAACATTAACTATGAGAAAAACAACATTTCTAACGACACTGCTGGCTCTGCTGCTGCCTCTGGGAGCTATGGCACAGGACGGGCGACTGGTGGCTGACGGCAACTCTGCCGAGACCTATCGTCTCATCCGCCAGTCGGGCTACAACCATGAATGCCCGGACTCCTCACGCCAGCATGCCACCGCTCATGTGCAGCACATCGAGCAGGTGTTCGACGAGCAATTGCAGAAGCCGGTCTTTGTCTTCCACATCCACGCCGCCATTGACGACGACCGCGGCAAGACGAACATCAAGGACCGCCAGCGCAACGAAATCAAGACCGACGGCAAGTCGCCCAAGTCGATGGTTGCTCAGGAGGGCGAGACGCTTGTTATGAAGTGGAAGTTCAAGTTGCCCAAGGGCTTCAAGACCACCTCGAAGTTCTCGCACATCCACCAGCTGAAGGGCCTCGACAACAAGCAACACACCGCCGATGTTGGCCAGCCGCTGATAACCTTCACCTGCTACACGCAGAGCAACGGCAAGCAGGTGCTGCGCCTGCGCTATCATAACCGTAACACTGGCGACACCGAGACGCTGGACAAGACGCCTCTCGACCCCTTCTTCGACGAGTGGGTAGAGGCTGAAGAGACAGCCACCTTTGGCGACAAGGGAAGCTATGCTGTCACCATCAAGCGTGTTCGCGACGGCAAGGTGCTGTTCGAATACAGCAACGGTGCTCTCGACATGTGGCGCACGGGCACCACAGGTCTTCGTCCCAAGTGGGGCCTCTATCGTTATATTGGCAAGAACCGCGAGTGGCAGTCGCAACTCCGCGACGAGGACATCCGCTTCGCCGACTTTAGCATTGAGAAGAAGTAAAATAATGATTAACTAAAAAGAATAAAGCGATGAAACATTACAACGTAAAAATTCTAATGACCGCGCTGCTGTCCACAGCCTTTAGCCTAACAGCAGGTGCACAAAGTGACGCAAACTTTTTGCTCGAGCAGTACTTCAATTACACCACCAGTGCGAATCTTGACGACCAAACAAATTGGGCTGTATCAACAAAGGATACTGAAAAAGTAGGTCTTTCACCTGTTGTAAAGGCAGGCAATCTTTCTTATCCCCTTTACGCTGGCTCAGGTGAAGGAAAGTCTGCTTATTTAAATGCAACAAACCAAGGCGTCAGCTCAAATGCGCATATCACCTTGTTTACATTTACAGATGATGGTTTGCCGACTAATGAGGCCTTATATGCTGCCTTTTTGGTCAATGTCAGCGAAATGAATAATATTACACGTGATATCTTTTTCTACAATAATGATGGTACTGCCAATCGTGGACGTGTATGGGTAAAGGTTGCAGATGGTACCAACGCCGTCAATTTTGCTGTCACTAAATCTAATGCTACATCAGTAAGCACAGTCTGGAGTGCTGAACTTGACAAGACGAAGAGTATTTTGTTAGTTCTAAAGTATATTAATAAAAGTACAAATAAAGATGGAACCCCTGACGAATACTATCTTTATGTGAATCCTGACCCGACTAAGAGCGAGGAAGACAATGCTTCATGCAAACTGACAGCAGAAGACAATGGAAGTAACGGTGGAGCTACAATTAAGCGAGTTGGATTGAAGACTCAAACAAATACTAAAGCCACATTCTCTGGAATGCGTATTTCAAGAACTTGGGGTCAGGCTCTTGCCGTTGGGTTGACAATTGGCGAAACAGGCTGGGCTACGTTCAGCGCAACACAGTACTTCACGCTGCCTGACGGACTGAAGGCTTATGTGGTTAGTTCGTTCGATAGCGGGAAAGGTAGTGTGGCACTGACAGAAGTTGCAGCCATCCCAGCCAATCAGGGTGTATTGCTTAAAGGAACGCCCAGCACCAAGTATACGTTGATTCCTCAGGCTGATGGCCCGAAAGTTGATGATAACCTGCTGGCAAAGAACCTGACAGCCGCAGTCCTTCCTAAGACAGACGGTGGAAAAACCAACTTCATTCTTGTGCCTGACGGTGCAGGAAGTGTCAAGTTTGCCAAGCCTAACGGAACGGGCTCGCTGGCAGCCAACAAAGCTTATCTCTAGGTTCCTACCGGTAATTTGTCCGGTCATGAACTGACGATATCCTTCGCTGATAGCGAGACGACGGGAATAGGGAACCTCACCCCGGGCCTCTCACAAGGCGAGGGAGTATGCTTCGACTTGCAGGGTCGTAAGCTATCGGGCAAGCCTACTAAGGGCCTGTACATCGTGAACGGTAAGAAAGTCATCATTAAATAAAAAAGGAGGCCAACACTATGAAAAAGAAAACATATATTCCCATCGAAATGTCGGTCTATCACATGCAAGTAGCCAACAACCTGCTGGCTGTCAGTGGTGACAACGTAACGCTGGATACTACCGTTGAGATTGATCCCGACCAGGCTCTGGGCCGCGAGAACGATTTCGAATTCTAAGGCAAATATAGTCAAGTCCGCTCCAAGGGGCTGGAGCGATTTACTCCAGCCATTGGAGCAACTTACTCCAACCATTGGAGCAAACGACGAGGGCTATTGCCTTAGCAAGTGAAGCTTGCTGCAACATAAGATAAACAATATTATTAACCCCTTTAAAAACAAATTATTATGAAAAAGTTTTTTACCCTTATTGCCCTCGCACTATGTGCACAGGCAAGTATGGCACAAGATGTCATTGCATCGTTTACGTTCCCTAATGAGATTATGGCTACGCAGACAGAACAGGAGAAAGCTGACGCCATCGCCAAAACAGCAAGTGCCGAAGGTGTTGCCGGTACCGGTTGTACCGTCGATTATGCAAAGATAGGCGGCTACACCAGTTCTGGCGGTGAAAACTGGAAGGTGCTGAATGGAGTCTATTTCCAAAAGCTCACCCATGCCACTCAGGCCTTCATCACACTTCATCTGAATAGTGGCAAGTTCCAGGCAGGAGACGTGCTGAAGGCAACTCTATATAACGGCAGCACAACAGCTGACGGTTTGAAAGTAAAAGAGGCAACTGCTACAGCTCATAACGTAGACCACACCAAGGAAGCTGCCAGCACGTTAGTCTATACTCTGACGGCTAACGACCTGAATGAAGACGGTTCGTTGACAGTCTATCGCAGCGATGCAAAATGCTACGTAAACACCATCTGGGTAGAGCGCAATGGTGAAGGCGGCGGTGGTGAAGGCGGTGACCCCACTCCCGAGGTTGACAATGCGCTGCTGAAGGAATACTTCGACTATACCGAGAATAGCGCTTTGGAAGGCCAGGGCGGTTGGGTGGTCTCTACAAAGGCTTCCGAGGCTACTGGTTCTTCGCCTATCGTTATCAACAGAACTATTACCTATGCAGGCTATGACGGCTCTGCAACGGGCAAGGCCGCTCTGTTCGACGACGCTCAGCAGCAGACTACTGAAGGCAACAGCCGCAACTCAGTAGTGCCCTTCATCAGCACTAAGCCTGCTACTAATGACGTGTTCTATGCTGCCTTCCTGGGCGACTTTTCTAACACCGCAACCACTTCTGGCAAGGAAATCTTTTCATTCATTAAGCAGGGAGCGGCTGCAGGTGATGGAACTACTGCACGTGGTCGTGTATGGGTGAAGGTAACGGAAGATGGCAACAAGAGCTTTGCCATCCGTAAGAACGGACAGCTTATCGAGACTTATTCTGCCGAAACACCCAAGGCTGACGCTGTTCTGCTCGTGGTGAAATATGTCAACAAGAGCACGGGCAGCTCTGGCGATGCCGATGAGTTCTACCTCTTCGTCAACCCCGATCCCTCGAAGTCGGAGGAAGATAATGCTGCCGTCAAGATGGAAGCCCTGGGTAACAGTAGCGACGGTGGTGCCGACCTGCGCTATGTCAGTTTCCGTCAGACCAAGCTGAATGCTGCTTATGCCGGACTGCGCGTGGCCAAGACTTGGGACGATGCTGTGAAGTACAAGTCTGCAACCGCCATCGAGCAGGTTGCTGCTAAGAAGATGGCTGCCAACGGCGAGTTCTTCAACCTTGCTGGACAGCGTGTCGCTCAGCCCGCCAAAGGACTGTACATCGTCAACGGCAAAAAGGTCGTGGTTAAGTGAGAATAGAGCAAGAGCTCGTTCTTGCTCTATCGAGCGGAAACGAGCTCGAGTTTTAACTCAAGGTCGTGGTTAAGTGAGAAAACACTTCACACTTACACTACTGTGGACTGCCCTGTGCTGTACGATGGCACAGGTGCAGTCCTCAGTCTTTATGCCTGCAGACGGCACGACGGCAGTGGATAAGTTGCCCTCGGCGGTTATCAACCTCACCGACTGGAAACTGAACATCCCCGTGGCGGGCAGCAACGGTTTCTCCAAGGAGATAGTACAGCCCGAACTGAACACCTATGCCGACGACTACTTTCATGTCAATGCAGCAGGCGACGCCGTGGTGTTCCGTGCTCATGCCAACGGCGTGACGACCAAGGGCTCTACCTATCCGCGCTCAGAACTGCGTGAGATGCAGAACGGCGGTGCGGACAAGGCCAGCTGGAGCATTGCCAGCGGTGGCGGTACTCACACCATGGAAATCACGCAGGCTGTCACCCATCTGCCCACGCAGAAGCCCCACGTGGTGGTCGGCCAGATTCACGATGCTGACGATGACGTTATCGTGTTCCGACTGGAGAAAAAGAAACTCTTCATTGACCACAACGGCACGGCAGGCCCCGTGCTCACCAGCAACTATCAGCTGGGCACCAAGTTCGCCGTCCAATTCGTAGCGGGTGGGGGCGCGGTGCGCTGCTATTACAATGGTGTATACGTTGAATCCTATCCTTCGACGGCTACGGGCTGCTACTTCAAGGCAGGTATGTACACGCAGTCAAAGACCACCGAGAAAGGCGGTCGTGAAGACAAAGACGATGCCAATGCCTATGGCGAGGTAGAAGTCTTCAATGTCATGGTGTCGCACGACTATGCTCACGACCCGTCGGATGACACGAATTCCTGTCTTCTGCCTCATTCCACATCCAACAAACCTTTTTCCACCTATAACATCCTCGGCCTACAGATGCGCACTCCCTTCAATGGTGTCGTCATCAGGAATGGTCGTAAAATGCTGGCACAATGAATCAACTGATTACTTTCTGCAAAAACTGGACGCTACCCTTAGCCATTGGAGTTGGCACGGTGTGCTATTCCACCTTCTGTCTCGTACCCCAGCTCGATGCTGCCGGCAATGCACTGCTGTCCGTGTTTAGTACGCTATTTCCCTTTCTGGTATTCCTGTCGCTGTTAGTGACATTCTGCAAGGTAGACTTCCGCCAGATGCGTCCGCAACGATGGCACCTGGGTGTCCTTGCGGCTCAGCTGCTACTGGTCGCCGCCAACGTCGCAGTCATACTCTGGGTGAAGTCATCTGTCAATAATCAACTGTCAATTGTCAATTATCAATTGTTATTTGAGGCTGTCTTGGCGTGTACCATAGCGCCTACGGCAGCGGCCGCTCCCGTCGTGGCTGCCAAACTTGGAGGCAATCTCAGCACCATCACCTCCTATACGCTCATCTCCTCATTGGCAGCAGCAGGACTGATACCCGTTGTCTTCCCACTTCTGGAGCCTGCTGCCAACGTGACTTTCTTGGCGGCCTTGCTTATCATCCTGCAGAAAGTCAGTCTGGTGCTTTTGCTGCCGCTACTCTTAGGGTGGCTCATGCAGCGCTATGCCAAGAACATCTGCCAGCGTCTGGAGGCTGCGCCCAATTTGGGCTTTTACATCTGGGCCTTCACGCTCAGCATCATGACAGGCATCACCCTGCGCAACATCCATCGTAGCGAGGCCGGCGTCCTGCTGCTGGCGGGTATTGCCGTTGCCACCTTCGTCATCAGCTTCGTCCAGTTCGGTATAGGGCGTTTAGTGGGGCACTGGCTGGGTGAGCGAGTTAACAGCGGACAGGCCATGTTCCAGAAGAACACGGCCCTCTCCATCTGGGTGTCCTATATGTATCTGCATCCTGTGGCTTCTGTCGGTGCGGGCTGTTACGTCCTGTGGCAGAACATCATCAACAGCCTCGAACTTTGGTACCATAACAAAACCAAAGCCCATTGATAACCCTGGTTAGAAGTTCTGTATGAATTCCGTCAGGTTGTCGCCCTGCTCCATGTCGAGTTTCTAGTATAGCAGAAATAATGTATACTATTTCATGCACTTCAGGTTGGCCTCCAGCTGTGCCGTCGAGCTGGCTCCGATGAGTACGGAGGTGACGCCCTTCTGTTCCAAAATCCAGCGCAGCGCAGCCTCGCTCGTGGTCTGTCCCTTTGCCTCTGCGTCGGCCTTCAGCTTCAGCACGAAGTCTTTGATTTCGGGCGTCAGGTACGACGACTTCAGGAAGAACTCTTTCGCCATGCGCGAGTCGGCCGGAATGCCGTTGATGTAACGGTCGGTGAGCAGACCCTGTGCCAGTGGTGAGAAGGCGATGAAGCCCACGCCGCTCTCCCGGCAGAAGTCGAGGATGCCTGTGTCTATCGGTCCGCGGTCGAGCATGTTTAGACGCCCCTGATAGATGAGCAGTGGCACGTCGTGCTCGCGGAGATATTTTTCGCCGATGCGCAACTGTTCCAGTGGCCAGTTGGAGATGCCCACATAGAGCGCCTTGCCCTGTCGCACGATGTCCACCAGTGCCTGCAGCGTCTCCTCCAGCGGAGTGTTGGGGTCGTAGCGGTGAGAATAGAAAAGATCTACGTAGTCCAGGTGCATACGGCGCAGGCTCTGGTCCAGACTGGACATGAGGTACTTGCGCGAGCCCCAGTCTCCGTAGGGTCCGGGCCACATGCCGTAGCCTGCCTTGGTGCTGATGAACAGCTCGTCGCGATAGCGGTGGAAGTCGTCGTCCATCAGTCGTCCCATGGTCTCCTCGGCACTGCCTGCAGGAGGTCCGTAGTTGTTGGCCAGGTCGAAGTGAGTGATTCCGTGGTCGAAGGCATAGTGTGTGATAGCCCTGCTTCTCTCGTAGGTGTCCACGCCTCCGAAGTTGTGCCAGAAGCCCAGGCTCACCTTTGGCAGCATGACGCCGCTACGGCCACAGCGTTGGTAGAGGTTCTCGTCATCATAGCGATGTTCCGAGGCCATGTAAAAACCGTTCTGTTCCATACTAATAATGAATAGTTAAGTAAAAAGTGTTGTTCAATATGTTTGGTTTTGCTTCCAATATGATACAAAGGTAAGTAAAATATTCCAATGATACAAATTCCATGATAGAAATCGTATAATTTTTTGTTTGATGACTTCTTAGAGTCAACTTTTTCCAGGATAAGACAGATGTTGTCGTCACTCTTCGGTGTTGACCTTCATCATGTATTCTCTTGGTGACAGGCCGAACTGTTTCTTGAAGATGGTGGAGAAGCTGGCCGCACTGCCGAAGCCACAGGCATAGACGACCTCCGTGACACTGATGTCGCCCCGTCGCAACAGCTGCGAGGCTTTCTTCAGGCGGATGCCGCGTATGAAGTCATGTGGCGTCTGGCCGGTCAGCTCCTTCATTTTCCGGTGCAAGTGTACGCGGCTGAGGCCTACGCTGTCGGCAATGTCTTCGTTGCTGATTTCCATATTGCTCAGGTTGTCGTTGATGAAGGCCATGATGCGCTCCATCAACTTCTCGTCAGGCGACTTCATACGGATGTCGTCCACCATTTCCTCCAGCTGGTCCTTGCGACCGAACTTCAGTTTCAGCATCTCCTGACGGTGTAGCAGGTTGATGATGGTTCGCTGCAGGATATCCATGTTGAACGGTCGCATGATATAGGCGTCAGCAGCAGCCTCGAGCAGTTCCAGACGGTCGATGTTGGGGTCGTTGTTGGTGAGCAGGATGACCGGAATATGGCTGAGGCTACTGTTGCCCTTGATGCGTGAACAGATGGCCTGTCCCTCCATGTCGTAGAGCTTGACGTCGCTAATGACCAGGTCGGGATTCTTAGTGCCGATGGCGGCGATGCCTTTCTTACCAGTTTCGCAGAGCGTAACGTCGTAGTTGTCTTTCAGTTCGTTCATCAGGAATTCGCTGACTTCCTCATCGCTCTCTATCAGGATGATACGTTGTCTCTGTAGTCTCTTCTTGCCACTATTGGCAGTGGCCGCTTTCGGGTGTGGCTGCTCCTCCTCAGGTTGCTCGGGGAAATCCATGCCGTCTTCCCTTTCTGGCGACAGCTCTTTCTTGCTTAGATGTTGAGAGCCCAGCGGCAGGGTAATCTTGAACTCACAGCCGCAGGCATTCTCGTTGTTTTGCACCTCGATTGTGCCGTGGTGGAGTTCCACAAGACGGTGAATGAGATCCATTCGAATACCGGTGGAGATGTTGCGCTCTTCTACTGACAACTGGGCGTTATAGTAGTTGTTGAGAATGTATGGTAGCTGTCCTTCCGGAATGCCTACGCCATTGTCGCGCATGATGAAATAGGCATTATTCTGGTCCTGTTCAATATGAATGTTGATGGTACCGCCCACGGAGATATATTTACAGGCGTTGGTCAGCAGGTTCACCAGCACTTTGTCGAAGTTGACGCGGTCTATCCAGACGGGCAACTGCTCCATGTCGTGATAGAAGTTCATGAAGATCATCTTCGCCTTGATGGTGTGAGCAAACATCTTGATGACGTTTTCCGTATAGTTGATGAGGTCAGTTTCTTCCATGTGCAGGTGCAACTCTCCCGTTTCCAGCTTGTCAATGTCGGTAATCAGGTCGATGAGTGACAATAGTCGGTCGGCATTGCGCCGAATGGTTTTGTAGATATCGCGTCGGTGCGGGTCGTCGTCTTCTTCCATGAGCGAGAGCAGGGGAGTGATGATGAGTGTAAGGGGAGTACGAGCCACCTTGGTCACATCCCTGAGTATGGCCACCTTGGCTTCGGCTATCTCCAGTCGCCTCTTTTGCGTTTCCTTTGTTTTAGCCATCTGAGTCGTTTTGTCGTATTTTTGTTGTTGTCATGTTACATTTCTGGTTGCAAAGATAGTGTAAAAGGGTTAAAAAACAAAGAAAATGGCTAAAAATTCGCTCTTTTTACATAAATGTTACTTTTCGTAAAGTTTGTGGTACTTTTTATAAAGCATGTTTCGTAAAAACATCGTACCTTTGCATCGCAATAAAGAGATATTTGCACATTAGTATTTTTCAATAAGAGATTTGTTTTAGTAGAATCATTAGTAGTTTGTTTTGTTACAAGACTGAAAGTCTGTACTATCGGAAAACACACAAAAGGATTTACGACTATTCACTACTCGACTCAATTCTGAATCGTAAACCTTTGAACAAAAAGATACCGGAGCCCTGCGGGATGCAGAACTCCGGTACTTTTTATTTTACCTTATTTCACCTCCCAGGTGTCATTGGTCTCCAGCAGTTCAGCGAAGTTGTGGTACTTCTTCTGGGCGCTGACCTCGGCAATCTGGGCACTGACGGCCTCGTCGTAGGTGGGTGCATCGACGTCGCGGATGACACCGAGGGCTACGGGGAATCCGTCGCCGTTGCCCATCAAGGCGAGCTTCAGCTGCAAGGTGTTGTCCTCGCAGTGGGCATCGTGTACTAAGATGTCGTCCAGGGTGTAGCCATCCTTGCCAATCTCCACAATCTTCAGTCCGAAGCCCTCCTGTACGAGTCCGAACTCGTTGTTCTCGCCGAACACGAGTTTCTCGCCGTGCTTCACGTAGATGGCGTTCTTCTTGCGGCCCTCCTTGTTATATACCGCCTCGTGGGTGCCGTCGTTGAAGATGACGCAGTTCTGCAGAATCTCGCAGACGGCAGCACCCTTGTGCGCGTAGGCAGCCTTCAGGATGTCAACGGTGCCCTGGGCATCGGTGGCAACGGCACGGGCGAAGAAGTGGCCGCGGGCTCCGAAGCACAGCTCAGCGGGACGGAACGGGTCTTCCACCGTGCCGTAGGGGCTCGACTTGGAGACGAAGCCACGGGGCGAGGTGGGGGAGTACTGTCCCTTGGTCAGACCGTAGATGCGGTTATTCAGCAGAATCATGTTCAGGTTGATGTTACGGCGGTTGGCGTGGATGAAGTGGTTACCACCGATAGCCAGTCCGTCACCGTCACCGCTGACCTGCCATACGGTGAGGTTGGGATTGGCAACCTTGGCACCTGTGGCAATGGCGGCGGCACGACCGTGGATGGTGTTCATGCCGTAGGTGGCCATGTAGTGGGGCAGACGGCTCGAACAACCGATTCCCGAGATGACGGCAGTGTCCTGCGGGGCAACGCCGATTTCTGCTAATGCTTTATGGAACGATGCCAGGAAGAAGTGGTCACCGCAACCAGGACACCAACGTGGCTGTCCTTTCTTGAAATCATTTGCTGTATATGTACTCATAATACTTTTTTTATTTCTTGTTAATTATCTCGGTGAATGCGTTGACGAGTTCCTCGACCACGAAGGGTTGGCCCTTGACCTGATTGAACTGGTAAGGTACGAAGTTATCGACCTTCATGCGCAGATAGGCTGCCAGCTGACCCATGTTCTGTTCGGCCACGACGACCTTCTTGTACTTCTTCAGTACCTCGGCAGTGTTCTTGGGCAGCGGGTTCAGGTACTTGAACTGCGCCTGGGCAACCTTGTGACCCTTCTGGCGGAGCTCGTCCATCGCGGAGTGCAGGTGACCATAAGTAGAGCCGAAGCCTACCACGAGCAGATCGGCATCCTGTACGTCACCCTCCACGTCGAGGTCGGGCACCTGGATGTTGGCAATCTTCTGTTGGCGCAGACGCGTCATGAGGTCGTGGTTCTCGGGGTTCGTTGAGATGGCTCCCGTCTCGGAGTCCTTCTCCAGTCCGCCGAGGATGTGCGTGAAGCCCTCACGACCGGGTACTGCCCAGTAGCGGGTTCCGTTCTCAGCACGCATATAGGGTGTCCACTTGCCCTTCAGTTCCTCGGGAACATAGGGCGGCTGAATGGCGTCGAGCTTGGCGATTTCAGGCAACTTGAACGCGCCGGAGCCGTTAGCGATGTAGGCATCGGTCAGCAGCACAACGGGTGTCATGTGCTCCAGGGCTATCTTACTGGCCTGATAGGCAGCATCGAAGCAGTCGGCAGGACTGGTGGCTGCCAGCACGGGCATGGGACTCTCGCCGTTACGTCCGAAGAGCACCTGCAGCAGGTCGGTCTGTTCCGACTTGGTGGGCAGACCCGTAGCAGGACCGCCGCGCTGTACGTCGAGCACCACGAGGGGCAGCTCCATGATGACGGCCAGGTTCATAGCCTCTGACTTCAGACAGATGCCGGGACCGGAAGTGGAGGTGACGGCCAGTGCGCCGGCAAAAGAAGCACCGAGGGCTGAGGCGGCACCCGAAATCTCGTCCTCACACTGGACGGTGGTCACACCCAGCGACTTGTGCTTTGACAACTCGTGGAGCACGTCGGTGGCGGGGGTAATGGGGTAGGAGCCCAGGTAGAGCTTCAAGCCAGCCTTCTCGGCAGCGGCAATGAAACCATAGGCTGTAGCCTTGTTGCCAGTGATGTCCATATAACGGCCCGGCTCCTTGTGCTTTGACTCAATGCGATAGACATTGACGGCCGACGAGTGGGTGTTGTGTCCGTAGTCGTAGCCTGCCTGCACCACCTTGATGTTGTTCTCGGCAATGGCGGGCTTCTTGGCGAACTTCTCCTTCAGGAAGTTGGCCACCAATGACAGGTCGCGGTCGAAGAGCCAGCAGACCAGACCGAGGGCAAACATGTTACGGCACTTGAGGATGGCCTTGTTGTCCATACCCGTATCGGCCAGACAGTCCTTCACCATCGTGGTCAGCGGGCACTGGATGACGCGGTCGGGGTCGATGCCCAGCTCGCCCAGGTAGTCTTCCGTCTTGAACTCGGCCTTCTCCAAGTCCTTGGGACCGAACGAGTCGGTGTCGATGATGATGGTAGCCTGTGGCTTCGCATACTTCAGCTGCGTCTTCAACGCTGCAGCGTTCATAGCCACCAGCACATCGCACTGGTCGCCTGGCGTATAGACCTTGCCGGCACCGATGTGCACCTGAAAACCTGACACACCTGTCAGTGAGCCTTGCGGGGCGCGGATGTCGGCGGGATAGTCGGGGAATGTTGAGATACCGTTACCTACGGTAGCTGATACCGTAGAAAAGATGTTTCCGGCCAACTGCATACCGTCGCCGGAGTCACCAGAGAAGCGTACAACCACCTGCTCCAGTTCTTTAACTTCTAATTGTTCAGCCATAAGTGTGTATTTGTGTATTGGGGTTTTACTAAATTTGTTGGCTTACATCTTGGAGATGATGCCGAGGCTTTCTACGCGCATAAACTCGATGATGTGTCGGATGAAGGGGCCGTCGGGCACCTGTTGCTCAATCTGGTTGATGGCATCGAAGACGCTGGTCTGTCCGTGGAACACCAGTCGGTAGGCGTTGGCAATATGCTTCAGCGTCTTGTCGTCGACGCCGTGCATACGGGCCACCTCTATGTTGACGCCGCCGTATTCGCAGTTTTTGGTGCAGATGATGTAGGGCGGCACGTCCTTCGAGAACGTGGTACCGGCCTGAATCATCGAGCCTTGTCCGACGCGCGTCTTGGCATTCTCGACGACGGACGACGAGAAGATGGCTCCGTCCTCTATGAGGCAGTCGCCGGCAATCTTCGTGCCGTAGCCGAAGACGCAGCGGTTGCCGACCTTGGTGTCGTGCGAGATGTGGGCACCCTCCATTAGTACGTTGTCGTTGCCGATAACCGTTTGTCCGCCATGATGTGTGGCGCGGTTGACGACGACATTCTCGCGGAAGATGTTGTTGTTGCCGACGATGCACTCCGACTTCTCACCGCGGAACTCGAAGTCCTGCGGCAGGGCACCGATGACCGTTCCCTGATGTATCTTGTTGCTGTTTCCCATGCGCGTACCTTTTAATATACTGACAAAGGGAAAGATGATGCAGTCATCACCGATTTCCACATCGTCCTCGATGTAGGCGAAGGGGAATATCTTACAGTTGTTGCCGATTTTCGCTTTGGGGCTGATTTCGGCCTTGGGAGAAATATCACTTGCCATAATTCTCAATTCTCATTTATCAATTGTCAATTCTCAATTACTTTCCTCCTCCGCCCAGGGCAGTATAGAGGCTTACGACGCTCTGCATCTTGTTGAAGTCGTTGGTGACCTGCTTCAGTCTGGCATTGAGCAGCTGGGTCTGAGCGGTGAGCACCTCCAGATAGCTGCTGCCGCTGCTTTTGTACAGGGCGCGAGTGTCCTCGACGTTCTTGGTCAACACCTCGACGCGTTGGGCCTCGAGTTTCGAGTTCTCATCGTAGCCGTTGTAGTTCACTAGGGCGTTAGACACCTCGTTACCTGCCTTCAGGATGGCGTTCTGCCAATTGTTGAAAGCCTGCTCGTACTGCAGCTTCGACACCTTCAGGTTGGCGGTCAGTGCACCACGCTGGAAGATGGGCTGCACCAGACTACCAAAGACGGAGGTGAGCCACTTGCCCGGGTTGATGGTACCGTTCTGGTTGGTGAAGGCAGCAGAGCCGCCGATGGTCACCGAGGGATAGAATTTCGAGCGGGCTGTCTGTACGTCGTGGAAGCAGGTTGCTAACTGCATCTCTGCCTGATGCACGTCGGGACGGTTCTTCAGCAGGGCTACGCCGACGCCCGTGGCAAACTCTGCGGGCAGCGACTGCGCATCCAGCGTAGAACGTGGGATCTGCTGTCCCTGTTGTCCGATGAGCAGGCAGAGGGCATTCTCCGTAGCACGTATCTGGCGACGGAAGTCGTTGGCCTGTGTCAGCGTTGACAGGTACGAAGCCTGAGCGCTCTGCACACTGGTAGAGCGCATGCGGCCCAGCTGGTACTGCAGCTGCATCATCTCCCAGGTTTCCTTGGCCATCTGCGACATCTCGTTGGTGATAGCCAGCTGTTGGTCGAGCATCAGCAGGGTGTAGTAGCTGTTGGCTATACCGCTGATAACCTGAGCACGGACAGCCATCTGGTTGTCCTTCATGGCCAGCAACTTCATCTGTGTGGAGCGCTTCTGCGACAGGATGTTACCGAAGAGGTCCAGAGTCCATGAAGCAGTCACGGGCATGTTGTACGACTTGGTCGTCACCACGGGATCGCTGTGCAGCCAGCTGATGGTTCCCATCGGTTGCTGGGCATTGCCAATCTGTACGGCTGGCAGGAATGCCAGCTTGGCAGCCCTCAGGATAGCCTCGTAAGACTGTACGTTCAGGGCCGCGTTCAACAGGTTGGTGTTCTTCTGCAGACCCTGTTCGATGAGTGCCTGCAGCTGTGGGTCGGTGAACACCTCGCGCCAGGGCAGGTTGCCGAAGGAGGCAGTGTCCTGTACGACCAACGTGTCTCGGTCTGACAGCACGTCACGGATGAGTCCGGAGGTCTCTACATCCTTCGGGCGCTCGTACTTATTGTATAAGCCGCAGCTGCTCATGAGCAGCGTGACGGCAGCGAATATCATGAATTTTTTCATATCTCTTATTCCTCCAATTTGTAATTTACCGGACGGTGAGCATACTGTGCAATCTCCGTTTTCACGTCGTTGTTCTCCTCCTCATCCTCGAACTTCAGGGGCGAAATCTTCTCCTGCAGCGTCTGGAAGATGACGAAGAGGGTGGGAACCACAATCAGCTGGCACAAGGTACCGATAAGCATACCGCCCACGGCAGCGGCACCCAGCGTCTGGTTACCGTTCTTGCCGACGCCCGATGCGAACATCATAGGCAGCAGACCGATGACCATAGCCAGCGACGTCATGAGGATAGGACGCAGACGGGCTGCTGAACCCAGGATGGCCGACCACGAGATGGCCATACCCGTATGGCGACGCTCCAGGGCGAACTGCACAATCAGAATGGCGTTCTTGGCCAGCAGACCTATCAGCATAATCAGCGAAATCTGCATGTAGATGTCGTTGGCGTGTCCGAAGAGCATGGTGAACAGGAAGCAGCCTGCCAGACCGAAGGGTACGGACAGGATAACGGCCAGCGGCAGGATGTACGACTCGTACTGGGCAGACAGGATGAGGTAGATGAACACGATACACAGCACGAAGATGACGGCTGTGGTGTTCGAGGCCTTGGCCTCCTCACGTGTCAGACCCTGATAGTCGTAGGTGTAGCCCTGTGGCAGCATGTCGTCAGCCACTTCCTGAGCAGCCTTCAACGCCTCACCGGTCGAGTAGCCGTTGGCCACCGTTGCTGTGACGTTGATTGACGTAAACAGGTTGAAGCGGTTGATGTTCGACGGACCGTAGACGCGCTCCATGCGGCAGAACTCCTCGACGGGCGACATACCGGCCGGCGTGCGGACATAGATGCTCTTCAGCGACTCCGGCGTCATGCGCGTTTCGGGCGAAGCCTGTATCATGACGCGGTACAATTTACCGTAGCTGTTGAAGTTCGAGGCGTACAGACCACCATAGTAACCCTGCAGCGTGGTGAGCACAGAGGATGGCGAGATGCCAGCCTGCTTACACTTGGCCACGTCGACGTGCAGCATGTACTGTGGGTAGTTCGGGTTATACGATGTCATAGCCATCTGGAACTCGGGACGCTTGTTCAACTCGGCCAGATAGTCCTTCACAATATTGAAGAACTTGCCCAGGTCGCCACCCGTGCGGTCCTGCATGACGATAGAGATACCACTGTTGGCCGAGAAGCCCGGAATCATAGGCGGTGCAAAGGCAATGATCTGTGCATCCTTGATATGTGCGGTCTTCAGGTAAATCTGAGCCAGCACACCCGTGGACTCCCAGGGGTTGAGGAAGAAACGGTAGATACCGTCACCCTCCCACAGTCCGCTGAGCTTCCACCAGAATCCCTTCTGGCGCTCGCTGAACGGTTTCAGCTTGATAATGAATGTAGCCTGGTCGGAACCCGAACCGGCAATGAAGTTGTAACCCTGAATCTGCTCGCGGCTCTGGATGGCAGGGTCGGCACCAAGGATGCTGTCAATTTCGGCAATGACCTTATTGGTGCGCGCTACGGAGGTAGCAGGGGGCATGGAGACGGTACAGAACACGGTACCGGTATCTTCATCGGGCACCAGACCTGTCTTGGTGAACGTCATCGTGCCTACCAGCACCACAGCACCGATGATGACGGTGAGGATGATGGCCAGCGGCTTGTGCACCAGTTTCTCGATAATGCCCTTGTATTTACCTAATATAGAATCGTAGGCGGTGTTGAACGACGCGTGGAAGCGGTCCACGGCCGACATCTTCTTCTCGTGGCCCTCCTTGTCGTGCGGCTTCAGGAAGATGGCGCACAGGGCGGGGGAGAGCGTCAGGGCGTTCAGTGCGGAGATGAAGATGCTGACAGCCATCGTGACACCGAACTCGCGGTAGAACGTACCGCTGGTACCGCCGATGAACGACACGGGGATAAACACTGAGGCCATCACCAGCGTGATGGAGATAATGGCGCCCGAAATTTCGTTCATGGCGTCAATCGAGGCCGTCAGCGACGACTTGTAACCCTGGTCCAGCTTGGCGTGAACAGCCTCGACGACCACAATGGCGTCGTCCACCACAATGGCAATAGCCAGCAGCAAGGCCGATAGCGTCAGCAGGTTGATGGAGAATCCGAAGACGGACAGGAAGAAGAAGGTACCAATGAGCGACACCGGCACGGCAATCAGCGGGATGAGTGTCGAGCGCCAGTCCTGCAGGAAGACGTAGATGACGATAAACACCAGGATGAGGGTGAACACCAAGGTGAACACCACCTCCTCGATTGCGGCGTACAGGAACTCGGTGACGTCGTAGTTAATCTTATACATCATGCCCGGAGGGAACGACTTGGCCTGTTCCTCCAACTCGGCCTTCACGTTCTTGGCAATCTCGTTGGCGTTCGAACCGGCAATCTGTTGCACCATACCCAGTACCGACGGGATGTTGTTGTTCTTCATCGATACGGAGTACTGCTGACCGCCCAGCTCGATCTTGGCGACGTCCTTCAGCTTCAGCGTCTGACCTTGGGCGTCGCTCTTGATGATGATGTTGCCGAACTGCTCGGGAGTCTTCAGACGACCCGTATAGCGCATGGCATACTCGTAGGCCACATTCGACTGCTCGCCGAAAGTACCGGGGGCAGCCTCGATGTTCTGCTCGGCCAGTACACCGGCAATGTCGCTCGGCATCAGGTTGTGCTGCTGCATCACGTCGGGCTTCAGCCAGATACGCATCGAGTAGGTCTTCAGACCAGGCGACATCACGTCACCCACACCCTGAATACGCTTGATGGCAGGGACAATGTTGATGTTGGCGTAGTTCGTCAGGAACTCGTCGTCGTAGCGACCGTCTGAGGTCAGCGTGTACATGATGACCTGCGACGTCTGACGCTTGGTCACCGTGACACCAATCTGGTTCACCTCGGCAGGTAGCAGGGCGCTGGCCTGCGAAACGCGGTTTTGCACGTTCACGGCACACATATCGGGGTTGGCACCCTGACGGAATAGCACGCTGATCTGTGCCGAACCCGTGGAGGCCGTCGACGAGATGTAGTCCATGCCTTCCACACCGTTGATGCTCTCCTCCAGCGGCGTGATGACCGAGTTCTTCACGGTCTCTGCGTCAGCACCCGGATAGTTAGTCCAGATGGCCACCGTTGGCGGTGCAATGTTGGGGTACTGCTCAATAGGCAGCGACACCAATCCGATGATACCCAGCAGGACGGTGAGGATAGAAATCACCGTCGACAGCACCGGGCGTTTTATAAAGGTTGTAAAAGTCATAATAATTTGCTATTTGATGTTTCACATCGAGCCTGCTTTCGCAGCCTTGACAATTTACTTCTTCATGGCGTTGACGATGTCGCCGGCACTCATGGCTTTCGCCTGCTCGGCAATCTTCTGCTCGTAGCGCTCAGGAGTGATGGGCACAATCTCCATGCCGTCCGAGAGTTTGGTGACACCATTGACCACGTACTTGTCACCGGTCTTCAGACCACCCGTCACGATGTAGTTGTTGCCGTCGTTCTGCGGGTCTACCTGAATCTCGGTGTACTTTACCTTGTTGTCTTTGTCCAGCAGGTACACGAACTTCTTGTTCTGCACTTCCATCACACAGGCCTGCGGAATGACGATGACCGACGAGTTCTGGCGCGGAATGATGATGTTGCCCGTAGCACCGCTCTTTAGTGTCTTCTCGGGGTTGGGGAAGGTGGCAATGAGCTGTACCGAACCCGTAGCCTGGTCGATGACACCACTCATGCGGGTCACCGTACCCTCGTGGCCGTAGATGCTGCCGTCAGCCAGCTGCAGCTTCACCTGCGGCATAGAGCCGATGCCCTTCTGCGACAAGACCATCGCCTCCTTCTCCGTTACAGAGAAGTAAACGTCCATCGACGAGTTGTTCGACACTGTGGTCAGCGAGTTTGAACCGCTCACCAGCGCACCCTTCTTGAATGGCAGCGTGCCGACGACACCCGAGGCAGGACTCTTCACGTAGCAGTAGCTCAGCGTCTCCTGGGCCGTAGCCAGTGCAGCCTTGGCCTGAGCACAGTTAGCCAGCGCAACCTCGTAGCTGTTCTTCGATGTCTGCAGCTCGAAGTCGCCAATCACCTTGCTCTGGTGCAGCTGCTGGGCGTTGTCGTATGTCAGCTTGGCGGTGTTCACCTGCTGCTGGGCGGCATTGACTGCAGCCTGAGCCTGGCGTACCTGAGCCTGATAGGTGGCGTTGTCAATGACAAACAGCACCTGTCCGGCACTCACCGTCTGACCTTCTTTTACATTGATTTGTACTAGGAAACCCTGAACCTTCGGACGAATCTCTACGTCCTGCATACCCTTTACGGCACCTGGGTAGGAGGTCTTCAAGTCGGCCGTCGACGTACCGGCAGCCACCACGGGAAATTCGTTATCCCCGAACTGTGGACGGCCACCGCCGCCACCGCATGAAACAAGCGTTGCAGCAATGGCTGCAAGCGTCATCAGTCTTTTCATTTTCATACTTTTATTAAATTTGTTTATTCGAATAATCATGTCTTTGCGTTCGAAAACGTCCATTGTGCTCACTTTCGTTTTCGGCGTGCAAAGGTACGAAAAAACTCCGATTCCTATATTATAGGAATGTAAGTTTTAACAATCTTTACGCCTCAAACAGCCAGTTGCCGGTGGCAGGAGGACTTCTAATGATTTTTTTGCTTTTCTTTTGATATTCATAGAAAATTGACTACCTTTGTGGCGTTTTAATAATCAAATGTAGAGAAAAACCGAAGCAATGATGTTTTTAGGATTTGGAATTGACGCGTGGATTACCATCGTGACGGTAATCGGTATGTTTACGGTGCTGCTGACAACGAAGTGGCGCAGCGACGTGGTGTTTCTCGGCGCCATCGGCGTGCTCTATGTGACGGGTGTGCTCGATGCCAAGGAGGCCTTTGCGGGCTTCAGCGGCACGTCGGTCATCACCGTCGGCGTGCTGTTTGTCGTAGTGGCCGGACTGACACATACCGGTGTGCTTCAATGGATTGTGAAAAACTTGCTAGGCATTCCCAACACCTACGGCAAGGCGGTGACCAGGCTGATGCTGCCCGTGGCCGTGCTCAGCTCATTTCTTAGCAACACAACGGTTGTGGCGCTCTTCGTGAACGTCGTGAAGATGTGGGCCAAGAAGCTCGGTGTGGCACCCTCGAAACTGCTCATTCCGCTGAGCTATGCCTCTGGAATGGGTGGTGTGTGTACGTTGATTGGTACGCCGCCGAACCTCATCATCAGCGGACTCTACGAAGAGAAGACTGGCGTGGCGATGAACGTCCTGACGACGACCATTCCGGGCCTGTTCTGCTTGGGTGTCGGTGTGTTGTCCATCATTGCCATGCGCCGTCTGCTGCCCGACCGCAAGGCTCCTGAGAGTGCCTTCGAGTCGACCGGCGACTATACCGTTGAGCTGCTGGTCCCGTCGGACAATCCGCATATCGGTGAGACGCTGGGCGAGGCAGGCCTGTTCTGCGTCAATGGCGGCAGCCTGATCAAGCATTATCACTTCGACGATTTCATGGCCCCTGCTACGGAGGACGAGCCCATTATGGGCGGTGACCGTCTGGTGTATGCCGGTCAGATAGATGAGATTATCGAGATGGCGGTGAGCCACCAGTTGGTGAGCGCAGACCATCACATCTATAGTATGAGCGAGCTGGACACGGACTGCAAGTTGTTGACAGCCTATGTCACCTTCGGTAGCGAACTGATAGGAACAGCCATCGGCGACAGCACCTTTGAGAAAGATCATGGTGTAGTGCTGGCAGCAGTCTCTCGACGTGGTGAGCGCATTAAGGAGTCACCCCGCAGGGTGGTGCTGGAGGCTGGCGATACGCTGTTGATGATTTGCCCGAAGCACTTCAATATTGATACTGCGTCCCTGAGGGACAACCTTCATTTCTTCGACTCGGACGATGTGCCAAACATTGGTACGGGCACCATCGTCTCCATGCTCATCATGCTGGCGATGGTGGTGGTATCGGCCTTGGGCATCCTGCCGTTGTTGCAGTGCGCCTTCCTGGCTGCTGCTGCCATGCTCATCTTCCGTTGCTGCAGTATGGAGCAGGCCATGAGAGCTGTCAACTGGGACATCCTGATGGTCTTTGCCGGTAGTGCCGTGCTGGGTACCGCTATCCAGAAGACAGGTCTTGCCGAATGGCTGGCCAACGGCATTCTCGATGTTTGCGGCACCAATCCGATAGTGGTCATGACGGCCGTCTGTCTGGTGGGCACCTTCATCACCGAGTTTATCTCGAACACGGCAGCCGGTGCCATGTTCTTCCCCATCATGTACGAAGCCGCCGAGAAGCTGGGCTACGATCCGTTCCCCTTCCTTGTTGCCCTGATGATCAGCGTCAGCTGTAGCTTCGCCACACCAATCGGTTCGCCGACCCACATGCTGGTGTACGGCCCTGGTGGTTACCGCTTCAGCGACTTCATTCGCATCGGTTTGCTGATGAACATCATCATCCTTGCCGCCAACATCCTGATTGTGAACATTGTATATCCCTTGACGGCATTGTAGTAAAGCATAAGGTTATCTTGTTGGCTTCAACCGGCATCGAGGCTACCTTCCGTACCATCGATACCCGCGGCACCAACCGCTACTTCGACCTGCAGGGTCGTATGCTGAACGGCAAGCCGGAAAAGGGACTGCCACCGGAACGCTCAAAACTTCTTCGGTGAAGCTAAATTGTGGATAAAAGAAAAGAACCAAACTGAAAATCAATCAGTTAGGTTCTTTGTTTGGTCGGGATTACTGGACTCGAACCAGCGACCTCGCGCCCCCCAGACGTGTGCGCTACCAACTGCGCTAAATCCCGAAACCTGTGCACTCCATTTCTGAAAATGCGGTGCAAAGGTACGGAGTTTTTTTTATTCCTGCAAATTTTCTGCCCACTTTTTGCCGAAAAGATTGATAATTTATGTTATTTCCTTGGTGAATCATCAAATATTTCGTACTTTTGTCGGTTAATAAGAGTAGACGTATCATATAATTAAGGTATAGAACCCATGCAATACACCCTTACAACACCCGATCGTCTGGAAGCAACGGTGAAGTTGCCCGCATCGAAAAGCATCTCGAACCGTGCGCTGATGATCTATGCCCTGACGGGAGCCAGCATGCAGCTTGACAACCTGTCGGACTGTGACGACACGGAGGTGATTGTCCGTGCCCTGCGCGACAATCCCTACGAAATCAACATCAAGGCAGCAGGTACGGCCATGCGCTTCATGACGGCCTATCTGTCGACGAGGGAAGGCGAGGAGCACGTGCTGACGGGAACGGAGCGCATGCAGCACCGTCCGATACATGTGCTGGTGGAGGCCCTGCGACGCCTGGGTGCCGACATTGAGTACATGGGCGAGGAGGGTTTTCCGCCGTTGCGCATTCGTGGGCGACAGTTGGAAGGCGGCTTGTTGGAGGTGCCCGGCAACATCAGTTCGCAGTTTATCTCGGCCCTGTTGCTCATCGGTCCGATGCTTCGCGACGGACTGACGCTGCGCCTAAAGGGTGACATCATCTCGCGACCCTATATCGACCTGACGCTGTGGACGATGCGTGAGTTTAACGCCTTTGCCGACTGGGATGATTTCGAGACCATCATGGTCGCTGCCCAGCCCTACGAGCAGCATCCGTACTATATCGAGAGCGACTGGAGCGCTGCATCCTACTGGTATGAGATGATGGCGCTGTCGAGAAACGCAGGAGACGAGGTGCTGCTGGAGGGTCTGATGGACGGCTCGAAGCAGGGCGACTCCAGCGTGCGCTATCTGTTTAGTCTGTTGGGCGTCAAGACCACGTTCGAAAGCACGAAACCCGGTGTGCCGACGATGGTGAGGCTGCAACATTCGGGGTGCTGTGTGTCACGCCTGGACTACGACTTCGTGAATTCGCCCGACCTGGCACAGACGTTTATCGTGTGTTGTGCCGTCTTGGGTATTCCGTTCCACTTTCGTGGCCTGTCGACGCTGAAAATCAAGGAGACCGACCGCATAGAGGCCATGAAGACGGAGATGCGTAAGTTGGGATATGTGCTGCACGACGTGAATAACTGTGAGCTCTACTGGAACGGTGAGCGCTGTGAGGCAGAGACGACGGCAACCATTGACACCTACGAGGACCACCGCATGGCATTGGCATTCGCCCCTGCGGCCTTCCGACTGCCTGGTCTGCGTATCAACAACCCGCAGGTGGTGACCAAGTCGTACCCCCATTTCTGGGAAGACCTGAAGAAATGCGGGTTCCAGATGGAAGGCCTCACCCCCGGCGAGGGGAGTGAATAGTATTCGTAATGTTTAAGGTTCTATGAGTTTTCTGCTGATTGTCGTCATATCGCTCGTGGTACTGGGTGCCATTGCCGCTATCGCCTCCATAGGTGATAAGGACGAACCTATTGTCCAAAAGGAGGGCGACTGCGGCTCGTGCAGCAGCAGGGCAGAGTGCAAGTTGGCAGATTTGAAGGAGGATATCAGAAAGAGAAAGTTAGCAGAAGAAGAGGGAACGACGGATTGTGTTCACCACGACGGTGCGAAGCGGGTGTTGTCGGCTGTCTTGCTCTGTGTGCTTACTTCTTCTGTTGTGCTTTTTAGTGCCTGTTCCACGAAGAAGAATACCTCGACCAGCCGCTTCTGGCAGTCGTTTACCGCACGCTATAATACCTATTTCAATGGTTCGCAGGCCTTCATCGAGGGCAACCTGGAGAAGGAGAACGGCAACAAAGACAACTGCACAGAGCTGATTCCGCTGTATCCCGTTGCCAACAAGGGTAGCCGTGACTTAGGAAAGGCCAACTATGACCGTGCTATTGAGAAGTCGGAGAAGGTCATCAAGCTGAAAAGCATCAAGCGTCGTCCGGAGTGGAACAAAGGGCGCCGCAAGACCGCCAAGGACATTGAGTGGCTGAACCGCAGGGAGTATAACCCCTTCCTGTGGCACGCCTGGCTGCTGATGGGTAAGTCGCAGTTCCAGAAGGGCGAGTTCGAAGAGGCCGCTGCCACCTTTTCCTATATGGCGCGACTGTACCAGACACAGCCTCCCATTCGCGGTATAGCCCGTGCCTGGCAGGCCAAGTGCTACGTGGAGATGGACTGGCTGTACGATGCCGAGGACGTCATTGTCAAGCAGCATCGCGACTCCATCCACTATCGGGCGAGGAAGGACTGGGACTACACACTGGCCGACTACTACATTCGCAGTGAGCGCTATCAGGAGGCCGTGCCCTATCTGCTCAAGGTCATCAGCCATGAGCGTCGTCGCAAGCAAAGAGCCCGCGAGTGGTTCCTGTTAGGACAGATACAGACGCTGCTCGGCAACAAGCTTGAAGCCTACAAGGCCTATCAGCATACCATCCGGCTGAATCCCCCCTACGAGCTGGAGTTCAACGCCCGCATAGCCCAGACGGAGGTGATGCCGGCCACAGACTTCAAGAAGAAAATCTCGAAGCTGAAGCGTATGGCGCGGTCGGACAACAACAAGGACTATCTGGAGCAGGTGTACTATGCCATCGGTAACGTCTACATGACCCAGCGCGACACGACGAACGCCATTGCCGCTTATGAGGAAGGCTGCAAGAAGGCCACCCGCAGCGGTATTGAGAAGGGCGTGCTGCTCCTGACATTGGGAAACCTCTATTGGGATAAGGAGAAGTATAGCGACGCCAAGCGCTGCTACGGCGAGGCCATCGGTCTGCTGGACAAGGACCGCAAGGACTACCAGCAGTTGTCCGAACGCTCGAAGGTGCTCGACGAGCTGGTGCCTCATACCGATGCCATCGCCCTGCAGGACTCGCTGCAGCGCCTGGCTAAGTTGCCCGAGGACGAGCTCCATAAGGTCATTGACAAGATTATAGAGGACCTGATTAAGAAGGAAAAGGAGGAGAAGCGTAAGCAGGAGGAGGCTGAGGCCGAGCGGAAGCAACAGGAAGAGGAAGCCCGAAACGGCAACATGCCTTCCAACAACCGCCAGCCCATGCCTACCATGCCCGGCAGTACGTCGCAGTCGGGACAGTGGTACTTCTATAATCCGCAGGCCGTCAGCCAAGGTAAACAGGCCTTCCAGCGACAGTGGGGCAAGCGTCAGAATACGGACGACTGGCAGCGCGTCAACCGAACGGTGGTGGATATGAATCCTGCCAGCATTGCCAGCAAGGAGTATGGCGACAGTCTGCAGCAGGCCGACATGGCGGCAGCGGAAGCCGGTGGTACAGGCGAAACAGGTGCAGCAGGCGACAGCATTGCCGCAGAAAAGACCGACAGCGCAGCCCTTGACCCGCATAACCGCGAGTACTACCTGGCACAGATTCCGTTTACTGAGGAACAGGTGGCCGAGAGCAACAATATCATCAAGGAAGGTCTGTTCAACTCCGGCGTCATCTTCAAGGACAAGCTCGACAACCTGCCGTTGAGTGAGAAGGCCTTTACACGACTGACCAGCCAGTACCCGGAATACGAGCGTAATGACGAGTCGTGGTATCACCTGTGGCTGCTCTATTCGCGACAGGGTAGGACAGAGGAGGCCGACCGTTGTCTGGCTATGCTGAAGACCGACTATCCGGAGAGCGACTGGACCATCCTGCTCAGCGACCCGAACTTCTTTGCCAACCAGCGCTTCGGCGTCCACATAGAAGACTCTATCTATGCCGCTACCTATGAGGCCTTTAAGCAGAATCGACATCAGGAGGTAAGGAACAATACCCTGTTGTCCGAACAGCGGTTCCCGTTAGGACAACACCGTCCGAAGTTCCTCTTCATCGAGGGCTTGAGCCTGCTGAACGACGGCAATTCTAACGGCTGCGTCGAGCGCATGAAGCAGGTGGTGGAGAAATATCCCGACAGCGAGGTGAGCGAGATGGCCGGCATGATACTTCGAGGCGTGCAACAAGGCCGTCAGCTCCATGGTGGCTCGTTCGATATGGACGATGTCTGGTCACGCCGCATGAACGACCTCACGGGACAGGATTCGACGAAGGTCGACTCGCTCATCGTGGAGCGTAACGCCAACTACGTCTTCCTGTTGCTCTACCAGCCCGACTCCATCAGCCAGAACCAGCTGTTGTACGAGATGGCCAAGTATAACTTCTCGAACTTCATGGTGCGTAACTTCGACATTGCCATTGACCAGGATCCGCACGGCCTGGCCCGCATGTCGGTGAGCGGTTTCCTGAACTACGACGAAGCCCGCCAGTACGCCCGACTGCTCTATGACAACAAGGCGATGGCCACCCTACTGAGGCCCTGTCGCAGTCTGGTGGTGAGCGAGAAGAATCTGCCGCTGTTGGGAACGGCCTATAGCTATCGTGACTACGAGGTGTTCTTTCAGAAAGAACTGGAGCCGATGACCATTTCCAAGGAACCGCTGCTGGATGAGCCGGAGAGTGTCGTCACTGAACCTGACGAAGAAGAAGAGGAGGAAGAGGAAGAAGAAGAGGCTCCTGTCAACAACCAGCCTTTCTTCAACCAGCCTGCTGTTCCTCAACAGCCAGCTGCACCTCAGCAGCCTGTTGTTCCTCAACAGCCAGCCAACAGCAACGACCCGGTCGACGACATCTTCAACAACGCTCCGCCGCAGCAGAACAACGGCTACATCGAGTTCGACGACGACTTCTGGCGCTAAATAGCTCAATAGAACAATCAATTGTCAAATTGTAAATTGTCAAATTGTAAATTAAATATATGACCAACGGACTATTACTTTGGGCTGACGACGAGATGGAACTGCTCCGTGCCCATCTGTTGTTTTTGGAGAAGAAAGGATATGAAGTGGTGACGGTAACCAACGGTACCGATGCCATTGAGGAGTGCCGCAAACGCACCTTCGACCTCGTGCTGTTAGACGAGATGATGCCCGGACTCAGTGGCTTGGAGACCCTGCAGCGCATTAAGGAGATTACACCACAGGTGCCCGTCGTGATGGTCACCAAGAGCGAGGAGGAGGACATCATGAACCAGGCCATCGGCCAGCAGATTGCCGATTACCTCATCAAGCCCGTCAATCCCAACCAGATACTGCTGACGCTGAAGAAGAACATCCATCGCCGCGAGATTGTTACCGAGGCGGTGCAGAGCGGTTACCAGCAGCAGTTCCAGCAGCTCACGATGCAGATTATGGACTGTCGTACGTGGCAGGACTGGACGGACGTCTACAAGCGGCTGGTGCGCTGGGAACTGGAGCTCAGCGCCACCGATTCGCAGATGACCGAGATGCTGGAGATGCAGAAGCGCGAGGCCAACGGCGGCTTCGCCAAATACATCAAGCAGAACTATATGGACTGGATGAAAGCCAAAGGCCAACACCCATCGCCCAACCCCCAACAGCCCTCACCTCTATTAAGTCCCGACATCTTCAAGACCAAGGTGTTCCCCTTGCTCAATGAGGGCGAGAAGGTGTTCCTCATTGTGCTCGACAACTTCCGCTACGACCAGTGGAAGATGCTGGAGCGCGAGATTGGTGATCAGTTTGAAATTGACGAGGACGTCTATTGCAGCATCCTGCCCACGGCGACGCAGTATGCCCGCAATGCCATCTTCTCCGGACTGATGCCCGACCAGATAGCCAGAATGTTCCCCGACCTGTGGGTCGACGAGGACGAGGAGGAGGGCAAGAACCTCAACGAGGAACCGCTCATCCGCACCCAGTTGGAACGCTATCGCCGTCATAACACCTTCTCCTATCATAAGATCAACACCTCGCAGGAAGCCGACAAGCTGTTGCAGCAACTGAACACGCTGGAGAAGAACGACCTCAACGTCGTCGTCTTCAACTTCATCGACATGCTTTCCCATGCCCGTACTGAGTCGAAGATGGTTCGCGAGTTGGCTAATAACGAGTCGGCCTATCGCTCCATCACCCTGTCGTGGTTCCGCCATTCGGTCATCGCCGACCTGTTCCGCCTGCTGGCACAGACTGACTACCGCATCATCATCACCACCGACCACGGTAGCATTCGGGCTACCAATCCCGTCAAGATTGTCGGCGACCGCAACACCAATACCAACCTGCGCTACAAGTTGGGCAAGAACCTGGCCTACGACTCTAAGGACCTCTTCGTCATCAAGGACCCCGCCAAGGCCTTCCTGCCCGCGCCCAACCTGTCGACGAGCTACGTCTTTGCTACGGGCGACGACTTCTTCGCCTATCCCAACAACTACAATTACTACGTCTCCTACTACCGCAACACCTTCCAGCACGGCGGCATCTCGATGGAGGAGATGATCATCCCCATCATCACGATGAAAGGCCGTAAGCGGTAGCGATTTAAGTTTGAAGTTTGATGTATGAAGTTTGAAATTTGAAGTTTTATGATTACCATCACGATTCAGGATTTAGACCACATCCGCGAGGCGGCTCGCGAGTTTATCAGTCACATCGGCCAGGCCCGCGTCTTTGCCTTCTACGGCAAGATGGGCGCTGGCAAGACCACCTTTGTCAAGGCCATCTGCGAAGAGTTAGGTGTCGAGGACGTCATTACCAGTCCCACCTTCGCCATCGTCAATGAGTATACGACCTCCCATTCCCCCATTTACCACTTCGACTTCTACCGCATCAAGAAGCTGGAGGAAGTGTACGACATGGGCTACGAGGACTACTTCTATAGCGGCGCCCTCTGCTTTATCGAGTGGCCCGAGCTGATAGAGGATCTCCTGCCCGACGATGCCGTCCGCGTCACCATTACCGAAGATAATAAAGGTACGCGCGTAATTAATTTTAACCTAAATGATGACAAATAAGTGTAAAAAGCGTCCTTAATTTAAAATAATACTTAAAATAACTTTATTTACTAACAAAAATTATTAGCGTGATGGACTACTTACAGAACAAGCTAACATGCAATCGTCCATGGGTATTCTCATGGGGTATTGCGCTTGCCATGTTGTTTGCCCCCGTCTATGCGGAAGCAGGCAACCGAGTGGATGTCAACTCTACTACTGCAGTTGCTCAGACTGGGACTGTCAAAGGACATGTGCAAGATGAGAAGGGAGAACCCATGATTGGCGTTACAGTCAGTATTGCCGATGGACAGGGTGGAGCAATTACGGACATCGATGGTAACTTTACCATTCAGATGCCACAAGGAAAGAACAAGCTCACATTCTCTTATTTGTCGTATCAGAGCAAGACCGTAACGGTCTCTGGCTCTTTTGTCAACGTAACGCTGGAGCCCGATGCTTCAGAGTTGGATGAAGTCGTGGCTATCGGTTTCGGTACCGTAAAGAAGCGCGACTTGACTGGTTCTGTAGCTTCTGTGAAGTCAGAAGCCCTGTTGCAGACTCCTACCAGCAGCGCAGCGATGGCTCTTCAGGGTCGTGTAACCGGTTTGGATGTCTATACCGATGCTGACGGCGACCTGCAGATGCGTATTCGTGGTAACCGTTCTATCAATGGTAACAACGCCCCGTTGGTCATCATCGACGGTGTGCAGGGTGGAAGCCTCAGCGACTTGAACCCCGATGATATCGAGACGGTTGACGTATTGAAGGATGCCTCTTCAACGGCCATCTACGGTTCGCAGGGTGCTAACGGTGTTATCATCGTTACTACCAAGAAGGCTCAGGCTGGCAAGATGCAGATTTCGTACAATGGCTATGTTACTGCCGCTTTCCGCGAGAGTCATCCCGACTATCGTGAGGGTCAGAACTACTATGATGCTCACCGTATCGCTGCTCAGAATGCTGGACAGTGGTCTTCACCTGCCGACGACCTGAAACTCTTCAGCGGTCCTGCTGCCTTAGCAGCTTACAGAGCCAACGCTTGGACAGACTATGACAAGGAGCTGCAGAAGGGTACCACCTGGAGCCATCGCCACACAGTGACGATGTCGGGCGGTAACGAACGTACCCAGGCTCGTTTCAGTATAGGTTATGCCAATGATGGCAACAAGTGGAAGAAGAGCAAGGGCACTGACCGCTATACGCTGCGTGCCAACATTGACCACAAGCTGTACAAATGGATTGATGCCGGCGTGAACTTCCAGCTGACTCACAACCGTAGTGAGAACTCGCCTTATCAGAGCACGCCGACCACCGGTATGCAGCTGGGTGATCCTTATGGATATTATGACGATGTTGCCGACAAGTATATCATCGGTGCAAACATGGTGGAGCGCCCCTTGAGTGCTACCGACTATGTCAACCCGCTGATTAACGCCAACGGCGCCAACGACCTCTACTCTCGTGAGAACTACGGAACCAACGTGGTGGCTAACGGCTATCTGGATATCCATCCCATTGACGGACTGACCTTCCGTACTCAGCTCAACACCCACATCACCAACTCAACTTGGGGCGATTATACCGACAAGCAGTCTGCATCGGTTATCAGCGGTGGTACCCAGCAGTCCACAGCTCGTATGCAGAAGAGCTCCAGCACCTATGTGGAGTGGAACAACATCCTGACTTATCAGTTCAAGATGCTGCCTGAGGATCATCACCTCTCTCTGACTGCTCTGACCACCTGGAACAAAAAGACCACCGACAATCTGATGGCTACTTCTATCAACCAGACGCTGGCCAGCAACTTGTGGTGGAACCTCGCCAGCAATGATGGCGGCGACGGCCACTCTACCCATTCCAGCGGTTATACCAAGCAGCAGAACTTCTCTTACGCTTTCCGTGTCAACTACGACTGGAAGAGCCGCTACCTCTTGACTGCTTCTCTGCGTCGTGACGGTGCTTCCGTGCTGGCTGAGGGCAACAAGTGGGATACCTTCCCCTCTGTAGCTGTTGCATGGCGTGCCAGTGACGAGCCTTTCATGAAGGGCACCAAGAGCTGGTTGGACGATTTGAAGTTCCGTGTCACTTATGGTGTTACCGGTAACGCCGGTATTCCCGTCTATGGTTCAAGTACAGGTGTGAACTTTGCTAACTGGAGCTTTGGCTTTCAGGATACTGCTGCCAACCGTTACACCTTGGGTTCGCTCGACGCTGCCACAGGCAACTACCTGGTGAAGAACACGGGTATCGGCTGGGAGAAGTCAAAGACCATCGACCTCGGTTTCGACGCCATTCTGTTCAACAACCGCATTACCATCACCTTCGACTATTATAACACGAAGACCGACGACCTGATTCTGTTGCGCTCGCTGCCTACGTCTGCAGGTAACGATGGTAAGTTCGCTACCTACACCAACATCGGTGCTACCCGCAACCGTGGTGTTGAGTTCACCATCAACTCTCGCAATATCGTGACGAAGGACTTCAACTGGAACTCTACCTTGTCGTTCTCTGCCAACAGTGAGAAGATCATTGACCTCGTAGACGGACAGGACATTCAGGTTGGTACCAACAAGGAGAACTCTACTCTGATGATTGGTCATCCTATCAAGTCGTACAAGACCTTCGACTATCTGGGCATCTGGACTACTGCTGAGGCTGCCGAGGCTGCTACCTACTTCAAGGATGCTGCCAAAACTCAGCCCTTCCAGCCTGGTGACATCAAGGTGCGCGACCTGGACGGTGACCACGTGATTGACCAGAACAAGGATATCGACTACATCGGTTCTCAGACTCCGAAGTGGTTCCTGGGCTTCAACAACGATTTCCGCTACAAGGACTGGGATCTGAACATCTACATCTTCGCCCGTTGGGGACAGTGGGGTGAGAGTCCGTTGGCCAACTTCGATCCTTCTACCGGTGGCAATTACACCACGATGGACTACTGGGTAGCAGGCAGCAACGAGGGTGGTTCCTTCCCTGCTCTGATGCTTAACCGCAAGCTCTTCGACTATGTGGGTTACCAGTCGCTGAGCTATGTCAACCGCTCGTTCATCAAACTGAAGCGCGTCTCCTTGGGTTACACGTTGCCGCGTCAGCTCACCAAGAAGGCTGGCATCCAGACGGCTCGCGTCTACTGCACCGTCAACAATCCTCTGTATATCAACAAGAGCGACTGGATGGAAGGCTACGACCCCGAGGGTCAACAGCGCAGCGTGACATTAGGTGTGAATGTTAATTTTTAATGAAGGAGGAACGAAACTATGAAACTGTTCAATAAATATTTCATGGGAGCACTGCTCCTGGGAGCCACTTCGCTGAGTTTCACCTCATGCGACTTGGACGAATATAATCCCTCCAACGAGGGTGCCGAGGCCGTGTTTGCTACTCCTCAGGGTATGGAAGGCCTGGTTAACCAATTGTACTATAACTACAAATGGAAGTACTTCGGCCGTGAGGACCCCGTGCTCTACTTTGAGGGCGCTGGCGACATCTGGGCTAACACGCCTGAGAAGAACGAGTATGGTATGCAGCTTACCCGCTTCGTCAACCTGCAGGGCGACCGTGGTCAGGTGAAGGGTGCTTGGGAGCGCAACTACGACAATGTAAACATTGCCAACGCCGTACTGCAGTACCTGCCCGACTGTCAGGGACTGAGCGACGAGGTTCGCAACGACTTCGAGGGTGAGGCTCGCTTTACCCGTGCCTTTGCCTACTGGTGGCTGGTAGAGTGGTTCGGCGATATCGACCTTCGTACCGTTGCCGTCAACGAGCCTTCGTTTGAGGCTTATCGTACTGACCGCAAGGTGATTTACGACCAGGTCATCATCCCCGATGCTCAGGCTGCTGCCGAGAAGCTGCCCGTTAAGCCTTACAATGGCAACATAGGCCGTGCTACCAAGAAAGCTGCCTATGCGCTGCTGGCTCGTGTCTGCCTGGCTCGTGCCCAGTATGAGGCTAAGGGTAGTGCAGAGCAGAAGAACTTCTACCAGAGAGCTTATGATGCTGCCAAGTATGTCATGGATAACAAGGCTGCTCTGGGTATTACCTTATATAATACGTACGATGAGATTTGGCAGGCTAAGAACAACAAGACCAATACAGAGTTCTTGTGGGTGGTTAGCCACTCTTCTGATGCTTCGCTCAATGCAAACCCCAACAACCCCAACCGTCTGCACCTCTACTGGTCACCGCGTCTGTTGGATAAGGCAGGTATTACCTCAACAGCAGATTCTTGGGAATATCCGAAGGAGAGCGCTCTGCTCATGCCTACTTACTACTTCCTGAATCTCTGGAAGAATTGGGACATCCGCTATCAGGTGCTGTTCCAGGAGGAGTTCCCGGGTGCTAACCGTCGTGGCTCTTATACTTGGGATGCTTCTATGGTAAACAACTACAATGCCCCTGCCGCTCTGGTTGGCAAGATTACTCCTAATGGTCAGACTGTGCTGAAATTTACAAAGGAGCACGTAACTGCTGCCCAGAAGGATGCCGCCGCCGCTCAGGGTTATGCTCTCTGCGGTCTGGAAGATACCTACGATGTTGCTAATGTCAATCCTCAGGGTGGATGCCGCATCCGTAAGGACATCAAAACCAAGTTTGAGGCCTTCCCGCGCTTTAAGAAGTATCGTATTTGGGACGGTGATCCCAATGGTACCATCCTGCTGAAGGCTGCCAATGGTAACGTAGGCTTTGCCGATGCTCCTGTGATGCGCTATGCGGAGATGCCGCTGATTGCTGCTGAGTGTAAGATTGGCTTGGGCGATCCCGCCGCTGCTGCTCAGATCATCAAGGACGAAATTCGCAACCAGCGTGTTGTGGCTCCTGGTCACACCTTGTCTGAGGCTCAGGCTGATGTTACTGCTGGTAACATGACCATTGAGTGGATTCTTGAGGAGCGTGCCCGCGAGCTGTGCGGCGAGTGGCTGCGCTGGTTCGACCTGAAGCGTACTGGCAAGCTGGTCGACTACATCCGTCAGCACAATCCTGCTTGGGATGGTAACGACGTGGTGGATGCCCACAACTACCTGTGGCCAATCCCCAACACGTTCCTTGACAAGTTGACCAATGGTGAGCAGTTCGGACAGAACCCGGGCTACAACCCATACGTCAAGGGTGGCAATTAAAATCCAATAGGATAGAGGGCGGCAAGTTCCGCCCTCTATTTTTTTGCAAAAAAGTTTCGCAAACGTTTGCAATTCTCAAAAACATTCCTTAACTTTGCGGCGTGAAACCATCACGAAAGTTTCGTCACGGAAATTTCGTCACAAGGTTTGCGTAATAAGTGAATAACCCAAATACATTGTAAGATGGCAAGAATATCACAGTCAACTCCGCGAAATCCCTTTGTTTATCAGGGTTACGTTAGTCCTGACTACTTCTGTGACCGTACGGAAGAGACAGAGGAACTCATTGCAAACTTGCAAAACGGAAGGAATACGGTGCTGATTTCTCCACGAAGAATGGGCAAAACGGGTCTTATAATGAATGCCTTTTATCGCCTTAAAAGTGCTGAAAAGGATTCGAAATGCATATATGTTGACATCTTTGCTACCAAGAATCAGCATGACTTCGTGCAGCTCTTGGGAACAGCCATTGCACAAGAAGTGATGTCGCGAGAACGACAGGCCATGAAGCGTCTGCTGGAGTTCTTCGGGTCGTGGCGGCCGGTCTTTAGTGTCGACCCGCTGACAGGTATGCCAACTGTCTCTGTTAGCATTGAGCCCACTATGACGGAAGCCACTCTGAAAAGCATCTTTGCCTATCTTACTCAGAGCAAGCATCAGATATATATTGCCATCGATGAGTTTCAGCAGATTGCAAACTATCCGGAAACGGGTACGGAAGCCCTGTTGCGCTCCTATATTCAGTTTGCTCCCAATGTCCACTTTGTTTTTTCGGGCAGCAAGCGCCACTTGATGTCGCAAATCTTCCATTCGCCCGACCGGCCATTCTATCAGAGCACAGTCTCGATGGGGTTGGAACCTCTACATGAAGAGATATACTATGCTTTCGCCCGTCGTTTTTTTGAGCAGAAGAAGGGCAGCATCAGCCCAGAGGTATTCCAGTATATCTATCAGCGCTTCGACGGAGTCACACGTAACATTCAGCTCATCCTCAATCGGTTGTATGAGACAGAGAAACACGTCGCCAAGCAGGAACAGGCTGACGAGGCCATTAGGCACATCGTCAACCGCAACTCCATGCAATACGAAGAACTGATAGGTTTTCTGACCGACAATCAGCTCTCGGTAGTCAAGGCTATTGCCAAGGAAGGGCTGGTTGCCAGTCCGCAAAGCAGTGAGTTTATCAGGAAGTACGATCTTCCAGGAGCCAGTAGCGTCAAGAGCGCGCTAGATGGTCTTACAGACAAAGATATTGTTTATCGAAAGGCCGAGGGATTTATTGTCTACGACCACTTTTTCGAACTTTGGCTGAAACGCCTCTTTACTTAAATCACTTCTTTTTTGCAAAAAAGTTTCGCAAACGTTTGCAATTCTCAAAAACATTCCGTATCTTTGCAAGCGTAATCGTGAAAGACAATTATTAGTACAACTTATATTATTAACTTTTAAAACAAAACATTATGATGAAAACTTTACGTTATTTTCTCGTAGCCGCTTTGGCTATGGTATTTGGAAATGTGATGGCACAGGAAGTGACGCTTGACTTCAACACTATTGTGAACAACTGGGGGCTTCCTACATCCAAAGTAATCGACGAGACATCCTACACTTATGGTGGTCTAACCATTAAGTTGTGCGGTACTTCAGGTAACGGTTTTGCTTGGAATGAAAACAAGGAAGGCCAAGAAGTTGTAGGTCACTATCTTATTCTGGGTAAGCAGGGTGCTTACCTGACACTCCCCGCTTTTACTTTTGATGTTGAAAAAATTACAATTGAAGGTAGATCAGGTGCAAGTGGCAAAGTAACCCAGAATATTTTCGTTGGTGAAACGGCAGTAAGTACGCAAACAACAGGTGCTACGGCAGACCACGAATACATGATAGCTAAAGATTATCAGGCAGCCGGAAATGTTTATGTGCTGAAGGTTACGAATGCAAATAATACCCAAATCACAAAGATTAAGATTTACAAGGCAACTGGTGTAACTGCTCCCGAGATTTCTGGTAGCGAAGTATTCAACGGAAGCACTCAGGTAACAATTACTGCCGATGAGGGTGCAGCTATCTATTACACTACTGATGGTTCTGAGCCTTCTTCAAACAGTCTTACCTATACCGCTCCTTTCACCATCAACAGCTCTTGCACAGTTAAGGCAATTGCTTCAAAGGGTGGCGTGTTGAGTAGTGTTGTAAGCAAGTCCTTCGTGATGACAACAGGTGACGGATCTGAGACCAATCCTTTCACCATCGCTGATATGTTAAGCCTTCCTAGTGATTACGAAGCTACAGATAAGTGGGTGAAGGGTATTGTTGTCGGAAGCATCAAGAATAACGCTGTAGAGGAAACACCAACAGTGGACGCAAATCTTGCATTGGCCGCTGCAGTAGGTGAGAAAACCTTTGCAAATATTGTTCCTGTTCAATTGCCCGATGCAATTAAAGCTGCATTGAATGTTGTGGACAATGCCTCTAACATTGGTAAGGAGTTGCAGATTCATGGCGATATCACAAAGTACTTTGGCAACATGGGCGTTAAGAACACGTCAGATTATAAATTTGTTGGTGGCGGCGAGACTGGTCTCGAGACAGTTTGGGACTTCACGATTCTGCCTACCGAGACTATTGATGCTACTGGTAACATGGTAACCAATGCTGCTGGCGGTGTATTCGTAGAGGATGAAGGTGCTAGTTGGCAACAGGCTTATAACATTGCAGACTTCCCCGATGCAACTGAGTTTATGGCTACTTCAACGACTGTCTTCTCTCCGTTCAAGGGACTGAAGTGGTCTGCTATGGCCAGCGATAAGACGGTGTTCTATCGTAACTATCCCGACAAGGAGGGTCAGCGTTATGGTGGCAAGCACCTTGCTTTCAACAAGGAGGCTGAGTTCATGCTCCCCGCAAAGGCTGGCCAGGTAATTGAGCTGGTAGTTGCCTCTTCTAAAAGCGGTGGAACCACCAAGAAGATTATGAGCCAAGATGTTGTTGAGGTTTACGACGAGACCGAACATGGTCTGAAGATTGATTTCACTACACCTTATGAGTATCAGACTGTTACCCTGACAGCAGCTGTTAACGACCCCTACCTGAAATTCGAGAGCACCTTCTGTGTGCAGAAGATTACCGTGAAGAACGCTACTGGTATCGAGGCTGTGAAGGCTGCCAAGGCTGTGAAGGCTGACAACGTGATGTACAACCTCGCTGGCCAGAAGGTTGATGCCGCTTACAAGGGCATGGTGATCATGAACGGCCGTAAGTTTGTGAACAAGTAAGTCACACGGATCTCACTGATAAGTAAGGTTAGCGGTTCTGCACAGAGCAGAGCCGCTACTTTTTTGCCCGCAAATTTGGAAGTTACGGAAAAAGTCCGTAACTCTGTCCCTTGGACAAGTTAGGGATAGGTCTTTTGGTGGTTGCGGAATGCGTTGTTGTGATTTCCAAATTTTAGCATGGGAAAGTTTTAAATCGGCAAAATGAGCGTCAATATTACACAAAATCGTTAAAAAGTTTGGCGGTTTCAATAATAATCTCTATATTTCTTGACTTCGGCGGTTTTAACATTTCAGAGAGGTTGACTCTCTTGAAACCCCTATAAACAGGAAATTCTGCATGGTGACT